>CAYYAQ010000068.1:0-26429 GCA_964469555.1 uncultured candidatus Brocadiaceae bacterium | reverse complement strand
GCGACGAGGACCAACTAGACGGTCCTCTCCACGCGAACTTCAAGATCTCCGCTACCAACGGCGAACACGTGATGCTGTTCAATACCGACGGCCTCACCATGGCGGACAACATCGAGTTTGGTCCGCAGCTCGCGGACATCTCGTGTGGACGACTGGATGACGGAGGATTGCCCTGGGTGACCTACCTCACGCCATCTCCCGTCAAGGGCAATGTCATGGCATGCGGCGAGCGCGAATTCGACGCGTTCGATCCGTTCACGCACCGTTTCCGGCTGACCCTCGTCGGTGAACCCAAGGTCGGATCCTCTCCTGACTTGAAGCTGACCAATGGTCCGAAGAGCGGTATCGGTTTGCTGTTCCTCGGGACCGCTGGAGGCCACTTCCGACTCGGTTCAGACCTCGTGCTGTTGGTCGGCGGTCCGGTCCTCATCGGGCCGTTCCCGGTCCCGACGGATGCCATGGGTGCGTTCAGCTTGAAACTTCCCATTCCCAACACTCCGTCCACGGCAGGTACCTCGATCTTCCTGCAGGTTGGCGGCACCGACTCGAAGGGGTTCACGGCCTCGAACGCGGTGCACTTCATTGTCTGCAAGTAGTCACGCCAAGTCAGGAACTCACAAAGTACGCATGCGCGGATCGATTCGCTTCCTTTGTACGGGCGCCTTGCTGGCGCTCACGGCGCCTACTCCGTGCCAGTCCCCGGGGCTCTACGACGTGGACACGCTGCGGACGTTCTATTTCACGTTCGCGAGCTCGACTTGGTACAACGACCTGCAATCCGCGCGAAGTAGCAACACAAACGTCAAGGCAAACCTGGTGGTCGACAGCGTGCTCTACAAGGACGTCGGTGTCCGCTTCCGTGGTGTGTCGTCCTACCTCGCTGTAGGAACGAAGAAGTCCATCAACTTGACGATGGACGCGTTTGTGCCTGGTCAGGAGTTGATGGGGTACGACAGCCTGAATCTCAGCAACGGGTTCAACGATCCGACCCTCTGCCGCGAGGTCCTCGCCTACGGGTTGCTGCGCAAGTACATGCCCGCGCCGAAGGCGAACTACGCGAAGGTCTACATCAACGGCTCGTACTTCGGCCTGTACATCAACGTCCAGCAGCCGGACAAGAAGTTCATTGGACGGTGGTACAACGGCAACGACGGCAACCGCTACCGCTGCGACCCGCCGGCGAGCTCCGGTCGGGGAAATTCCGCGTTGCAGTGGCTCGGCACGACACTGCAGAACTACAAGAACGCCTACGAACTCAAGGCGAACCTGGCGAACTCGATCAAACCCTGGGAGGACGTCCGCGATCTGTGCAACGTCCTGAACAACACGGCGAATGCCCAGCTCGAGACCGCCCTTCCGAAGGTCTTCGACGTCGACCAGGCGCTCTGGTACCTGTCGCTCAACATCGTGCTGGTGAATCTCGACAGCTACGTCAATCGTGGCAACGACTACTACCTCTACCACGACGAGTATCACGATCACATCAGCATGCTGCCGTGGGACATGAACGAGAGCTTTGGCGGCTACGCGGCGGGGATGAGCATAAGTGCGCGGCTGAACCTCACCCCATTCTACAACGTGCGTTCGTCGCGACCGCTGCTCGGCAAGATGTTCAACGTCGTTCCGGAGTGGCGAGCGCGATACATGCACCACGTCAAGACCTTGATCGACGAGGACTTCTCGTGGGCGAAGATCGGTCCGCTCGTCACGAAGTACCAGAATCTCATCGACGCCGCGGTGCAAGCCGACACGAACAAGCTCTACTCGTACACGATGTTCAAGGACAACGTCACGAAGCAGATGTACGTCAACTCGTCCTTCTTCAGGACGGAAATCCCTGGCGTCAAACAGCTCGTCGACGGGCGCGTCGCCGCGATCACGAAACTGACCGAGTACAAAGCTGCGCGTCCGGCGATCACCAACGTGATGGTCACCCCGTCACAGGCCAGCATTGGCGCGCCGGTGGCCATCACGGCCAAGATCACGAACACCGTGGCGATGGGTGCAACCACGCTCTACTACCGCCGAGTGGGCGACTGGCTGAAGCTCACGATGTTCGACGACGGCAACCACGGCGATGGTGCTGCGAACGACGGGGTCTTCGGCGCGATCGTTCCGGCGACGATGCACACCGCGGGCGGCGAGTCGATCCGCTACTACATCGGCGCGCTCAGCGCGACCGCGCAGGGCGGCGCTGCCAGCTACTCCCCGGATACAGCGGCGTTCGCTGCGCCGCGCTACCGCGTCCGCTACAAGCCGGGTCTGTCCCCGATCACCATCAACGAGGTGCTCGCCAAGAACGCCTCCGTGATCAAGGACGAGAAGGGCGAGTTCGAGGATTGCCTCGAGCTCTACAATGCGTCGGCGAGCGCTGTCACGGTCGCTGGGATGTACCTCACCGACAGCTTCTCAAGTCCCACGAAGTGGAAGATCCCCGCCGGGTACAGCATCCCGGCGCACGGTTCGCTCTTGATCTGGTGCGACGATGAACCCAACGACGGACCGTTGCACGCTACATTCAAGCTCGACGGCGATGGCGAGACGGTTTCGTTGTTCGACACCGATGGCACGACGAAGATCGACGAGTTGGACTTCGGCGAGCAGGCGGACGATATCTCGAACGGCTTGTCCGTAGACGGCAACAAGACGTCATTCCTCGTGGCCTTCAAGACGCCGACTCCGGCAGCGGCGAACGCGCCGGAATGCGCCGCGCACGGTTTCTGGCCTCTCGACTACGCGGCACACCGATTGGTGCTCGGTTGGTCCGGCACGCCGAAGATCGCGACGACGAACTCGATCCTCGTCTCGAACGGGCCCGCGAGTTCTTCGGTCGCCCTCTACATGGCGGTGGGCCCGTCGATGATCTCGCTCGGTGGTGGGCTCCACATCCTCTTGGGCGTGGGACTGACGGGGCCGTTCGGTCTTCCGACGAACGCGAGTGGTGTTGCCACTATTCCGGTTTCCATCCCGAATGATTCGGCTCTGAAGGGCCTGTCCGTGTTCCTGCAAGCTGCGGGTACGGACACGACTGGCTTCACGCTGAGCAACGGCGTCGAAATACGCATCTGCAAGTAGACGTGGACAAGGCCCGCACGGCGACCCTCGGGATCCTGTTCGGGTTGGGTTGGTCGCCGGCTGCGCGGTGGGGACGTCGAAGACCGCGGTCCGCGTCGGCGGCACGACGTTCTTTGTAGTCGGTGCCGGCAAGTCGCCGAGTGACTGTGCTCCCTCTCTCGCGTCGCAATTGACGACCGTGGGCTACACCGCGTCTGCCACTGACGCGGGGCGGATCATCGACCCGCGGGGGAACCGGCTCGGATTCTCAAACGGCCTGCAGACGACGATCGGTCGCTGATCGATCCTCCGACCGCGTTTCTTTCGATGCTGTGGCCGGCGCAGTATCGAAAGAAACAGGTCTTAGTGCGCCAGGAGTTTCAACACCGCGGCTGTTGGTTGCAGTTGACCGGATCGCACCGCGGTCCGGATCTCGGGGAGGGACTTCGCCACGTGGTCGCGCTTCAGGAAGTCGCGCACGAGCATTTCTCGCAAGGTCTCGTCGAACCAATGCAGCGCCTGTTCGCGACGGAACTCCGCGAGACCTGCATCGCCGAGGGCTGCGCGGTGTGCTTCGATCTTCGCGAACACTTCGTCGATCCCTGCGCCCGTCTGTGACGAGCAGGTGAGCACCGCCGGGTCCCATCCAGCGAAGCGATTGGGCAGCAGCGCCAGCGCGCCGGCATATTCGCGCGCGGCAACCTGGGCTGGCTGCTCGTTCGCGCCATCTGCCTTGTGGATTACGACGAGGTCCGCGAGTTCCATGATACCGCGCTTGATGCCCTGCAGTTCGTCGCCGGCTCCGGTCAGCATGAGTAGCACGAACGTGTCGACCATCTGAGCGACCGCGATCTCCGATTGGCCCACGCCCATTGTCTCCACGAGGACGACGTCGAATCCCGCCGCTTCGCACACGAGAATCGCTTCGCGCGTGTAGCGCGCCACGCCGCCGGTCGCGCCGCCGCCCGGACTCGGGCGCACGAACGCGTTCGGATCGCGGGAGAGGGCATCCATGCGAGTCTTGTCACCAAGGATGCTGCCGCCGGAGACAGTGCTCGACGGATCGACCGCGAGCACCGCGACCTTCATGCCCTGATTCGTCAGCATCGAACCGAAAGCGTCGATGAACGTGCTCTTCCCCACGCCGGGCACGCCGGTGATTCCGATGCGGATCGCGGAGCTCGTGTCCGCGGAGATTGCCTCGAGCAGTTGTTGCGAGGCTTCGAGGTCCTCGTCCCGGTTGCTCTCGATGAGCGTGATGGCCTGGGCCAGGGTCCGCCGGTCGCCCGCTCCGATGCCGGCAACCAACTGATTCAACCCTCTGCTCATTTCTCTTCGTCGGCCCGCGCCAGCAAGGCCTGCAGCTCCAACATCGCCGCGAGCGACGCCTGCTGCCGGGACTGACCGAAGACGACCAACAGATTCTGCAGGATGCGACCCAACCAACCGAGGCTGGTCGCTGGCTGGAACAAGTTCTTGTCCTCGTCGATATCTCCGACCAAATCCGCGATGCGATCGCGTGCCTCCGCGCGCGAGAGTACGCGACCACGGGTGAACGGGTCGACGATCATCGGATTCCCATCGATCCACACACTGGCCAGGAAGTGACCAGGCGAGTTCGTCCCGACGACGTGCAGGCCGACCCGTTCGAGCACTTCCTTGTAGATCAGGCACAAGGTGATCGGGATGCCGCACTTGTTGTCGAGAACTTCGGGAATGTAGCTGTTTGCCGGGTCGTAGTAGTTCTCGACGTTGCCGACGAACTTCTCTTCGTCGAACAGTACCGCGTGGGCGTGCGCGAGCAGCGCTTTCGGGTTGTCCGAGCTCACTCGAGAGAGCACGCGGTTCGCGAGACCCTGAAGTCGATCTTCGACTTCAACGTAGTTGACGTGCGGCATCTCGTGCATCGAGATTGCGACGGTCGCGCGAAGCAGCGCGCCGTCCGCTTCCAGGTTCTGGAGCTGCGCCGCGAACAAGTCGTAGGCGTTTTCTAGACAGTAATGCGGGCGAGCGACGGTCATGACTTGCTGAGAAGGTGGAGGAGATTTTTCGCGGCGTCCGGGATCACTGTGCCGGGCCCGAAGACCGCGGCGCAACCAGCTCGCGAGAGCGCATCGTAGTCTTGTTTGGGGATGACCCCCCCGGCGACGACGAGCATTTCTGAATCTTGTTCGCGGAGGATGTCGATGAGTCGCGGGACGAGGGTCTTGTGGGCTCCCGCGAGTGTCGAGATTCCGATGATATGTACATCGTTCTCTACGGCCTGGCGTGCGACTTCTTCCGGCGTCTGGAACAGCGGGCCGATGTCGACATCGAATCCGAGATCGGCGAACGCTGTCGAGATGATCTTTGCGCCGCGATCGTGGCCGTCTTGTCCCAACTTCGCGACGAGGATGCGCGGTCGCCGCCCCGTCTCTTCGAAGAACTTCGCCGTCAACTCCCTTACGTCGCGGATCGAACTCATGTCGCTGGCCTCGGCAGCATACACGCCGGAGATGCTCTGGATGCTCGCTCGATAGCGATCAAAGATCTTTTCCAACGCCGTCGACACTTCGCCGACTGTCGCCCTTTCCCGCACTGCGTCGACCGCGAGTTCCAGGAGATTCCCTCCATTCGCGGCGCCAGCGCTGAGTGCGGCGAGGGCAGTCTCGACGCGAGCCGCGTCGCGCCCGGCGCGCAGGGTCTTGAGCCTGCGGATCTGGTTCTCGCGAACCGCGGTGTTGTCCACTTCGAGAGTGTCGAGATTCTCGTTACTCGATGGTCGGTAGCGGTTGACGCCGACGATGACGTCGTGGCCTGAGTCGATGCGGGCCTGGCGCCGGGCGGCGGCCTCTTCGATGCGCAGCTTCGGCAGACCTGTTTCGATCGCCTTGGCCACGCCACCGAGCTCCTCGACCTCCTGGATGAGTGACCAGGCGCGGTGCATCAGGTCATGGGTCAGCCGTTCGACGTAGTAGGAGCCCGCGAACGGATCGACGGCGTCGCACATCCCTGTCTCTTCCTGCAGGACGAGTTGCGTGTTCCTTGCGATCCGCGCCGAGAACTCGCTCGGGAGAGCGATCGCCTCGTCGAGGGCGTTGGTGTGGAGGCTCTGCGTCCCGCCCATCACCGCGGCGAGTGCTTCGACCGTCGTGCGCATCACGTTGTTGAACGGATCCTGCGCCGTGAGGGACCATCCTGACGTCTGCGTGTGCGCGCGCAACATCATCGACTTCTCGCTCTTGCCGCCGACTTGCCGAACGATCTTCGCCCACAGCATTCGCGCGGCGCGAAGCTTGGCGATCTCCATGAAGAAGTTCATGCCCGTCGCCCAAAAGAACGAGATCCGCGGAGCGAAGTCGTCGATCTCGAGGCCGGCTTTCTGTCCGCAGCGCAGATACTCGAGGCCGTTGGCCAGCGTGTAGGCGAGTTCGAGGTCCGCCGGCGCGCCGGCCTCGTGCATGTGGTAGCCGGAGACCGAGATGCAATTGAACTTCGGCATGTGTTTCGCGCAGTACGCGAAGATGTCGCCGATGATCCGCATCGAATGCTCCGGTGGGTAGATGTAGGTGTTGCGGACCATGAACTCCTTGAGCACGTCGTTCTGGATCGTGCCTTCGAGTTGGTCCGGGGCTACACCCTGTTCCTCCGCGGCAAGGATGTAGAGCGCGAGGATCGGGATCACCGCGCCGTTCATGGTCATCGAGACGGATACCTGGTCGAGGGGGATCTTGTCGAACAGGATCCCCATGTCGAGGATGGAGTCGATGGCGACACCGGCCATGCCGACGTCGCCGAGGACACGCGGGTGGTCGCTGTCGTATCCGCGGTGCGTCGCGAGGTCGAAAGCGACCGATAGACCCTGCTGACCCATCGTGAGGTTGCGGCGATAGAATGCGTTCGAGTCCTCGGCGGTCGAGAAACCGGCGTACTGGCGGATGGTCCAAGGCCGCGCGGCGTACATCGTCGTGTAGGGACCGCGGACGAACGGTGGCAGGCCAGGCAAGAAGTCGATGTGCTCGAGGCCCTCGAGGTCGGAGGCTTCGTAGCGCGAGCGAACTTCGAGTTGCTCTGCTGTGGGAAACGTCTCGACTTTGTCAGGCGGCCCCGCCGGCAGGTCGTCGAACCCGTACGGGATCTTGGTGAAGTCCGGGTGGCCACTCATGCGTCGCCCTCCGGACCGTCTTGTTCTTCGGTGAGCGATAGGTAGAGCCCGCGAAGTGCTCGCAGCGCGTTGCAGCCGCGGAAGAGGAACGTCGCCTCGATGTCCGGTCGGGGTGCGCCGGCGACGCAGAGTTCGAAGTTCCCGTCGAGTTCCTGCGCAAGGTCGTCCACGAGTGCATCCTCGCCGCACATCACCACAACTGGTGTGTTGTGCGCGACGCCGTCCCCCGCGGTGATCGATTCGAGCACGTCGAAACCCCCGACGGTGAAGATGTCCCGGGCGAACGCCTCGCGTGCACGAGCCAGCTTCAGGTCGCCGACGAGGATCGGCTGCACTGCGAACTTCCGCTCGACTACCATGCTGCGGAGCGTCTCGAAGCCCATGCCTTCGGGCGATTGGCAGAGGAACCGGTCCTGTGAATCGATCAGGTTTTGCATGCGAGAGGCGTGCGTCATCTCTCCGAGGGTCGCGCCGTTGGTCGCCGCATTCACGCCGTCTTGGACGTCCAACCCGAACTGGACGTCCACCGGTCCGCGATTTGTGAGGTATTCCGTGTGTGCACGGCGAATCGACTCGGATTCCGGCAGCGTCAGTTCGCCCTTCCGATACTTGGGGTCGAAGAACCGATTGATTCCGACGAGGGTCCGAGATCTCGTCTCGATGTTCTGGCGTCGCCGCGTTCCCGATGCGGCTATCTGCGATTGCACGAAACCGTCGAGGGCAGCGTACATCCCTCCATGCGACTGGATCTCTTGCACGAGACTCCACGCGTTTCGGGCCAAGCGATCGGTCAGCGATTCGATCGTGTACGAACCGCCGCACGGGTTCTGCACGCGCTGCATCATCGATTCTTCGCGCAAGAGGATCAGCTGGTTGCGGGCCAGGGCATGCGCCTGCTCGTCGTGCGTCGTGTCGAACGGCGAGATCGTGATGGAGTCGCAACCGGAGAGCGACGCGATGAACGCCTGGAGGTTGCTGCGCAGGAGATTCGTGTGGACGTCATCTTCGGACCAGGACCTGTCGCTGCTCTCTGCGTTGAGGGTGACGCGGAGATCCGTCGCGCCGAAGGCGTGCGCGACCTTGGCCCAAAGGAGGCGCACTGCGCGGAGTTTCGCAATCTCCACGTAGATGTCGGTGTTCACAGTCATGCGAAGGCCGATCGAGCGCACCGCCGTGTCGATGGGTAGCGCGACGTCGAGTTCCGGGAAGAACGTATGGGGCGGCGGGTCTGTTAGAAGTTGCAGGTACCAGATCCCCGTCGCGATCGTGCAGGCGAGTTCCTGTGTGGCAGACGCTCCCGCCCGGTGGTAGCCGATGCTGTGGATCGCGAGTGGTGTGGCGTCTTCCGCGCCCAACCACCCCATCAGCTCCGGAATCACCGGCGAGTTGCTCGGTCCCCGCGCGAGTTCGCCCATCGGATCGAGACCGAGTTCGACGTTCAGTTTCCCGCTGTGGCCACGCTTTTTCGCGATGACTCGCAGCATGTCGTGCACCGCGAAGCTACCGGCGCCCGCGTCGAACGCGACGCGTGTTTGACTGAGATCGACGTCGGCGAGCACTTGTTCGAGTGCACCCAAGTGGTAGATCGCGCAGCCGTCCTCGCCGGGCTCGGATTGAACCTTCTCGGCGATGTCGTCCGAATCGGCGAGGATGCCTGGATCGACCCCGTGCCTTGCCAGCCGGTCGAGGCGAATCAGGAGTTCGTCCGCGCCACCTTCGAGCGCTTGCTGGCACTGCCGCGCCGCCATCTCCGGCGTCGGCGCGTCGATGCGTTGGCGGATCTTCCATGGCCCCGTGGGCGTGAGCAAGTTCGCCACACCGGTCGCGAGATGGGGGAGCCCTTCGAGATTGCGACTTGTGAACACCGGCGGCAAATCGATCCCTTCGTCCGGCTGCCACCTGAGATCGTCGAGTGTCCGCGACCTCAGCTCGCGATCGACCTGGGCCATCCAGTCGTCATGGCTGGGGACCTCGAACTCGTCCAGACGCAGCGCCTTGTCGGTGTTACTACGGTGCATGCGACGATGTTTATACCCGGAGGGAGACTCAGCGCAGCTCGATCACCATTCAATAGCACGGATCCACTTTCGAGCTGGTACGCGGGTTTCGGGGTGGGCCGGCCTCGGTTCAGGTTACGACGCCGAGGCTAGCGCCGCCCCTACGACCCCAGCCTCGAGGCTCGACGATGTACTACTCTCCGATGGTGCCGCGCATCGCCTCGCAAACCACACGGACTGCGTTGGTCCTGCTCGTCTTCCTCGCGCTCAGCGGCACCCAGCGCCTGGGCAGCGTTCAGTTGGTCGTTCCGATCACGCAATTTGGCAAAGCCTGCGCCGGATCGAAGGGTCTGCCCGTGCTCGGCGTGTCGGGAGTGCCGCGCATCGGCGAAACGATCATCATCGAAGCCAGCAACACGACGGCCACGACCGGGGCGCTCTTCTTGGGTGCGTCCAGGACTATGTGGAGCGGGGCACCGCTCCCGTTCAACCTGACAGCGATCGGGTTCCCGGGTTGTTTCATCAACTCGTCGTGGGACCTCGCGGTGATCATGAACCCCGTCGCGCCAGTCAAGCTGACGATTCCCGTCGACACGAGCCTCGGCGGAGCGGTCGTGTTTGCGCAGTGGGCTTTGGCGGGCGATCCATCAGCGGGTTCCCTGATCACGACCACGGCTGTGCAGCTCACAGTTGCGGGCCTGTAGGCGACCGGTAGGATCCTCCCTGCCGTCTTCTACCTCCTGCTCGATCGCAACTCGATTTGTCCAACCCTGCCTCACGGTTTGCCCCCGGCCAACGCTGGAACAGCGTGACGGAGCCCGAACTCGGCCTCGGGCGCGTTGAATCCGTCGAAGGCCGCGAAATCGTGATCGCCTACCCGGCTCGCGATGTCGTGCGGCGTTACGAGATCGAGAGCGCCCCGCTCGTCCGCGCCCGCCTGTCCGAAGGACAGCTCGCGGGCCGAGCAGGCGGCGGGGGCTTTTGCATCGAGGAAGTCGTCGAACGGGACAACCTCCTGCACTATCGCGGCGAAGGACAAGAACTGGTCGAGACGGACCTCGATGCCCACCTCGACGTCGCGACGCCCGAGAACCGTCTGCGCAACGGACAGATCGACGATCATCGACTGTTCGATCTACGACGCGAGGCTCTGGCAATCCGCAACCGGATGTTGGCGTCGCCGGCACGTGGATTCCTCGGCGGTCGCATCCGCCTCTTCGACCACCAGTTGTCGATCGCCCGTGACGTGTGCGATCGCCACCGCATCCGGGTTCTGCTCGCCGACGAGGTCGGTCTGGGAAAAACGATCGAGGCGCTGCTGATCCTCCACCGACTGTTGCTCACCGGTCGCGTTGAACGCGCGCTCGTCTTCGTTCCGCCCGTCCTCGTGCACCAGTGGTTGGCAGAAGCGTACCTGCGGTTCAATCTGGTGCTGAGAGTCGCCGGTCGCGACGCGCCCGAGTTCATGAGTGACGATGACGAGACCGAAGACCTGCCTTCGGAGTTGCTCGCCAGCCAACTGCTCGTGTGTCCGCACGGCGTCGGTGTCGAGAGTGCGTCATCCCTCCTCGATTCGGACTGGGGAATTCTGATCGTTGATGAAGCGCATTACCTCGTGCCGGGTTCGGATGACTTCGACCTCGTCGAGTCACTCGCCGCCCGCGTCGAGCACGTGGTCATCCTGAGTGCGACCCCCGACCACGACGGTGAGGCCGCACACTTTCGGCGCCTGGCCTTGCTCGACCCGGCGCGATTCCACGATGCGGCAGCGTATCGCGAGGAATCCGCTCACTACGGCGTGTTGGCGGATACCGCGGAACGGCTAGTCCGCGGCGATCCGCTGGACGAAGGTGACGTCGTTTTGTTGCGTGAGCGATTGGCCTCGCCCGACCTCGACGCGCTGCTAGAGGCGTCGGCAACCGATCGCGCGGCACAGCAGGTGTTGTTGCGGCGGCTCCTAGATCTGCACGGGCTCGGTCGCGTCATGTTTCGCAACGTGCGCGCGCGAATTCCCGGGTTCCCCCGCCGCGTGCCGTGTCCGGTGGAGCTCGAAGGTGGCGACCAGGAGCAGATGCGCCACGAGTTTCTGAGTGATTTTGGCCGGGAAGCGCCGACGCCGATATCGAACGCCGCGAAGGATCCGCGCATGGTCTGGTTGCGCGGGTTCTTGAGAGCGAACGCACACGAGCGAATGCTCGTGCTGTGTACAAGCCGTGCCAAGGTCGAGGCATTTGCCGCGGTACTCGGCACCAAGAGGAAACCCGTAGCGCGATTCCACGAGGAGATGAGCTCGATCGAGCGCGACCGCCAGGCGGCGTGGTTCCTCGCCTCGGATGGACCGCAAGTCTTGATCAGTTCGTCGATCGGCGCGATCGGTCGCAACTTCCAGGTCGCGCGCAACCTCGTGTTGCTCGATCTTCCCGTATCCGCCGACAGGCTCGAGCAGCGCATCGGTCGCGTCGACCGGATCGGTCAGGGCGACGAAGTGCGAATCTACGCGCCGGTGCTGCGAGGATCGCCGCAGGCAGGCCTGCGGCGGTGGTACGCCGATGCACTCCACGTGTTCGACCGGCCCTGGCACGGCTCGCCCGTGATCGAGCGCGAGTTCGGTGCGGAGCTCCTCGACGCGTTACTGGCGGCGGACGACGCGGGCATCGATGACGTGATCGATCGAGGTCGGCGCCGCAACGAACAGATCATCACCGAACTCGAAGGCGGTCGCGACCGTCTGCTCGAACTCACGTCCGTCGACATCGACGCCGCGTGGGAGCTGAGCGAAGCCATTACGCACGCGGAAGAGAATGGCGAGCTCGAGAGGTTCATGGTTCACGCCTTTGAGCGCGGAGGTCTCGACGTCGAAGTGATCGGCAACCGTAGCTACTCCTTGGTCGCCGGACTCGACTATCACCGACCGTTCCCCGGTCTGGTCGGCGACGCGATGGGAGTGACGTTTGACCGGGCGATCGGGCTCGAGCATCCGGAGCGCGCTCTGCTGACGTGGGATCATCCGATGGTGCGCGACACGGTGGACACGCTGCTCGCCCACGAGACCGGCAACGCCAGCATCGCCACGCTGCGGGGTCGGGGTGACCCCCCCGGTCTGTTGCTCGAGGCGCTCTACGTCGCCGAGCCGACGCTGCCGAAGGCGCTTCGTGCGGATCGCTTCTTTCCCCCGACGCCGATTCGCGTCGTGGTTGACTCGGCGGCGCGCGAGTTCTCACTCGACGCGGAGAAAGCCCAGGCGTTCCTCGCGGCGACCGACAGCGCGTTGCTCGAGCACCCTCAGGTCGGCGCGCTGTTACCCACACTGCAAGCTCGTGCCCGTGAACTTGCGACAGAGAGGGGTCCGGCGATCGCTACCGCTGCTCGTGAGAGCATGCGCCGCGAGCTCGAGCCGGCGGTTGCCCGGCTCGCGGATCTGGCCACCGCGAATCCGTCGATCGCCCCCGCGGAGCTCGAAGTTGCCCGCGCCGAGTTGGCGACGCTCGACGAGGGATTGATGCGCGTGCGTGTCAGGCTCGATGGGCTTCGCTTGATCGTCGTGCGTCCCTGAAGTTGCCCCCTAGGCCTCGCTCTCGCGCCGCAGCTGCCGGATCTGCTTGGCGACCTCGACGGTGATGGCGCGCTTGACCTCAGTTGGCCTCATAGGACACCATCGATCCGACGGGGGCTCCGGTAGTCGTCAAAGGAGGTAGATGTCCGATCTGTCTCGTGCGGTTCAATCCAACGCGCGGAGGGCAGGGGATCAAAGCGCGCGGCTGACGATCCAGAGAGTCAGGGTGCTGAAGATCGCGGCGAGTGCCGCGTCGACGGCGCCGAAGTGGCGATAGACCCCGTAGGCGACCGCGCCGATCAGTAGAACGCCGCCGATCTTGGCTATTCGCCAAAGAGGATCGTGCGAGCCCTGAACTTCGGTTGCTTTGCCGCAATCAGGGCAGTTCGTGATACCTCCCGCCAGATCACCAGCCACTTCGAATCTGTGCCCACAGTGGTCACATTGGGCGACGTCTGTCATTTTTGGCGACCTTCGATGGCGGCGATCAGCGCCGCGATACCGAAGATCAGCCGGCGGTCCAACCCGATTTCGCGAGGGATGCTGACTTGGAGCCGATAGACGAACGGATTGAAGTGTTGCCGAAAAACCACGGGCTTCGTTTCGTCTTGAGCGTCGAGAAGAATCCAGGAGTCCCGCACGACCGACGAGAATCCCTTTCGTCTCGCGGCGCCGACTTTGACGCCCTTCTCCACGTCAACGATGTCGTATGCCGCGGCGAAGTCAATGACCTGACGCGCCTGGATCGAGAGGAGCTCGGTTTGCATGCTCTCGTCCGAGTAGATCCGGATGTCCTCCTTGAGCTTGAACGCCTTTTGCTTGGTGAACGCCACGACCTGTTCGCCGTCGTAGGTGTGGAAGCTGCCACCGAAGATCTTGAGGACCTTGCGGCGGATGAGGTAGGTGTCGAGTTCGAAGAGATTGCTGGCCATCACCGCGAGAGCTTGCGCGCCCCCCCCTGGGATCAAGCGAGAATCACCGCGTTACATAGGGTTCTTGGGCATCACTTGATCTTGTGCAGCTGCCGCAGCGCTGTCCGTATGCGGTCGGCGAGTGCATCACGGATGCGGTCGATCCCCTTCGCGTTGGGGTGGAACTCCTGGTTGTGACACTGCTCCCAATCGTCGGCCACGCGTGGCGTGATGTCGATGGGGTCGATGTCGTCTGGGTAGCTCGCGATGTGTGTCGCCATCGCTTTGGCTGGGTCCTTGCAACTTCGGTAGATCTCCGGGCCGGGGGCGATGCCGACGATCATCTTGGCGCCGTCGGCTTCGACCTGGCGCTTCAGGTCCGAGAGGATTACCGACTCCACGGCGTTGAGTCCGGGAAGGCCGACGCGATTGATCTGCCGCCAATCGAAGTCGGGAAGCAACCGGCGACCGGTCGCGGAGTATCTGCGAGGGAACTCGTGGGTCAAGAAACGGAACGCGGCGAGCGGCCCCGTGACCCGGTCGGCTTCCCAGGCCCGGTACAGAGCCTGGTTCGACTCAGCTGTCGTCACGAACTCGATCGGAAACCCTTTCATCTCGAGCTTGCCGTCACGAAGTACGAACCACGGCTTTCGAAGTCCCCGATACAGTGGCAGGCTGTCGTCGACGCCTGGTCGGACCATGAACATCACGAGAACTACGTCTGGTTTGAGTGGTCTCGCCAGGACCGAGTAGCTCAGTGCGATCTGGTCCTTCGCGAACCCAGCCCAACTCGCATTGAAGACCTGCGCCTCGGGGAGCACGGCGCGAAGCCGCGGCGTGAGACTGTGTTCGTACCTGCTGCCCCATCCCACAGGGTAGGAGTCGCCGATGATGACGACACGTGGTCGATTGGGATCGATCTCTTGTTCGATGTCACGGAACCCGTGCGAGTTGAGCTTCATCTCGACGGCTTCCTTGGCGAAATCGAGCTTCGACACAAAGTTGCGCGAGGGTGCCCAGCCAAGCTGAGCGTGTGGTTGTTGCAGACCTTGCAGTTCGGTCGGGTTGACCCACATGATCTCGCGCGCCGGAAACTTCATCCAAGACACGAGTTCGAGGATAGCGAGCGCGAGGACGGCCACCTGCAGGCCGGCCCCGAGTCCAGCGAACGGTGGCTCCAGGGTCTTTTGCTGATCCGGACGAAGCCTGGCGAGTACCGTGCTGATGGCGAACGCGGTGGCTGCAACGAATAGACCAACCCAGAACAGCGATGGTCCGAATCCTCCCATTCGCGTGCCCATCAAGTACCCGAATACGCAGACGCACGCGGAGACGGACCCGACCCACATGTGGATGCGGACCAGTCCGAGTCTCGGTGCGTGGTCGTCTGGTTGTGGTACGGGATGGGTCATCGTTCAGAAGAGGTAGCGGAAGGGCTCGCCGAGTCTCGTGTCATGGTCGGCGAGAGCGTTCACCATGCTGTAGAGCATGAATGCCTGGATGATGCGGCGGGCGGAAGTCGGCCACGAGAGCAACGCATCGTCCCTGCCGGTTGCGAACTCGAGGGCGTCCAGGACGAACAGCACCGCGTAGATCCTCAACGCGATGAATAGCGACGACAACGTGGTCTCGGTGGCGATCGGATTGGTGAACAGATCGCGGATCATGCGACCGCTCTGTTCGATGGGGGAGACCAGAGCGTCTTTGTTGTAGCCGGGGCGAAACAGGAGCTCGCTGAACACGATCAGGCTCAGCGTGAAGAGGATGCAGACCGCGTGCCACGCGTGTTTGCCGATGGTCGACTCGAAGCTCGTACGCCGGTGGAGGACGGGACGCAACTTGGCGTAGATCGCGAGCAGCACGCCGTGGTACGCGCCCCATGCGACGAACATCCAGTCGGAGCCGTGCCAGAATCCCATGATGAGCATCGAGACAATGGCCAGACCCCCGGCGCCCAGGAGCTTGCCCCAACGTCGGTGCACCGCGAGTGGGTAGTAGATGTAGTCGCGGATCCACGTCGTGAGGCTGATGTGCCAGCGGTTCCAGTAGTCCTGTACGTTTCGCGCGAAGTACGGCGCGCGGAAGTTCGTGGTCAGCTCGAAGCCCATCAGCCTGGCGCTCCCGCGCGCGATGTCCGAGTACCCCGAGAAGTCCGCGTAGATCTGTAGCGTGAAGAGCAACGCGCCGAGGGCGACGTCCCAACCCGCGTACGTGTTTTGCACCGCGAAGATCGGATCGCAGAACTTCGTGAGCTGATCCGCGATGAAGATCTTCTTGTAGAGTCCGAGGAAGATCAGCCAACCACCGCTGAGGAACTGTCGCGTGTCCGTCTCCCGTGGCTTTTGTATCTGGGGTAACAAGTTCGTCGCGCGCTCGATCGGTCCCATGATCAGCTGTGGGAAGAACACGACGAACAGCGCGAAGTCGAGGAAGTTCGAGACGGGCTCGAATCGCCGCCGATGGATGTCGATCGTGTAGCTGAGCGTCTGGAACGTGTAGAACGAGATGCCCACCGGGATGATCAAGTTCTCGATCGTCCACGTCATCTCGAGCCCAAGTGACCCGAGGAGCGCGTCGACGTTCGCTACGAAGAAGTTGAAGTACTTGAAGAAGCCGAGCAGCCCCAGGTTGAACGCGAGGCTCGCCATCAACCAACGCGTTCGCGTGCGGTCCACGTCGGACTTGTGGATCCTCGCTCCGATGACGTAGTTCACGCAAGTCGACGCGGCGAGCAGTCCACACAGACGCCAGTCGAACCAGGCGTAGAAAACGTAGCTGGCTGCCAGCAAGACCACGTTCTGTACACGGTGATGCTTCCCGACCTGCAGCGCATAGTACGTCGCCACAACGACGGCCATGAACGTGAGGAACGGGATGGAATTGAAGTACATGGAGGAGACGCCGGGTAGGCGACACTCTGATTCTTCGACCGTGTCGTGGTGAAGTATGCGTGGAGCCTCAGAAGTTGTCGAGAAACAGGACGTACAGGGGCTCCGGAGCGGGCTATACCTTGGTGCCCATGCGTCGTGCGAACCTCTGGCTGCTGTTGATCATCGCGGTCACATTCGCGGTGTACGCGCCCAGTTTCGCCAACGACTTCGCGTACGACGACAACGACGTCGTGCGCGTCCCGGGCGGAGAAGATGGTGGTCCGAACGAACTTGTCGCGGGGCTGCAGCCGCTGAGCGTGTACTTCTCGACGGCCTACAGCGAGAGCCATGGGGGCTTGGGGCGGGGGTTCCGTCCGATCACGGTTCTCAGTTTCGCCATCGTGCACTCGCTGACGAAGTCAGCGAACCCTCCGCCGAACGGTCCGATAGCTCCCGCCTGGCCTCAGCACGTCGTCAATGTCGTGCTTCACTGCGTGGCGGTCTGGCTGACATTCCAGTTCCTCGTGCTCTTCCTCGGGCGCGGGCTGTCGGCGTTGCTCGGCGCGGGAGTGTTCGGCTTGCACGCACTCCGCAGCGACGCGGTGATCGCCATGGTCGGGCGGGGAGAGATCATGGGCTACGCGTTCGGCATGGCGAGTCTGCTGCTCTATGTGGCCGGGTTGCGGCGCAAGGGGGGCGCGAGGTACGGGCGTCTGGCGCTCTGCGCGGGGTCGTTGTTCCTCGCAGTGTGTTCCAAGGAGAGTGCCGCACCGTGGGTCTTGATGATTCCCCTCACCGTCGTGGCCTTGCGTTTCAAGTCCGGGAGCGATCCTTCGGAGAAGTTGCCGCCTCTGAAGGCTCAGGTAGGCCCGTGGTTGCTTTCGATCGCGTTGCCGTTTGCGGTGTTCTTCGTGATGTTGCTCCAGATCTGGGCCAACCTGGACCAAGAATTTCGTCCGGCGTTTGAATGCAATCCTCTCTGGTTCGCCGATGCGATCAGCCGCTTCGCCAACGGAGTGATCATCCTCGGGTACGGCTTCTACAAGGTCTTCCTGCCGATTCACCTGGCGCACGACTACAGCGACGCCGTGTTCAAGATCGCGACGGGGTTCGGTGACTACCGGTTCTTCGTCGCTGGGGGCGTGTTGATCGCCGCACTGGTCGCCGGACTCGTGTTCGCCAGGCGGCACCCGCTCTTGTTCGTCGCCGTGGCCATGTTCTTCGGATTCAGCTTCCTGACGTCGAACATCACCTTTCCCGTTGAGACGATCTTTGGCGAACGCCTCTACTACACGCCAGCGGTTGCGCTCTCGATTCTTGTCGCGTGGATCGTTGATCGCGTCGGCAGGTCAAGCCGCATCCGGGCCGTCGTGATCTTGGTCGGTCTGTGGACGCTGATGTGCGCGGGACTGATCATCAAGCGCGACCTCGACTGGCGCGACAACAAGACGTTGTTCTTCGCCGACGCGGCGGGGCAGCCGGACTCGATCCGCGTGCAGATGACGCTGATGCATTACCTGCGTCAGGGTGACCCTAACGTGTGGAAGCAGACGATCGACCACGCGCACGCGACAAACCCCAAGTGCCCCACGCCGATTCGGGAGATGGCGTACTTCTTCATCACGATGGGGCAGTTCGACGAGGCGGAGCGGTACGCACGGCTCGGTCTGGAGATCCGGGAGAGCGACCATCCCGATATCATCGACCAGCGGGCGGAGTTGCACCTTCTCTTGGCGCAAGCGCTGGAGGCCCAGAACAGATTCCCCGAAGCGGAGCAGTCCCTCCGCGAGGCGGTCGAGATCGCCGAGATCGATCCGAAGTTTCCTGATCCTCGCAAGCGTACGGATCTCGGTGCTTTCTTCCGACGGACGGGGAAACCGCAAGATGCCAAGCGGGAGTTCCGGGCCGTCCGCAGGAAGACGCCGAAGTTCCTCCCGGCTTGGGACCAGTCGTTGTTCCTCGCGCAGTCCGAAAAGAACGACAAGGAAGTCGAGACGCTGGTCGGGTCCGGCAGGCGACTATTCCCCGACGCGCCGAACTTCGCTCTCCACGAGGCGATCCTCGCGCACCGGCGTGGCGATGTCCGGCGTGCCGCGCAGGTCTTCGACCAGTCGATGCGTTTCTTGCCGCAGGCCCCCGGCACGTTCGAATACTGGGAGTTCTTGGTGGGCCTGCTGATCCAGCAGAACCGCCTGGACGAGGCCCGCAACCTCGTCATCCAGTTCGTGAGGGTGTCGGGCCTGAGGCGGTATCAGTTGGAGAGATTCAGCGCCTTCGCCAAGAGCTTGGGCCTGCGCCCTGCCAGGTAGCGCACGCCACCCAACGTAACGCGTTTAGTCCCAGCGGACGCGGGCGAGTAGGAGATCGCCCTGCCACCGGTCGGTCGGTCGGGCCTCACCGACGGTGACCCACGACTCGTCTTTCGTGATCGGGAGCGTGTGGAAGTTGCCCATCCGAGCCACGTCCTTGGGCGCGTTCTTTGGATCACCCTGCAGGGCGAACACGACGCGCTCAGTCGATCGGATCAGTGACATCGACGTCGGGTCGACGGCGGCGATGTAGATCGGCGCGCGGTATCGCATCACCTTCCCGTTCGTCGCGTCCTTGCGCGTGTAGACCAGGAAGAGACCGGCGTCCGTCGCCAACCAGTGCTGCTGGGTTGTCGACATCACGAGCATTTCGCCATCGTCGAATCGCCACGGTCGGATCGGTGACCACGTGAGACCATCGCGTGATGTCGAGCTGTACCCACGCCCATCTTCGGCGCGAATGGTCATATGGAAGGAGCCGTCGAAGAGCGTCAGGCTCGGTTCGAGGAGGCCTCGCCGCACCGGTAGGCGCAGCTTGTTACCGATCTCGAGCACGCGAAGATCCTCGCCGTCGAACGAACAACGCATGGACGTCACGGCACGGTCCTCGTGACTCTTGCCACCGAATGAGATCGGGATCAGGATGTCGCCGTTGTCGAGGATCAGTCGCTCGGCGCAACCGCAGGTGTAGATGCGGTCCGCGTCCGCGTGGTCCCATTGCAGTTGCTTGCGCTTCGACCACCGGCCCTTGGTGTTGCCTACGACGAAGACGGGGAAGCGCTCGCGCTGGGGTCGCGCGAGCCGGCCCTTGGAGTAGTACACGTTGTGGCCGATCGCGAGAACGACTCCGGTCTTCGAATGAAACTGGGGCACGACGTCGCACACTCCCTCGCTGTAGCCGCCGCCGACGTCGTGGCGACCGAGTGCCGCGATGCGCTCGGGATCCGTCCACGTCTGTCCATTGTCGTCCGTCCGGGTCCAGTGCACGTGGCCGAAGTAGTCCGATCCGGAGATGGACTGCATCGTCATCAGGACTCCGCCGGGGACCAGGCACGGTCGTGGATGGAACCAGATCGGATCCCCGCCTCGCCCGTTCCACAGCACTTGTGTCTCGATGGACGAGATTGGTCGGCGGTCGGCTCGTGGCGTCGAGCAAGAGCCGGCTACGGCGGCAAGGGTGCTGAGGCGGAGGAAGTCGCGACGGTTCATTCGGAACGCGGCTTGCGTGTAGGAGTGACTACTCGGTGCCCAAGTAGGTCGCACTCTTGATGTAGTCGAGGCTGGGGTAGTTCTTCAGGAAGGCGTTCCCAAGCGCCTGGATTTGGGCTTGCGGAAGATTCAGGCCGACCTGGTAGATCTTGTCGACGTTCTCGATGCCTTCGATGACCTTTGCGAACGGTGAGAACCCCGACTTGTCCAGGCGCGAGTTGTCTCCGAAGTTGATGAACATCTGGGTCGTCCGCGTGTTCGGGCCGCGTGTCGCGAAACTGATCATGCCGCGTGTGTTGGATTGCGTGACGGGATCATCCAGGATCACCTTGCCACTCCACTCGTCAGACAGGTCTGGATCACCGTGGATGCCGAATTGGGCCATGAAGCCATCCTTGACGCGGAAGAATCCGATGTCCTTGAAGAAGTCCGCCTTCAACATCTCGTAGAACCGGTCCGCGCCCTTCGGCGCCCAGTCGCGGTGGCACTCGACGACGCAGTCGCCACAGGTCATCGTGAACCTGACCTTGAAGACCGCTGGTGTCTTGTCGGGCATGCTCACCGTAGAGGAGCAGGCGGACAGGATTAGACTAGCGAGGAAAGCAGTAGGGAGGTGGTTTCGCATCGATGGGTCTACATGTTGCGGCGGTACTGCCCGCCGACTTCGTACAACGTCTTTGAGATCTGGCCCAGCGAGCAACTCTTCACGGCTTCCATCAGCGACGCGAAGATATTCTCCCCTGCGAGTGCTGCGTTGCGGAGGTGTTCGAGTGCGGGCGGACAGCGGTCTTCGTTCACCTTCCAGAACCCCTCGAGCGCGTGGATCTGGAAGCGCTTTTCTTCCTCCGTCGATCGCATGACGTCCTTGGGCTTGCCTGTAGGCGAGCCGTCCTTGCCGAGGAACGTGTTGACGCCGATGATCGGCAGTTCGCCGCTGTTCTTGAGGATCTCGTAGTAGATGGACTCCTCCTGGATCTTGCCGCGCTGGTACATCGTCTCCATCGCCCCGAGCACGCCCCCGCGCTCGGAAATGCGGTCGAACTCGGCGTAGACCGCTTCTTCGACGAGGTCCGTGAGTTCTTCGATGATGAACGCTCCCTGAAGTGGGTTCTCGTTCTTCGCCAGGCCGAGTTCGCGGTTGATGATCAGCTGGATCGCCATCGCCCGGCGCACCGACTCCTCGGTCGGTGTCGTGATCGCTTCGTCGTAGGCGTTCGTGTGCAGGCTCTGGCAGTTGTCGTAGATCGCGTAGAGGGCCTGAAGCGTGGTTCGGATGTCGTTGAACGAGATCTCCTGCGCGTGGAGTGAACGTCCCGATGTCTGGATGTGGTACTTGAGCTTCTGCGCTCGCTCGGCGCCACCGTACTTCAGCTTGATCGCCTTGGCCCCGATGCGGCGGGAGACGCGACCGATCACGGAGTACTCGGGGTCCATTCCGTTGCTGAAGAAGAACGAGAGGTTGGGCGCGAACTCATCGATGTTGAGGCCGCGGGACAGGTAGTACTCGACGTAGGTGAACCCGTTCGACAGCGTCAGCGCGAGCTGCGTGATCGGGTTGGCGCCGGCTTCCGCGATGTGGTATCCGGAGATCGAGACCGAGTAGAAGTTGCGAACCTTGTGATCGGTGAAGTACTCCTGGATGTCGCCCATCATCCGGAGCGCGAATTCCGTCGAGAAGATGCACGTGTTCTGCGCTTGATCTTCCTTGAGGATGTCTGCCTGCACCGTGCCGCGCACGGATGTCAAGGCGCGTTCCTTGCAGTCGGCGTAGACGTCCTCGGGCAGGACGCGGTCTCCGCTGATGCCGAGAAGCATGAGACCGAGCCCAGCGTTGGTCGGCGGGAGGTCACGGTCGTAGCGGGGCAGCTCCACTTGGTGTGTATCGAACCGCGCCTTGATCTTGGCGGTGACCTCGTCTGCGAGACCGTTCTCGCGGATGTATTTCTCGCACTGTTGATCGATCGCCGCGTTCATGAAGAACGCGAGCACCATCGGCGCGGGGCCGTTGATGGTCATGGACACCGACGTCTTCGGATCGCAGAGGTCGAATCCCGAATACAGCTTCTTTGTGTCGTCGACGGTGCAGATCGCGACGCCTGCGTTGCCGATCTTGCCGTAGATGTCGCGTCGGTGATCCGGGTCCTCGCCGTAGAGAGTCACCGAGTCGAACGCGGTCGACAGTCGTTTTGCCGGTTGTTCGGCGGCGACGTAGTGAAAACGAGTGTTCGTCCGCTCGGGCCCGCCTTCGCCGGCGAACATGCGGGTCGGATCTTCTCCCGTGCGCTTGAACGGGAACACGCCGGCTGCGAACGGGAATGCGCCCGGGACGTTCTCGGTCAGTAGCCATCGCAATCGCTCGCCCCACGCCGTGAATCTCGGCAGGGACACCTTTGGGATGTCGAGACCCGAGAGCGACTTCGTGAACTGCTTGACCTGGATATCCTTGCCGCGCACCGAGAACACGTGATGTTCTGAGCGGTAACTCTCGACGAGCGCGTCCCAGCCATCGAGCGCTGACTTGCATTTGCCGTCGAGCTTCGTCTGTTCCTTCGCAAACGCTTCGGTCAACGCATCGACGGCACCCGCACTCGCACCGCTACTCTTCAACAGCACCTGCGCGCCGGCGAGGTGCTCCATCCTGCGGGCGATCGCAACCTGCTCCTCCGCCCACTTGTCGTAGCCGCGATTGTTGTCTGCGATCTCGGCGAGGTAGCGGATGCGCTTGGGCGGGATGATGTTTCGCTTCTCGGGCAACGACTCCGGAACTTCCATCGTGGAGACGAGATCGGCGCCGATCTTCTTCTGGATGCGCTCCAGCAGTGCCTTGTAGAGCGCGTTCGTGCCGGGGTCGTTGAACTGCGATGCCATCGTCCCGTAGACGGGCATCTCTTCGTACGGCATGTCGAAGTTCTTCGTGTTGCGCTGGTACTGCTTCTTCACGTCGCGCAGCGCATCGAGCGCGCCGCGGCGGTCGAACTTGTTCAGCGCGACGATGTCGGCGTAGTCCAACATGTCGATCTTTTCGAGCTGGGTCGCCGCGCCGTACTCCGGCGTCATGACGTACATCGCGACGTCGGCGTGCTCAGTGATCTCGGTGTCGGACTGGCCGATGCCGGACGACTCGAGGATCACGAGATCGAATCCGGCCTTCTGAAGGACGAGCAACGCCTCCGACACGCAACCGGCGAGCGCGACGTTGGCCGCGCGGGTCGCGAGCGAGCGCATGTAGACCCGCTCGTCGTGGATCGCGTTCATCCGGATCCGGTCCCCGAGAAGCGCGCCGCCGGTCTTGCGACGTGACGGATCGACGGACAGGATCGCGAGGGTCTTGTCGTCGAAGTCCGTGAGGAAACGCCGTACGAGCTCGTCGATCAACGAGGACTTGCCGGCACCGCCGGTGCCGGTCACGCCCAGAACCGGTGCCGTCTTTGGCGTGTCGTCGAGCATCGCGTGGATCTGGCTCACATCGGACTCGGCGATGGAGATGGCGCGGGCGATCGTGTGGTGGGACTTCGTCGACAGCTGGGCGACGTCGACCTTACCTGCGACGGGGAAGTCGCACTGCCGCAGCATGTCCTGGATCATTCCCTCGAGACCCAACTCGCGACCGTCGTCCGGGGAGTAGATCCGGGCGATGCCGTATGCGTGCAGTTCTTCGATCTCTTCGGGCAGGATCACGCCGCCGCCGCCGCCGAAGATCTTGACGTGACCGCACCCGCGTTCTTCCAGCAGGTCGAACATGTAGCGGAAGAACTCGTTGTGCCCGCCCTGGTACGACGTCAATGCGATGCCCTGGGCGTCCTCCTGGATCGCCGCATCGACGATCTCCGCTGCGGATCGGTTGTGACCGAGGTGGATCACCTCCGCGCCGTGCGCTTGGGCGATCCGCCGCATGATGTTGATGGCCGCGTCGTGGCCGTCGAAGAGGGACGTGGCGGTGACGAGTCGCACCTTGTTCTCGGTGCCAAATTCGTCGCCCGGCGTCGGTTCCCGGGCGGTGTCGGTGTCGAGTCTGGGGCTCATGATGGGGGCGAGAGTATAGCCCCCGGGAGGCCGATCGACCTCGCGCGCTCAGGAGTCTCGGAGAACGGCGGTTTCTACGAGCCTGTCGCCCGCTTTTGGGCGTTCTCCTGTTGTGCGATGTGGAAGACCGACATCCGGGGTCGGTTCTTGTCGCTAGTTGCTATCCTGGTCCGCGGACTCATTCTGCCAAGGAGATCAACCATGCTCGACTCTCGCCGACTCGGTTTCGCGCTCGTAGCATCAATCCTCGTCAGCGCGTCGGTTGCACAGGATCGGCGCGATGCTGTCAGCCGGAAGGGCATGGTCGTCTCGTCCTCGACACACGCGTCGGATATCGGTGCTTCGATCCTCGCGCAGGGAGGCAATGCTGTCGACGCCGCTGTTGCCACGGCGTTCGCGATGGCGGTGACGCATCCGGCAGCCGGGAACATTGGTGGCGGCGGATTCATGCTCGTGCATCCGAGCGACGGGAGCCCGCCGATGTTCATCGACTACCGCGAGAAGGCACCGCTCGCGTCGACGCTCGACATGTTCGAGAAGGGCGGTAGCCGCAAGAACCACCGCTACGTCGGTGTGCCCGGTACCGTTCGTGGTCTCTCGCTCGCCCACGAGCTCTACGGCCTGCTCGATTGGGCGGATGTCGTGGCGCCCGCGGTCCGCTTGGCGACGAAGGGGTTCGAGATGGGCGGTGGGCTGGCGCGTTCGCTGGATCGCAGCTTGCGCAGTTCGCGCAACGCGGAATTCAAGCGGGTCTATGGCAAACCAGGCGGCACACCCTGGAAGCAGGGCGACAAGATCGTGCTCGCGGATCTGGGCGCGACATTGAGTCGCATTGCCGAGCACGGCGCTGTCGGCTTCTACAAGGGAAAGACCGCCGACCTGCTCGTCGCGGAGATGAAGCGCGGGGGCGGTTACGTCGCGCAGGCAGATCTGACGCGCTATCGAGCGCGGGTCCGCGTGCCGATCCGGTTCACGTACCGGGATTACGTAGTCTTCAGCAGCCCGCCTCCGAGTTCCGGCGGGATCACGCTCGCGCAGCAACTGCAGATCCTCGAGAGCTTCGACATCAAGTCGAGGGGTCGATGGTCAGTCGCGACGAACCACCTGATGATCGAAGCGATGCGGCGGGCCTACGCCCAGCGTGCGCAACACCTCGGCGACTCGGACTTCGTGGATATACCCGAGAGTCTGACGACCAAGAAGTTCGCCAAGAAACTGGCGTCGACCATCGACGAAGGGCAGGCGACCAGGAGTGCAACGCTCGGACCTCGGATCACCCAGTCGAACGAGAGCCCGGAGACCACGCACTTTTCGGTGATCGACAAGTCCGGGATGGCCGTGTCGAACACCTATACCCTGGAAGCGGGGTATGGATCAGGCGTGGTGGTCACCGGAGCGGGCTTCTTGCTCAACAATGAGATGGGGGATTTTAACGCGCGCCCCGGCGTCACGAACCGCCGTGGTACGATCGGGACGAAACCGAACCAGATAGCGCCCGAGAAACGCATGTTGAGTTCGATGACGCCGACGATCGTGACGAAGGGCGGCAAGCCGTTCCTGGTCACTGGCAGTCCGGGCGGGCGGACGATCATCAACACCGTCTTTTGTGTCACGGTCAACGTGTTGGACTTCGGGATGACCATCCGTGACGCGATTGACGCGCCGCGCATGGACCACGAGTGGTTTCCGGAGCGAGTGCGTTTTGGCGGCGCGAGAGACAAGAAGTACGCCACGACAGTGAAGCGCCTCCGGGATATGGGCCACGACATCCAGGCGAGCCGCGGTCAGGGTGATGCGAACTCCATCCTCGTGGTCGGCGGTGAGTTCCACGGCGCGGCGGACAGCCGCTGGGGCGGGGCGGCTGGGGTGCGCTGACCGGTTGGGATCATCCCACGCTCGACGCCGGTCATTGCGCTGGTATGCTCGTCAACATGAGGCACAGACACTTATTGGCAGTGGCGTTCATCGCCGCGATCGCGTCCTCCTGTGCACAGGAGGACTTGGACTCCAGCGACTCGAACAAGAGCGGGACAACGGAACCCGGCGGCTCGACCGGGGCAACCGATGGCGACGCGATCGCGAATCTCCGTGCCGGGATCACGGAGCTCGAGGGCAGGACAGAACACACGGCGTCGCGAGTCGTCGTGCAACACATCCTGATCGGTTTCAAGGGGTCGGTGTCTGGCAAGCCGGTCACGCGTACACGCGACGAGGCTGAAGCGTTGGCCGCGCAGCTCTTCAGCGAGATTCAGAACGGAGCTGACTTCGACGCGCTGGTGAAGAAGCACACGGACGACTCTTATCCGGGGAGGTATCCCATGACCGCTGCCGGTCGTCGTCGGATGGTTCGGGGTTTCGG
>CAYYAQ010000067.1:5199-26646 GCA_964469555.1 uncultured candidatus Brocadiaceae bacterium | reverse complement strand
CGTCGGGAAGCTCGCAGTTTCGAGAGTTGAGCGACGGCGGCGATCTGGAGGTGCCTCCGGTTCTTGGCTCGGTCACATGCACGGGAAGTGGTGAAGTGGGCGGTCGGGCGCAGCGAATTTCGATACTTCTCTGGATTTGTGCGGCGGGCGTCTTCTCGAGGGGGTGGAGCCCTCTCAGGCACAGCGAGAGATGCGAGGGGGGCGTTCCGGCCTCGGGTGAGCTTGCGCTCACGACTAAGATCCCCCGGGTGCGAGTCGCGGCCTATGTGTATTCCGGATGGCATCCCATCCCCGAGCGGGACGAGAGTTTTCATCCCGGATTCACGGAATGGGAACTCCTGCACGCGTGCCAGCCGCGGTTCGCGGGTCACGCGCAGCCGCGTGTTCCCGCGCTGGGGGAGTACGACGACCGGGATCCCGAAGCGGTCGGTCGCCGGGTGCGGCTGGCGTTGTCGCACGGGATCGATGCGCTGATCTACGGCGTGTTCTGGTGTCGGGGCAAGCGCGTGTTCGAGGCGGGACTCGACGAGGGCTTCCTCGGCTCGCCCGAGGGTGAGACGACCCCTTTCGCGTGCATGTGGGCGAATCGCATGCCGCGGCGGGTGTTGCCGGTGCGCCGTGCCGACGTGCCGGTCCTCGATTCGTCGCGGCGGGTGTCGTCGGATGTCGACGACTTCGTCCGGTTCGTCGCGATGCTCGCCGAGAACTACTTCTCGCGTCCGAACTATCTCACCGTCGAGGGTCGCTCCTACCTCTCCATCTACGACTCGACTTTCTTTCTCGAGGAGCTAGGTCTCGACGCGGCCACGCGCGCGATCGGGCGCGCCAGGGAGTGGCTCGGCGACCACGGCTACCCTGACCTCCACCTCGCCGCGGTCGAACCGAACGCCAGGTCCCTGCCCGTCGTGGGCGAAGTCGGTTTCGACAGCGTCACGCACTACGTCCTTCTGCCGGACTGGAAGGGACCGTTGCTCCAGGACTACAAGGAATACGCGGAGCGGCGCGCCGGCGAGTGGGTGGAGTTCGCGCGCGCCTCTGGCCTGCCCTACATGCCCGCGGTCGCGCCGGGCTGGGACGCATCCCCGCGTGCGGCGGAGTTTGGCGACGCCCGACCGGACAAGTACCCCTGGTCGCCGGTGATCACCGGCGAACACCCCGATCTCTTCCGCGACGCGCTCGTCCGCGCGCTCGAGTTCGAGTCGCCTACAAGCGTCGAGGATCCGCTCGTCTTCGTGGCGTCCCTGAACGAGTGGACCGAGGGACACTACATCGAACCCGATTCACGGTTCGGCAACGGCTGGTTGGAGGCCGTCGCCGCGGCGAGAGGTCGGTAGGCGTTCCAGAGGCACGCGACGTACAGCGTGAGGACCCAGATCGGTTTCGTCGCGTGATGCAGGATCGAGGTCGTCGCCGCCGATGCGATGTCCATCCCGGAAGTATGCGGCGACGGTGCGTGGCTGCATCCGCCGGGAGGATGCGTTCTCCGAGGTGCTACCCGTCAACGGAAAGCGACCGCGCTGGTCGCTCCGTCGAAGGATCCGCAAGATTACCGTCAAGCCGGCTACGTGCGTAGGCGGCGGCGACGGGTCGTCAGTCCGGCGAGGATGATCAGGAGGAGAACTGGGATTCCGATCCAGAAGACGTACGACGGGATCCCCGCGGCGGTGCGCGTGAACGCGTCGGACGGAAGCTCGTTCAGCTTGGTTGGTGAGTAGAAGTCGAGGGCGCGCTTGGAGTCTTCGGCGTCCATCGGGTGGAGCTCGAATGACGGCGTTCCACCCGTCACCGCCACGAGCAGCGCGTTCTCCTCCTTCACTTCACCCATGCCGCTCGCGATCAACGTCACGTTGTCGACGCGGTCGTGGAAGGCAGGGATCGCATCCGCGTTCCCTGCGACATCGCCAGCGATGACGAAGACGGGAGTGGGGGATTGCTTCACGAACAACGGGTGGACGTCCTTCCAGTAGTTGGACGCCTTGAGCTTGGATTGCCGGGACCGACCATTCGCGCGGATCTTGCGGTACTCGGGCTTCTCGCTCAGCCAGATGAGCTCGTGCATGAACACGAAGAACGCGCTGATCTGCGGGCTCTTCTCCAGAGCCTCGCGCAGAAACGCGAGTTGATCCGGTGACACCGTGCGCGACACCTCTTGCGTGTCCAGGATGATGAAACGCGACGTCCCTACGTCGAACTGGTGGTAGAGCGCCCCGAACTTCTCGAGGAGTGCACTTCGACCGAACTTGGAAGCGTCGTGGTTGCCCGATGCGACGTAGTACTCGACACCGACAGGTTTGAGTTGTTCTTCCAACAGGTCGAAAGATCCCCGCGTGAAGCGCCGCAGCACGTCGCCGGTGAAGACGATGAAGTCGATCTTGCCAAACGCTCCGGAATGCAGGGCCGCGACGAGTGGTGGGTGGAGTGCGACGTTGTCACCCTCGTGCGATCCGTACGCGTGGCCTGCCACGAGAAAGCGGAAGCTCGCGGTATTGCCGACGACCGGCGGCTTGACGGTCTGACCGACGGCCGGAGGGCTGACCAGAATTGCGAGCAGGAGCGTGCGGATACAGTGCATGACGAGCTGGAACCGACTCGTTCCGGTCGGGGACATCGAGTCAGTAGTAGTCGACGACACCGTAGAGGAGACTCATGCCGGTGACGTACTTGGAGTTTCGCGTGAGCCGGAATCCCAGAGCCTGCGCGATCGCGCTGGCAGCGACGTCGTCCGCGCGCGCGTACTTGAGTTCGAGAACCGTGGCTCCTCGCTGCAACTCGGGGCGCCGGGTCCAGGGATTCTTCGGTCGGTAGTAGCGAAGGTCCCGGTCTATCGTGATTCGGAAGCGACCGTCAGCCGACACGAAGTACTTGCGCCAGTAGCTGTTCAGAAGGGAGGGCTGGATCATCGCCATGTGCAGACCGACCCTTTCCGGAAGTGTGGAGCGGCGCAGCTGATCCACCACGTTGTGCCGAATTCGACCGTCCGCGGTGTCGATGGACGCGAGCGAGTGGGTCTCCTTCGTTCCGACGATGCCGCGTTTGATCTTGAACTCCAACTTGGGGTTCGCAGCGGACCCGCGCACGTCCCCGTACCATCGGATGCGCGTCTTCGTGCGGTTCGTCACGCCTTCGATGTTGTCGCGGAGGCTCTGGTAGTCGGCGCTGTCGAAGTAGATGTTGTTGACCTCGCGGTCCGGGTAGGCCTTGCGAAAGATGGCCGGGTGTCGGCGCACGACGGCCTCGACGACCTGGTGCGGACGGTTCTGCACCAGAAACTTGCGTTCGTAGCGGAAGGTGTCGTCTACTTGGCTCAACTACTCGTTGCCTCTACTTGCTCTTGCGACCGTACTTGTTGCCGTACAGAAGCGGCTCGACGGCGTTCTTCTTGTGATTCGGGGCGACCCACGCGCCGTTCAGTGTCAGTTTGGACTTCTTCTCGAGCAGGTGCTGCTCGCGCACGTTGATCAACTTGCAGTTCGAAGCCTCGATCGAACCGCCGGAGAACTCGGACTTTTTCTGGAAGACGACGAAGGCGACTGCCGTGTCTCGAATCGTCGCGTTCTTGACGGTCAACACGGAGGAGTCTTTGCTCGCGCAACCCAGCTGCGAATCGGTGATCTCGATGTCCTCGATCTCCAGCCTGCTGTTCTCGCCAGCACTGACGGCCTTGTCGCCGATTTCCGTGAAGACGAGACCGGTCGCGGTGATCGTGGATCCCGACACATCGATGCCGTCATTCCCGCAGCGAAGGAACGTGCAGTTGGAAGCAGTTCCGGACACGAAGTCACCGTCGAAGGCATCTGCCTTGATGTCGACGAAGCTCACGTGGTTGAGGGTCATGTGGGATCGGACTACGTTGAGCGCATCTTCGGAGCGCGATCCCTTGAACTGCACGTAGTCCATGTTCACGTCCGATTCGTAGAACGTCACTGCGCCGGGGACTGACCATCCGTCCTGCGCAGGCGCGCCGAGTCCGACGAACCGGACGTTCTCGAGCTTCGAGTTCCCCGCGGCGTCGATGACGACGATTCCCTGGCCGGTGCTGTCGGAGGACTCGATGATGACCGGCGAGGCTTTCGTGCCGGTGAAGAAGATTGGCGAGCGGCTGATGATCTTGGCGCCGTTCTGCAGATCGAAATGCACGCCGGCGGAGGCGAACAGCCCGTACCCAGCGGGGACGATCAAGTTCGTGCGGAGGACCCATTTGCCCTGGCGCACGTTTGCGGTCTTGCGTTTTTCGTCGATGGCGAGGTAGATCGCCGTCCGGAATGCCGAGGTGTCGTTCATCCAATCGACCGCCATCTGGTCCGGCGAGAGGCTGGTCCACTCCCGGACTACCGTCGACAAGACGCGAGACGAACCCGCCAATCGGTATGAGATCGATACCGTCGCCGGATCGAGGGCGCCCCAGGTCCTTCCTTCTGGCTCGAGGAACGTGGCCTTGGCGAAAGCGATGGCTCGTCTGCGTCGCTTGGACGCAAGGAACACGGGCTCGACTGGTTTGATCGGACTCCTGCCGGTGATCGCGAGTCCGACGATCTCGATGGGCAAGCTCTGCGTGTTGCCGACGAGGATGCTGAGTCGCTTGCCGTCGACGGAATGGTTATATGCGTGCATCGAGTGCACGGCGGCGAGTCGGTTGCGGATGAACGCGGCGTTGCGCCTCAACGCCGCGTCGGGAGTCTGCACGTATGGGTAGTCGGCGTATAGGTTGAGTAGCGACTCGGCTTGTTCCTTGCGGCACTCCGCGAATAACTTTGGCAAATAGTCTGGACTGGAAATGCGTTCGAGCGCCGCGACGTACGCCGCTGAAAACGCGCGATCATGGAAGAGCAGGGACGCGAAGTTCGGCTTCCGTTGCTCGTCGATCGGTCGCTTGGATGACTTCGAGTAGATCCCGCCGTCGTGATGGAACAGCTTGCTGATCTTGCGTCCGGCGTGGTTGTCGTAGCCGATCGGTTCCATGCGCGACCGGATCGGGTCGTAGTAGAATCGCATGTCTCGCCAGTCCAGCTCCTTCGACCCGAGCAGCTCCCTGAGCGCGACGAAGCGCGCCATCCGGTCGATGTGGAACACGCGGCTGGCGGGCACGCGCCCGGCGCGGAACGACTCGAGCAAACCGACCGCGCGCTCGAACTCCGAGCCACGCCCGGTGTTGCCGGCCCGACCGATGATCGGACTCGCGGTGAACTCGCCCGAGGTCGCCTCGAAATCGCCTTGCGCGCCGTAAGCCCGCAGCGATGCGTCGTTGTCGAACTTCAGGATCGGACCGTCACGTCGCTTGGCGCTCTCGAGGACGTGCTTGTCGAAGCCCTGTTCGATCGCGTAGACGCCTCTCGATTCGCCGTTGATGGAGACGTTTACGAAGCGGTAGTGGATGGTCAGTAGGTCTTCGTGACGCATCGCGGCCAACGCGATCGCCTCCGTCAGGAAATTGCGGGTCTCCGGCGCTTGGATCGCGAAGCGCTTCATGCCGAGGATCGTCTCGTCGCCGCTGACCTTGAGTCGCAGGGACCACTTGTCGGTGGACCAGTGGTCGGGCAGTCGGCCCTTCAGCCGGGCTTTGGCCCTGTAGCGTTTGCCGCGGAAGCGGATTCGGACGGTGACGTAGTCGTCAGGACCTGCGAACAGGAGGCCCTCTCCGAGGGCCTTCTCCCGCTGGAAGGACAGCGTCTGGTAGTTCTTCCAGTTGATGTCCAGTTCGAAAGGCTCGGCGGTAGAGAACGCCAGGCCCTTCAGGAGGTTGAGCGGGACGTTCTCGCCGGACCCGATCATGGTTCCGATTCCCCAGATGGCTGGCGTCACCAGGCGCTTTGCGAGAAACGTGTCGAGCAACCACTTGTTCGCGCCGTACATCAGCGGGCTGTCGGCGATGCGCAGTCCGACGATCGCACCGATGAGGAGAAAGAACGAGACCAACGCCATCGACAAAAACAGGATCGTGAGCCCGGGGAGGCTGAACAGGCGCCTTCGCTTTCGCTTCGGCTTGTCCGTGTAGATCCTCACGCCATGCCCTGAGTGTCGAGGAACGAGAACTGTAGCGGCGTGTCCATCGCGCGGAGGGACTTGCGCGCAGCGTTCAGCTGGTCGATGGACTCGAACGAGATGTGCAGGGCGACCTCCATGGTCTCGTCCGTCTCGTCCAGTCGCATCAGATGGAGGTCCGTGCAGTGCGGACGCAGTTGCGCCAGGATCGACTCGAGGTCACAGGACTGTGGTCCCGAGACCGTCATGTGCAGCGTCGGCGTCTCGTCTCGGGATCGGAGATTGTTCAGCATGATGATGCCGGCGATGACGAAGAACGCGAAGACCGTGATGATCTCCTGATTGCCGCCCAGTCCGAGACCCATCGCGATCGCGAAGAACAGGTACGTCAGTTCCTCGGGCTCCTTGATCGCAGCGCGAAACCGGACGATCGACAGCGCGCCGACGAGGCCGAGCGATAGCGCTAGCGAGGACTTCACGATGCTGATCACGAGCATCGTCGTCACGACGAGGAGGGGGAAGTTGTGCGCGAACTCCCGACGGTTCGAGAGCGATCGACCGCAACGAACGTAGAGCCTCCCGATCAGGTACCCGAAGCAGGCAGCGAGCAGGAGGCCCAGCACGAAGCGGGGGATCGGAATGTCGGTGACGACCTGCTCGAGATACTCCCGGAGAGTCTGCTTGATCGGGTTGTTGGCAGGCGGTTGGGATTGTTGGATCATCTGGGGTTCGAGTGGCGTTGGGGGCGTCCCTTACTCGGGATTATCTTAGGCACGGCATGGGGTTCGCGCAGCCGATGTTCACGTTCGTGCCGCTGCAGGTGGCCTCTCTCCTGACTCATGGGGGACAAAAAAAGCGTGAGCATCCTGCACAGGGTGTGCAGGATGCGCCCATCTGAGATGCGTCTCGCCGAGTGGCCGCGTTGGTAGCCCGCACGTACCCGGTTGTGGTGCAATGTCAGGTTGCGTAGCATCTGCGAGGTTGCCCCGTTTCTTTCCCCTCCGAGGAACGAATGAATCGACTCTCGCTCGTCGCCCCCCTCTTTCTGGCGTGTGCCGTTTTCGCGCAGACTCCCAACCCGACTCCCAAACCCGCCTCGACGCCGACGAAGTCCGTCGGCACCTGGATCCTCCAGATCGAGGGCGATGCCCGTGGTTTGAAGGTCGTCGGCGTCAGCCACAAGTCCGCGACGTTCCGCGCCCAGCGCCGGATGCGATCGCAGTTCCACCTTCAGCTGTTCGACGCTAAGGGGAAGCGGTTGAAGTCGATCCCGATCGACCTGACGGACTTCTGCATGGACCCGGCCCACGTGGGCAAGAAGGACCACATTCGCGGGAATCAGATCATCCAGCACAAGGTGTGCATGACGTTCAAGATCCCGGCGCTTGCCGAAGTGGCCGAGGTCCGGATCACGAAGGTGACGGGCGCGACGCCGACCGTCTACGGCAAGATCGATCGCAAGACGATCGTCGCGCTGGCTACGGCTGGCGGGGAGGTGCGGTGATGCGTTGTTACACGATGCTCCCGGCCATCGCAGGACTGATCTTCACGAGCGCGCTGTCAGCACAGAAGGTCAAGACGATCGTCAACAATGGCCCGACGAACAACCGCTACGACATCGTCATCCTGGGTGATGGCTACCAGGCCAGCGAGGAGGCGAAGTTCGACGCCCACGCATTGGCGGCGTCCAACAAGCTGTTCAGCAAGGTGTCGTACGGTGTCTACAAGAAGTTCTTCAACGTGCACACCGTGTTCCGTGCATCGAAGGACTCCGGGGCGGATCACCCGGACAAGACACCACCGATCGTCAAGGACACGGTCTACGACGCGAGCTACAACTTCGGCGGCACGCCGCGTTGCCTCTACATCAAGAACCAGAGTCAGGCTTCGACGGATTCGCGCTTCGCGCCCGATGTCGAGGGCCGGGTCATGGTCCTCGTCAACGACACGCGCTACGGTGGGTGTGGGGGGACGTACTCGGTGTCCTACACCGGTTCGTCCGGCCCCGAGGTCCAGGCGCACGAGTTCGGCCATTCGTTCGGGCGGCTCGCGGACGAGTACGACTACGGGCGTTCGGGCACGTACAGCGGGCCGGAGCCGAGCTCCGCAAATCTGACGAAGGACAGCACAGGCAAGGCCAAGTGGCCATTGTGGGTGGGCACGAACGGCGTGTCGGCCTTCTTGGGCGGGGGTTACTACAAGACCGGCCTCTACCGTCCGAAGAGCAACTGCTTGATGCGGGCTCTTGGCGTGGCGCTGTGTCCGGTCTGCAACGAGCAGATCGTCAAGCAGGCGTACGTCACGGTGGACCCCATCGAGAACAAGGTCCCCGCGAGCAGCAGCGTCACCGTCTTGCGTCCGAAGACGCAGGTGTTTTCGTTCTCGAACCTCGTGCCGGGTGCGGTTTCGATCCAGTGGGAGGTCAACGGGATCGTCGTCGCGAGCGGCAGCCCGGTGTTCTCCTGGAACACGTCGGCCTACAGCGTGGGCAAGTACACGATCAAGGTCATCGTCGCGGACAAGACCTCGCTCGTGCGGAAGGACCCATCCAACCTGCTGGTCAGCTCGACGACGTGGAACGTCGACCTCAAGAGTGGAAGCACGAAGCCGGGCATCTACACGACGTTTGGCACGGGTTGCCCCGGTAGCGTGAAATCCCCAGCGACGTGCGTGCGGATGAACGACACGCTCACGAACAACAACCTCGACGGTCGAGTAGGCGTGACCTACGCCGTCCGGGCGACCGCCCCCTCGGCCCTCGATATCAACGGGTTGGAGTTCAACACGAGTTCGAAGCGGACCGGCAGCGTCGTCGTGAACATCGAGGTCTACGCCGAGACGGCGGGCAAGCCCGGCGCGAAGCTCGCCACGGGAACGATGAACGTGGGGTCGGCCATCGGGTGGTACAAGGGAACGTTCGCGAGCGTGGCGAAGATCGCGAAGGGTCAGAACTTCTACGTGGCTCTCGTCTTCCCGAATCCGACCATCACGACGTCGATCGTCACCGGGGGTACGAACACCGCGTACTTCCGCAATGATGGCGTCTCAGGGGCCTGGACCGGCCCCTACACCAGCTACGCGTGGACGTACCGCGTGAGCTGTGTGTCCGGCGGCAGGGTGCCCGCGCTGGGCGTGGCTGGCGTGCCGGAGATCGGCACGTCTTTCGCCGTCAAACTGGACGGCGCGGTCCCGAACGCCAAGGCGTTCCTTCTTCTCGGTGCCTCGAACACGACCTGGAACGGTCTCGCGTTGCCCTTCGACTTGAAGCCGATGGGCGGCCCTGGTTGCAGGTTGCTGAGTTCGGCGGAGTTCATGATTCCGACGAGCACGAATACGGCAGGCATGGCGTCGGTCACGTTGCAGGTGCCGAACGTCCCTACACTGGTCGACGGCCTCTTCTACAACCAGTTCTACGTGTTCGACGCGAATGCGAACCCGCTCGGGCTGGCTTGGACGAACGGTGGCGCGGGCAAGATCGGCAAGCAGTGACAGGCCGGAACTTTCGATGCCGTGCCTGACACGGCATCGAAAGTCGTCTGCCACGTCGGCGACATCGTCAACGTGGGCGCGCCCCGAGGAGGCTTCCCTACATGCGGCGTTGCATGTGCCGGCTGACCATCTCCGCCACGTTGTAGCAGTAGTCGCCGAGCTTCTCGAAGTTCGTCATCATGTCGATGTAGACAAGGCCCGGTCGGACATCGAGCTCGCCGCTCTGCATGAGCTTGGCGTGAACCTTGCGCGCCTGGTCGCGGGCGGCGTTGATCTTGCTCTCGAGCACCCTGGCCTCCGAGATCACGGCCTTCTCTTGTGGGCCGAGTGCTTTCACGACCAGCGTTATGAACTCCTCGACCGCACTCATCATGGCGGAGAGTTCATTGCGCGAACCCCTCGAGTAGACGTAATTGTTGTCGTATGACCGCTGCGCGAGCAGGATGATGTTGAAGCAGTGGTCGCCCATGCGCTCGATGTCGTTCGCCATATCGAAGCCTGCGGCGACTTCGCGCGCGACGCCGGGGGACGTGGCCTGACGGGATAGCTGCGTGCAAAACTCGACGATCTCGGTTTCGAGGTGGTCGGTGTGATCTTCGCCCTTCTTGATCTCGTCCACGATGTCGCCGAGCTTGTCTTCCGGATGTTCGATGACCTTCACGATCTTGTGGAACATGTCTCGCACGACAGTCATCATCGTTTGCAGCGCGCGGCGCACCTCGACGGCGGCGAGTTCCGGGGTCTGCTGCAGGCCCGCGTCGAAGTAGCGAATCTGCGATACTTCCTTCTCGTTGTCCTGGTACGGGATCATCCACTCAGCGATGGCCTTGATCTGCGGCACGAACCAGACCAGGACTCCCGTGTTGATCAGGTTGAAGGACGTGTGGAACGCGGCGAGTTGCACGGTCCGCAGGCTCTTGGCGGCCTCTGGGGTCTGGTCGGCGCCGGTGGGCAACATCGACTCGATCACGCTCACGAACGCGTGCAGGACCGGTAGCGACCACAGAACACCGATGATGTTGAACAGCAAGTGGCATCTGGCCACACGTTTCGCCGTTCGACTGGCGCCGACCGACGCGATGTATGCCGTGATCGTCGTGCCAATGTTCTCGCCGAGCACCATCGCCGCGGCCACGTCGAGACCGATCCATCCCTGCCACAGCAGCGTGATGGTGATCGCCATCGTCGCGGATGAGGATTGGATGACCACCGTCAAGACGGTTCCGACGAGCACGAAGAGGAGCACGGACATGTAGCCGTGCATCGCCCAGTCCTGCAGGAACTCCAGTTTCCCCGTACTGCCCTTCTCACCTAGAGAGGGCACGGCGTCCTTCAGGAACATGAGGCCGAGGAACAACAGCCCGAATCCGATCGCGGTCTCGCCCCAGTGCTTCGCGCGGGTATTCTTGAGCATGGTCAGCGGGAAGCCGATTCCCACAATCGGAAGCGCGAATGCGGCGATATTGACCTTGAACCCGAGGATCGAGACCAACCAGCCGGTGATCGTCGTGCCGATGTTGGCGCCCATCACGGGCCCGATCGCCTGGGTGAGGGTCAGCAGACCCGCGTTCGAGAACGAGACGATCATCACGGTCGTCGCGCTGGACGACTGCACGCTGCAGGTCATCAGGAACCCGGAGACGATCCCCGTGAAGCGGTTCCGCGTGAACATGGCCAACATGCCACGGAGCCGGTTTCCGGCGACCTTCTGCAAGCCGGAACTCATGATGCGCATCCCGTAGAGGAAGACGCCGAGGCCTCCAAGGAGTTCGAGGATCATCATGGTCTGGGGGGCCGCTTGTCCGAATGGGGCGTTGGGGTGACGGTCCACGTCACCCTTCTGGGATATGTGCGCATCGTGCGGCGGAACCCCTCGAGATCCAGAGGTTGTTTCCTGGTCTTCCCGTTTTCTTCACGACTTTCTATTTGCCCTGCCTCCAACCGGCATCGGAGAGAGTCGTATCCGCTCCGTCGCTGCACGATCGGGGTTCCTGGAGCCCCACAGGACGGCACGTCGTCGATTCTTGACCTGCGCCAGACGCTAGAAGATGGCGTACAGGAACGGCGCGACAGCGGGGAAGGTCTGGACGAGCACGATGCCGGCGGCGAAGACCACGAGCACCGCCAGAAACGGAGCCAACCACCAGAGCGCCAGGCCGAGTTGCCGCATCGTGGAACAGAACTCCTGCACGCGACGCAGCGGTTTGCGTCGCGGGATCGCGGTCGCCGGAGGCGATGGACGGTCGTCCGGTTCGGTCGGCAAACGCGCGCAGGACCGCGGCGCACGTGGCGCTGAGTACGCGTTGCCCCGCCCGCGCTGTCGCTGACCTGCGACTCCCGTGCTCGGAGGCGTTTGCGTACTGAGCCTGTGCTTTCTGACGCGAGCCGCGTTTGTGGCGGCTTCGCGTCCTGCGGGGGATCGCTTGGGTGCGGGGGGACGGCCAGTGCTTGATCGGGACTGGCGCAGCCACCCTTGCTTTTGCACGAGTTCTTCGCCTTGCAGCCGTTGTCGCCGGACCCGCAACCGCCGAGGTTCTTGCAGGTGTTCTTACCCTTGCACGCGTGCTTCTCGACCGATGCCGGATCGGTGGTCTTCGACTTGTCTGCGGGGTCGGTCTTCGTCTCGTCGGCTGAGCAACCGGAGGTCACGCCGAGGAACAGGCCAGAGATGGCTGCGACGATGAGAGGGGGACTTGGTCTTCTTCCAGGGATTCTCGCTGGGTTTCAGCCGTATCCGTGGGCGCGAAGATACCTGTCCCAGCTGGTTTCGTGGGGCGTACTCGAGAGCCTCGTCGGGTATGCGCCGAGCGGTCCCGGTGGCGAGCCCGAACTCTTTGGATCTCACACAGCCGGGACTGGCCCCAAGCTCGTCTTGGTCGGATTGCTGATCGCGCCATTCGTCGGAGGACTGGTCAGCGGCGCGCTCTGCCGATGGCTCGCCCCCGAGGCGTCGGGGCACGGCACCGATGCCGTGATCGACGCGTACCACAACCAGCGCGGGCAAATCCGGGCGCGGGTTCCTCTCGTCAAGGCTCTCGCCACCGCGATCTCGCTCGGAACTGGTGGCAGCGGCGGACGCGAGGGACCGATCGCACAGATCGGCGCGGGCTTCGGCTCGTTGCTCGGTCGGGTGTTGAAGCTCTCGGGCCGACAACGACGAATCCTATTGGCCGCGGGCATGGGCGCGGGGGTCGGCGCGATCTTCCGGGCTCCGCTCGCCGGCGCGCTGTTCGCGGCGGAGATCCTCTACCGGGAGGCAGAGTTCGAGTCCGACGTTCTCATTCCTTCCGTCCTCTCGAGTGCGCTGGCCTACTGTGTCTACTGCGGGAAGTTCGGTTTCGGCCACCTGTTCGAACTCGACACCGCGGAATTCGTCTTCGGGGATGTCCTCGAACTCGGGCCGTACACGCTGCTCGCGCTGTTCCTCGTGCCGGTAGTGATCTTCTACACGAAGTTCTTCTACGGAATGGAGCGCCTCTTCGCGCGCATCCCTGGACCCCGACCGCTCGTCGTCGGACTCGGGGCGTTGCTGACGGGCGTCGTCGGCGTCGGTTTCTACCTGGCCACGGATGACGAGAACGCGCTGTCGGTCATGTCGTACGGTTACGGCATCGTGCAGCACGCGCTCGACGGCGAGTTGCTCGGTTGGGCTGGCGTGCGTCTGCTCCTGATGATCGCGATTCTGAAGATCCTGACCACGTCGTTCACGATCTCGTCGGGCGGCAGCGGCGGTGTATTCGGACCGTCGATGGTCATCGGCGGATGCCTGGGCGGAGCGGTGGGATTCGTGGGTATCTTCTCGGCCCACGATGTGCGGGAGTTCACGTTCGACGAATCGGTACACCAACTCGCCATCGCGGCGGACTTGATGACGACGGACCCGATCCATGTGACGCTAGACATGGATCTCCACACGGCGCTTTCGAGGTTCAGTGTCAAGGAACTCGATGAGCTCCCGGTCGTCGACGCCGAGGATCCGACTCGCTTGCTCGGCATGCTTCGCAGGCGCGCGATCGCGAGGGCCTACAACGAGAGGCTCAAGGAGTTGAAGGAACTGCAGCGACAGGAGCGGTGACCTCCGTCCCGGAGGACACCTGAGCAGCAGCGGTCGGCGCTATGATCCCGGCATGCGAATCGTGAGATTCTCCCGAAGACCCGGACTTCGAGAGATTCTTGAAGTCCGACGAGTTCAAGAAGTGGGTGGCTGAGCGCAAGGACAAGTAGCGGCGGATCAACCATTCAAGTTCTGATTGACGCGACGAGCGATAATCCGCAACTATCGGTTCGGACCGTGAAAGACGGTGGCTATCTTGGTGCGCGTGATTCGAGATATCTCGATCCCGCTGAACTCTGAAACCGACGTGTGGGAGGGCGACAACCGTTTCACCGTCAGGCGCGTGATGAGCAAGTCGTCGGGGTGCAGCGTCAACGTGACGACGATCGAAACCACGGTGCAGATCGGAACACATGTCGACGCGCCGCTGCACTTTCATGAAGACGGTGCGGACATCGCGACCGTTCCACTGGATCCATTCATCGGTCGAGCGCGGGTCGTCCGATTGCACACGGATGGGGCCATCACGCGTCAGGCCCTCGAAGGTGTCGACCTCGACGGCGTCGAGCGGCTGTTGGTAAGCACGCGATCGGAGCCCGGCCAGATGCGATTCGCGGATCCGTTCTCCTATCTCGAGCCCGCGGCTGCAGAGTTGTTGGCCGAACGGCGGGTGAAGCTGTTCGGTATCGACAGCTTTTCGGTGGATGACCGGGACAGCAAGGAGCTCCTCTCGCACCACGCCCTGGATCGAGTCGGCTGTTCGATACTGGAGGGCCTCGTCTTGTTCGACGTGCCCCCCGGCGACTACGAGCTGATCGCCTTGCCGCTGCCCCTCGTGGGTTGTGACGGTTCGCCGGTGCGCGCCGTGCTCAGAGACTTGCCGTAACCCCGTGTCCCTTGGTCGTTTGGTGGGGCTCGGACTACTCTCGCCCCATGACATCTGAAGCGCAGCTCAAAGATACGCCGGCGGGTCTCGTTCGATCGACCGCGGGTTGGTTCGCCGTCGACCTCAGCGACACCGCTTGGTTCCGTAACGAGAAGTTCGGTGCTGCTTGCCGGTTCGAAGGGGAACACAGATTCGGGGAGATGGGAATCAACGTGCGGGTGTTGATGCCCGGTCAACCCAATTGCCTGTACCACCGCGAGAACCTGGAGGAGAACTTCCTCGTGCTCTTCGGCGAGTTTGTGAATGCGGAGACACCGAACCCTTCTCCGGGAACGGAACGAGCGCGCGTAGTTCGTAGACGGTGCGCGGAGTCGGCGGTCGCGGTCGCGAAGTGGTGACTGCTGGTACATGGCAATAGCATTTCGGTGGGGCGTTTAGCGCCGAGTGGCTCGCCGCACGAACCTGAAACGCGCGATGCTTTCTTGTCACATCCGGGACGGTCGCCCTTAGGATTGGGGTTTTCCATGCTTCAAGACCAACTGATAGGACACACACGATGAGGATCACCAGTTTCATTGGACTCGCCTTGGCTTTCACTCTCTGCGAGGCAGCCACCGCCCAGACACTAAGGATCAACGAGATCTACGCCAGCCACGCGAGCACCGACGACATGGAGTTTATCGAACTGAAGGGCACCCCACTGCTCAAGCTCGCTGGCTACATGGTGCTGGTTGTCGAAGGTGACAGCACGGGCGCCGGAACCCTGGATCGCGCTTGGGATCTGAAGGGATTCTCTGTTCCCGCCGACGGCTATTTCGTGCTCGGCGATACTGCCGTGACCACGAAGGACTTCGACATCGGTACGTCGAACCGGATCGAGAACGGCACCGACACGTTCTACCTCATCCAGGCCTCAGATAGTGCCCGCGCGCAGATCACGGCGTTGCTTGGCAAGAAGATCGTGGATCCCAACAACGCAGCCAAAACGACCATCCCGGGCTTGGCCACCATCACGGACATCATCGGCATGGTCGACGGCGGCATCACCGGGACCGACAAGACGTTCGACGGCGCCAAGAACCTCGGGCCCGACGGCAATTACGTTCCTGCGGGCGTCTACCGCACCTCCGACCTGCTGTGGTGCGAGACGGGTTGGCTCGACTTCGATGATGTCGCCAACACGAACGCGCCGAGCACTGCGGGCGCCAAGAACACCGCACACTGCGGCAAGGCAACGATCGCCTCGAAGGGCAAATCGTGTCTGACCGGCGTCGGCACGACCGGCGGTCCGACTCTGAAGTCCACGATTCCGTCCATTGGCAAGAGCTTCGACACTAAAGTCGCTGCAGCGACCCCTGGTGCGGTCGGCTTCCTGTTCGGGGGCGTAGAAGGTGGGCCGACGCCGTTCCTCCGGTGCTCCATTCACGTGAACATCGCGTCGCTCGTCAATCTCGGAGCGTTCTCGTTCGTGGCCACGACGGACGAGCTGAAGATCCCGGTCCCCTACTCCGTCAGTCTTATCGGCAGCAAGTTCGCAGTCCAGGCGGCGATCGCCACGACGACGACCCTGCACCTGACGAACGCGGCTCTCGGCCAGATCGGCTACTGAGACCTGGTTCGAACCACGGGTGGCCCGAACCCCGTCGCTGCGGCGGCGGGGTTTGCACCGCGGCCCGGGATAGCGATAGCCCGCGCCTTGCCGGCGTCAATCGGTCACGTGCGACGCGCTCTCGTCATACATCGCGATAAGGATCGAGCCGGTCGGTCATCGCGCTGACTTGATCAAACTGGTTTCGCTTGGCGAGTTCTCGCACGCGGTCACCGCACCCGGTAGGCGATTCCTACGGGAGCACGATCTTCATTCCGCTCGTCGCGGAAACGCCCTTCACCGCCGCGCCGTCGGCGAAGAACGCCTGCATCCAGAGGGTCGAGCCCTTCGGGAGATTGTTCAGCCCCTTCGCATCCAACACGATCGGGTACGGCGTCGCTGCGATGGGCATGAAGACGTCGGGGGAAGGAACGAGGATGCCGCCGAGGTACGGAAGGTTGACGGCGCTGGCGCCGATCACGATCACGCCGTTCGCGAAATACCACTGGTTCCAGATGGTGATTTTCGGCGTGAATGTGGAATTGACCGTGCCCAGCCCACGAATCCTGGGTGGCCCGAAGTGCGCCGGGATGCTCCCTCCGACTCCGCAGAAGATCACGGTGTTCAGCGTACGGAAGCTCGAGATCGTCGCCTTGGTCTTCTTGATCGTCAGCGCGTTGTCCTCGCTGTTCGTCTTGCCCATGACGTAGTTGAGGTGCTTGACGTTGGGGCTCGACCACACGTTCACGCGGTCGCCGGGCTGATATGCCATGATCGTGCGGTACTTGTCGTTCGACGTGCGGAATCCGTACGCGTGGGTGTAGGACGAGCGGCCCGCGTTCTGGCGGTCGTGGTGGCACCCCATGTTGTGGCCGAGCTCGTGGGCGACGACGTTCGTGTTCATGCAATCGCGCACGGTGACTCCAAAGCAGCTGCTCGCGAAACTGCTCGACACGTTCGTCATCAGGTACGCGATCCCGCAGTAGCGCAGTGACTTCGGGTGGGTGATCAGGTGCATCATGTCCGCGCCGAATGTGTCGCGGAGCTTGTGCACTTCGTCCATGTAGCCGTCACTTCGGCCGCGGAATCGACTGAGGTCGTTGGAACTGCCGTTCTCGTTGTAGTTGGTCAACCCGAGGTAGACGAGACGGAACTCGACGGTGACGCCGGACGCCTTGTTGGTCCGGTTTGCCTGTTCGAGTGCGTCGACGCACAGCGCTTCCATGCCAGAGGCGCCGCCGGCCGATGCCATGGCTCTCGGTGTGTAGAACATCGCGACGTCGAGCAGGGTGTCGTTTCCGCTCTCCGGTACGTTCGATCCCTTGGTCCCCGCGGTGTCGGCAGCATCCACGTGCTTGGTGCAGCACGCACAGGGCAACCTTCGCTTCGATTCGTTGAGACGCTGCAGCGCGTAGATATCGCCGTGGGTCGTGTGCTCGATCACGTACGAGTCTTCGACGAGGTGAATCGTGCCGTGCGCCGTGCCGTTTGGTGTGACCACGAAGATGACCTCGCCGCTGCGACCGCGGACCTTGCCGTGGAGAACGTGATGGCCGAGGACGTTCTTCGAGCGTTCGAAGTCCAGCACGTGGGCCTTGCCGAACATGCGCAACCCGAAAGACCGGAACTTGGGACCTGATTGGCGGAGGAGTGCCGTGGTGTCCACCCGCACGAACTCGGACTGGACGATCGCCTTGTCCCGGAACTTCCGGTGCTGGTCCCATGATTGGATCGCCGTAGAAACCCCCGTGACGGCGGTCAGAAGTTGCTCATCCTGCGCCCCCAGTCCGGCGGGGACGAGGCAGGCGATCGAGGTGAAGAGAACGAGTGAACGTGCGGTGAGGAATTGCGTTTGCATGGTGCACAAAGGAGACAGTTATGGGCGGCTCAATGGGGCAAGCCTATCCTACCTGAGTTGTGATGCGCGACCGGAGATTCTGAAGACTCTCCAACGGATCATCGCTCCAGGCGCAACAACTGCAAGTCGCTGTATCGCTCTCGCAGCGCGACCCGCACTCCTGGCGTTTTCGCGACGAGTTCGGCGATGTAGTCCACAGCCGGGCCCCCGCTCACGACCCAGACTCGTGGCCCGGTTCCGATCTCCATCAACAGTTCGCGGAGTCGAGCCTCGCGATCGGTGGTGCGACTGAACGGGAGGATGAGGCGTGGCAGGGAACCGGCGTGGTCGAGGTGGACGACAGGGAGAATTCGACGAACGAGCGGATCGCCGGTGACGCAGTTCCAGTCACGATCGCGTCTTGCTCGATGTAGCCCGGTGAGTGCAGGATTCGATCGCTCAGAGGTTCTTCCGAAACATGCGCCGGAAGGTGGTTCTTCGCCCGGATGGCGATCTGGTGCGCGATCGCTGCCCGATGGGTTGCCGGCGCCGCCTGACTTCACCAACTCGCGACGAATTCGATGCCCGTCCCGGCTAGAATCCTGGGCCGACCTCGCACTCGTATACCCCAAGGCACCGAAGATGAAGTTCCTCCCCTCTCTCGTTCTCGCCATCGTCGCTACTTCTATCTTCGCGACGGACGCTCTCTCCCAGCGCGGTCGCCGTGGCTTCGCGCCGTACCGCGGTCCCGGTGTGGTGAGCGGGGTCGAGTGGAGCGAGAATGGCAAGACGCTCTCCTTCACGACACAAGGCCAACGCTACGAGCTCGACCTCGTGACCTTGGCGCGGAAGAAGATCGAGGGCGGTGGTCGTCAAAGCGATCGGCGCGACGCGGGCAGTCGACGCGGTCGTTTCTCTCGTCGTCGGGGCAGCTCGGGCATCACGGGCCGCAACATCGGGCGTCGGAGTCGCGGTCGTCAGTACATCCAAGTCGATTCACCTGACCGCCGGTGGGAGGCGCATTTCAAGAACTGGAACGTCGTCCTGAAGAACAAGGAGTCCGGGGAGACCGTGCAGGTCACCAAGGACGGTGACGAGAAGATCCACTACGGCACCGCCAGCTGGGTCTACGGCGAAGAGTTGAACCAGACGACGGCGATGTGGTGGTCACCCGACTCGAAGAAGCTTGTCTACTATCGATTCGACGACACGAAAGTGGAGCCCTTCCACCTCGTTCGCGGTTGGTCGAAACTCAACACGAAGCGTTACCCGGAGTACTACCCAAAGGCCGGCGCCGCGAACCCGGCCGCGGAGTTGCACCTCTACGATCTCGAGAGCGGCAAGTCGATGAAGATCGAAGCCGGCGGTGGGGCGGAAGAGTACATCTACAACCTTCGCGCCTCGCCGGATGGCAAGGTGATGATGGTCAACTGGACCGATCGGCTGCAACATCACCTCAAGGTGCTCGCGATCGATCTGGAGACAGGCAAGTGCCGCAGCGTCGTTGAAGAGCACCAGGAGACCTGGCAGACGAACAGTCCGTCGATGCGCTTCCTGAACGACAAACATCGATTCGTGTGGCCGACCGAGAAGAGCGGGTTCACGTGCTACGAACTCCGTGATCTCGATGGCAAGCTCCACAACACGATCACGACCGGTGCGTTTCCGAGTGGTCGGATCCAGTTCGTCGACGAAGAGAACAACCTCTTTGGGTTCACCGGCAACAGCTCGAAGAAGAACCCATACTACAGTCAGTACCACATGGTGGGGCTGGACGGGAAGGGCCAGCGCCGCGTGACGACGCTCGACTTCCACCACACGAGCTTCAACCTGTCACCCGACAAGAAGTGGCTGGTCGCGCAGTACGAGGAGGTCAATACGCCGCCCTGCACCGCGCTCTACAGCACCGAGGGCAAGCTCGTCGCGAAGCTGGCCGAGAGCGATCGGGAGACCGCGGCGAACCTCGCGGAGATGTTCAAGTTCAAGTCGAAGGACGGACGCTTTGACATCTACGGCATTCTCTACAAGCCGAAGAACTTCGATCCGAACAAGAAGTACCCGGCGATCAACCCACTCTACGCTGGGCCGGGGAGAGTCGAGTGCTCCGCAGCCTACGTGTCGTCGGAGAGGTCTGAGTGTCGGCGCGGCTACCTCGTCGTCAAGGTCAATAACCGCGGCGGGGGTGCTCGGAGCAAGGCGTTCCTCGGCGCGGCGTACCTCCGTCTCGGCGACGTCGAGATCCAGGATCACGCCGACGCGATCCGGATGCTGCGCAAGCGGTCGTACTTCGATGGCGATCGGGTTGGCATCGTCGGCGGATCGTACGGTGGATACATGGCCGCGATGGGGGTCTGCAGGCACGCGGACGTCTACGCCGCGGCCGTCAACAAGTCGGGTGTCACCGACTGGCGCAACTACGACACCATCTACACCGAGCGCTACATGAGCACGCCACAGCTCAACAAGAAGGGCTACGACACGGGCAGCGTGATGACATACGTGAACCGGTTCAAGGGGCACATCCTGATCATGCACGGCATGGTCGACGACAACGTGCACCCGAACAACGCGTTCCAGCTGACCAACGCGCTGGACGAGGCGGGCAAGGAGTACGAAAGCTACTTCTTCCCGAACGCGGGACACGGTGGCTTCCCACGGTCGAGCCAACGACAGTGGGAGTTCTTTGATCGCGTGCTGAAGCCGACGAACTAGTTCTTGTCTATCGCCTTCTCGAACGCCTTCTTGCCGCCGACGACCGGGAGCTCGAGTGAGGTGCCGTCGAGATCGACGGTGAGTTCCGTCCCCGGATCTGGCCAGAGGGTGAAGTCACGGTCGCTGGAGAAGATCATCAGGCCGATGCGCTGGCCGACCGGAACGATCTGATCGTCCGGCTGAAGGAGGAAGGTCAGCTCGTAGAACTTCCCGGGCTTCAACGGGGCGCTCTCGGTGAGGGACTTGTGGTTCTGGGGATCGGCCCAACCGCGCGTGATGAGGTTGTCGTTGATCCTCCTGCTGCGCGTGAAGGGCAGGGACACGACCCAGACGGACAGGTTCGCGGCCTTCTTGCTCGAGGCCAGCCGAATCGTGACCCGACCGGTTCCGGAGAAGTGCACCGGCTCGGTCAACTCCGGCGTCGCGTAGATCAGCCGGTGCGAGGACTCTTCGGCTGCGGCGAGTTTGGAACCGGAGATCGACACGTCGTCGATCAGACTCTCGGTGCCCTGCTTGTCGACCTTGTTCGTCGTGAGCGCGCCGCTCTTCTCCCCGCCCTCGCCGAGGTGGAAACGAACTGGCTTCGCTGCCGGGTTCGGGTAGTCGTCGTAGGGGGTGGCGCGGCGTGCCCGCTCTCTCACGACCCAAGCCTTCGGGTCCTCCTCGACACCGTTTTCGACTCCGTACAGGTAGTGCGTGACCCAGCGGTTCATCAGCTTGTCAGGCAGCGGATTGCTGTGGCCGCCCTGATGGAAGTAGCACTGCACGGGGACGCCCTTCGCCCTCAGCGCCTCGTAGATGCGCACGCTGTGTTCGGGCATGACGTTCCAGTCGTTGAACCCGTGCACCAAGAGCGTCGCGGCTTTCAGTTTGCCGAGCTGCTTCCGGTAGTCGCGGCCCTC
>CAYYAQ010000067.1:0-5189 GCA_964469555.1 uncultured candidatus Brocadiaceae bacterium | reverse complement strand
AACTTGTTGTAGTCGCCGGTGATCCGGTCCATCCCTTCTGCCATCGCCTCGTCGCGAACATTGCTGTCGCAATGCCCGCGACGCTTGGGGCTGCCGCTGTTGATGAAGTCGTAGAGGACGTCGATGTCCTCGCCCTTGTAGCCGCCGGGGTGACGGATCAGGCCATGCGAGCGGTAGTAGTGGTAGTAGGACGTGTTTGGAGCGGCCGGGATGATGCACTCGAGCCCCTCCACTCCGGTCGTCGCCGCGGCCAGCGGTAGCGTGCCGTTGTAGGACGTGCCGGTCATGCCGACCTTGCCCGTGCACCAGAACGCCTTGACCTCTTCTTTGCCGTCGGGACTCGTGTATCCCTTCGCGCGTCCGCACAGCCAATCGATCACCGCTTTTGGCGCGAGCGACTCGTTCTTGCCGCCGACTGTCGGGCAGCCTTGGGAGAGGCCGGTGCCCGGCGAAGCGGAGTGGACCACCGCGAAGCCACGCGGCACCCATCTCCGGATGTACGAGCCCGACATGAGTGGACGCTTGCTCTGATGGCGGATCTGCGGCGCCTTCGTGCGTTTGGGCGGAGCCGCGCCGACCTCGTGCCGCGGGTTCCAGAAGAAGCTCATGCCCCTCGCGATCCCGGAGTAGTAGGGACTGGTCTCGTAGATGACGGGGACCTTGAGTCCCTCGGTCTTCGTTTGCTCTGGTCGCGTCACGTCGACGTGCACGCGATCCTTCTTGCCGTTGCCGTCGGAGTCGAATTCGGTCTCCACCCAGAGGTCGTGTTGGATCCACTTCGACCTGTCCTTGAATCCGTCGACGCTCTGCGCCTCCCCGTCCTTGAAGGCCGGGACGGTCGTCGCGGTCTTGATTTGCTTGTCCTGGTCGTCCTGTGCGCTCGCTGGTCCGAGTGTGAAGAGAAGCGCGAGGGTTGCGGTTGCCAGTCGGGAGGGGGCGAGGTGGGGGGAATGATGTCCGAGCATGGCGCGAACGTAGGGAGCGGGGGGCGAATCGTAAAGGCGGCGGCGGGGGCCTTTTCGACTCTGCGGGCGGAGCACGGTGTTTGACCCGATCGGTTGACCGGATCGCCGGCTCATTCCGTGGGGAGCATCCTCGCCGCGAGTTCCTTGACGAGTTTCGCGGCGACCCTGGCGGTCAGATCACCGACGTCGCGTTCGGGGTTGTACTCGACCACGTCGGCGCCGATCACGAGGCCTTGGATCGACTGCACGAGACCCACCACGTCCCGCGTGCTCAGACCGCCAGGCTCCGGATGGGCGACGCCGGGGGCGAACGCCGGATCGAGGCCGTCGAGATCGATCGACACGTAGACCCTTCCGCTGAGATTGAGATCGAGACCCTCGCGCCAGCGGCGCATCTCGAACACCTCGACGCCGAACCGCTCCGCTTGCTCGCGCTGATGAGGGTTGATCGTGCGGATGCCGACTTGCACGAGGCGGCGGGCGAGGCCGTCCTCCATGATCCGCGCGAAAGGCGAGGCGTGGGACAGGCGGTTGCCGTCGAACGAGTCGTAGAGATCGGGATGCGCGTCGACGTGCAGGATCGTCAGATCCGCGTGATGTTTCGCGTAGGCCGAGAGGATCGGGTAGGTCACCGCGTGATCCCCGCCGAGGGCCAGGCATCGCGCGCCGTGGCCGAGGACAGAGTCGACCGCGCTTCGAATCGTCTCGGCGGCGGCCTCGCCGGTTTCGAGCATCGGCATGTCGCCGATGTCCACGAAACGCCGCTCGTCGGCGAGATCCGTGCCGTCCTCGGCGCAGAGATTCGATGAGTCGCTGCACAGGGCTTCGCGAATCCGCGGCGGCGCGACCGCCGCGCCTCTCGCGTGGCTCGAATTCTCATCCCACGGGATGCCGACCAGCGCGACGGTGCCAGGCACGAGTTGTTCGATCGTTGTCGTCTTCATGGCCCCGCAGTGGAGCGCGAGTCTACCTCGCTCATGATCGCGTTCGGGCGTAGGTAATGAGATGCCCCGTTTTGGAACGGTGGACCGCTATTGCGTCCGTGTTCAGCCGGTTTAGAGCACACCGTGCGGCCCTGGCTTCAGGCGATCGCTTGAATTGGTGCACCAGGTTGTTTCTTCTGGGGGGGGCAGCCTGACTCGAGTCGGGCATTCGAAAGGTCTACTCACCCCTCATAGGAAAAATCCATGCTACGCATCACCACCGCCGCGTGTTTGACCGCGCTGGTTTCGGGCCTGTCCGCCCAGGAGTTCACGGACACATTCACCGTACCCTCGACCTCTGGCGCCCCCGGCTGGACGGTTGGAACCGGTGTCTGGAAGGTCGCAGGCGGACGCTTGCAGACCGATGGCGGTCGCACCTGGTCCTACATCACGAAGGACGGCTACAAGCCACTGAACTGTGTGATCGATCTCGAAGCGTTCTACACCCCGAGTGGCGTGCAGTTTGCGGGATTGACGGCTCGGTACGCGAGTGGCTCCAGCACGCTGATGTGCAAGATCCAGGAGAACACCACCAATAATGGTAATAACTTCGACCGTTCCTTCATCTACGAGCGCGGTGGGGCAGGCTCCGCTGGCACGCTGTGGGCCGATCTCACCACGATGGTCGCGACCTCCGCGATCATCCGCATGATCGTCTGTGGCGACCAGGTGTGGATGAAGCATGACTTCGACAAGGACGGCACGTTCGACCAGGTGATCGGCCCGCAGACGGTTCTGATTGTCAAGTCAGCTGGAGGCGTCGGCGCGAACGCGTACGCCACCTCGCAGATCGACAACTGGGAGTATCACAGCGCGGTCTTGAAGCCACAGACCTCAGCCGTTCCGAAGATTGGCACCACGTTCAAGTTGGACCTCGTCACGCAAGCCACGACGGTCACGCCGTGGCGGATGGCCATGTCCGGTGGTAACGCGGGCTTCTCGCTCGGCGGCGGGCGTGGCATCCCGCTCACGCTCGACGCCATCTTCGATCTGTCCCTCTCGGCTGGCGCTGCACTGGGACTCGCCGGCGTCACGGACTCCAGCGGCGTTGCGGCGCCCGGCCTCATCATCCCGAACTTCCCAGCCCTCGTGGGCGTGACCCTGTTCGCATCTGCCATTACGGCTGACGGAACCAGGCCGATGGGCATCGGCGATATCTCGAACGAGATCGCGATCAAGTTCACCAACTAGCGGATGAACGCACGGCGCGCCCGCCGGACTAACTTCGGCGGGCGGCGACCATCAACAAGAGCAGCAGCACCGCGACCGAGCTTCCGAACACCCAGGTGAGGACTCGCGAGGTGCTGTTTCTCTGTATCGGCTCGGTCGGCGAAGCTTCGACGCCACGGTCGGGCTTGGCGTCGCGTTTGGTTGCTTCCATCACGCCCTGTCCGACTTCGGCGTTGACGCCCGGTGCTCCCGTCAGCGGCTCGGTCTTGCCGGGAGCCTGGGCGGCCACTTTGCCGTCGTCCTTCCCTCGGGCGGGGTCGCGGCGAGATCTCTTGATCTTCGCGGGGTTTACGTGCGCGATCGGGTTGCCGACGTTCACGCGCCCGACGACGTCGGCGAAGAATCGGCCCATCTCGACGCCGGTCTTTCCATTGTGTAGGTTCAGCGTGACTGTCCCCGTGATGTAGATCTGGTTCTGAGGCTTGACGCTGCTGGCGACATCAACCGCCACGTTGAAGAGGAGGAAGTCGTCGTGGACCGGCTTGCCCTGGAACGGGCCCTGTTTCCTGCTCGGCTTTGCGGGCTCGAGCGTCGGAGCACCGAACGTAAAGCCCTCGACGTTGGCCAACTCGAGAACGATGTGGGCACCGGACTGGGCCAAGAAGTCGCCGCCTATCGTGACCAGGACCTTGACCATTCCCGAGCGCCCCGGCGTGAGGCGGCGCGGCTTGGAACTCACGCTGGCCCGGCAAACGTCGTTCGCCTTGATGGTCGTGATCGCCCCGCTCTTCCACAGCCGACGGAACTCGGGGGGGAGTATGCGTCGCCCGACCACCGCGCCCCCGGTGTTCATCTTCATCTCGTACAGGCCGTCCTTGCGCTGTTCGTAGGTGGGCTTCGGCGGTTTCATCGCGTCCCCGCTCGTTTCTCCGTCACCACTGCCGTCCTGGGCGATGCCACGCGTTGGAAGGCCGAGAGCGGGCAGGCAGAACGCGGCGGCGAGGATGACGGTCAGCGCTTTCATCGTGGAGAGAGAATCGTAACCCTCTCCGGAGGACCGCTGGGATGGTGGCGGTCATTTTCTCGCGGCGCCGACCGCTCGACGCGACTACTTCTCGAACTGGATGGTCAGCATCGGCCTCTCGGCTGGCTCACTCCAATCCTGGGATCGGAACGACCAGGAGTCGGTTCCCGAGCTCAGCACTGCCCAGCCGTGGTTCTTGGTTCCGGCCTGCCATGCCTGCACCGACGCGGTGACGTCGAACGATCGCGTGCCTTCCATGCTGAGGAGAGTGCCTGTCGAAGCGACGGCTGTGGCGACGGTGTCCGTGCCGACCTGGATCCCGCTGGTCAGGTTGCTCCAAGTCGAGGTCTCGGTGAACGGCAATCGCAACTGGTAGACGTTGCTCACGGTTACTGATTTCGCGCCGGTTCCCTCAGTGGTGAGAGTGAGCGTCGCCCGCAGTATTCGCTTGTTCGTCGGGACCTGTCCGCTGCCCGCGCCGAACAAACCTCCGAACTTGATCAGCCCCTGTTGTTCGTCCGGGCCGCTCGGATCGTTCACCGTGAGGTCCGGCGCCGAGCCGTACGACGTTGTCGCCGTCGAACTCGAGACGTGCGTGTCGATCGCGCCGGCGTAGGTTCCGTGTCCGCTGTCGTGCCGTCCCGTGAACCGGATGATGCTCGTGGTTTCGAGCATGCGACGGTGGGCGTGGAGGTCCAAATCCATCGACGAGTTGTTCTTGGGGTCGAGCGCGCGGTTTGGCCCCGCCGAGGTTCCAACCTTGTAGGTGGGCGAGAAGGCCTGATTGAGGATCTTCGCGTTGTCCGGCTGGCAATCGATGATGTTCATCCATCCGTTGCCGCCCTCCGGATCGGACGAGTAGTCCGACATCACTTCCATCACGTTCTGGCCGAAGATGGTCGGCTGGGTCCGGTGAGCGCCCCCCGGGTGGTGCCCGCACAACACCAGGAAGATCTGCGGGAATGGTTCGACGAGTTTGTTCCGGATGTCGTTTCCGCCGTTGTCGCCGCTCGTGTTTGGCGTGGTGCCTGCGTTGTCGAAGCCGGT
>CAYYAQ010000066.1:18448-26963 GCA_964469555.1 uncultured candidatus Brocadiaceae bacterium | reverse complement strand
CCTTGCGCAGCTGATTATGATTCTTCCCGAGTACCAGCTCAACTGAGGAGGCATGAACATGAGTACCACTAGAAGATCCTTCCTTGCGACTGGCCTCTCAGCCGGAGCAGCCGTTCCTTTCCTGAAACCGCAGCCCACGTGGCTCGAAGCGGCCGCGAACACCGCCGGACCGACTGACTCCGTTCTCGTCGTCGTGCAGATTCGCGGTGGCTGGGACACCCTGCAGTTGTTCCCTGAACTCGACCACCCGATCCATCAGGCGGCACGTCCAACGATCAAGCTCGACAAGAGCGTAGTGCTCCCGGTCGCGACCGGGGCGAAGCACTTCTGGCACCCTGCGGCGGCGCCGTTCAAGGCGCTATACGATCGCGGTGACCTCGCCGTCCTCGAGAACATTGGCTACGCCAATCCGAACCTCTCCCACTTCTCGTCCGAGAAGAAGTGGTACGCCGCAGACCCCGCCGCTTCGGTCGTCGAAGAAGGCTGGTTGGCGAGGTACCTGAAGAAGGGTTACACCGGCTCGTTCTCGATGCCAGCGATCAACATCGAGAGCCGCATCAACCCGGCGTTCATCCCGGAGCGGGTCCCGGTGTTTCGGGATCCGGCCTTGTTCCAGTTCCTGTTCGACGACGACTTCTACTCGAAGCTGGACGACAAGGTGCAGCAGCAGGCGCTCGCGGACAACGCGAAGGCTATTCGTCTCGGTGGGTCGCCGAACCTGTTCCACGTCGCGGGAAGTACCGTGGACGCCATCGACGACAGCGCGGTGCTGCAGACCGCCGGTAGCGGATACTCGCCGAAGGTGACCTATCCAAGCAACAACCTGACGGGATACCTGCAGAGCATCGCGAAGTACATCACCGGGGGCAGCAACCCGACCTCCGCGTTGAAGGCGAGGATCTACTACACGAGCCACGGTGGCTTCGACACCCACGGCAACGAAGTTGTCCAAAACGCGACGAACACCGGCAACTTCGCGAATCGGATCAGCGAGGTCACCGGCAGCATCAAGGCGTTCCTCGACGACATGAAGGCCTTCGGCGTCGAGAAGAAGGTCACCGTCATGGTGTTCTCCGAGTTCGCTCGCCGCCTCGGCGAGAACGGCTCGCTGGGCACAGACCACGGCCACGGCGGCATGGCGTTCTTCGCAGGTGAGCCGGTCAACGGCGGACGCTACGGCACCCCGCCGGACCTGAGCATGGCAACGACGCCCTACAACCGCTACTACATCCCGTTCAACAGCCTGTCGATGGACTTCCGCCGCATGTATTGGGACGCGCTGAAGTGGCTCGGTGTCGCTGATCCGAAGGTCATCCTGGGAGGCACGTTCGCGCCGCTCGGCGCGGTGACCTAGCCGTAAGGGAGACCTCGACTGTGAAGGGAGGCAGCTGCGTGCTGCCTCCCTTCGCGTACGTCGCGTGTTACTTCCCGCGGCGGCGACCAGGGAACGTGGGGTCCTCGCTCTTCAGCGTGATCTCGTAGCTGACCGAGTCGCTTGGTCGCGCCGGCATCCGCGTGCTGATGAACGTGCCGGTCGAGTTCGTCAACCTGGCGGACAGCCGCAATCGGGCGTCCTCCGCGAGTCCGAAGAACTGGAACGACCCATCGGCGCCGGCGAGGGTGGTCCGGGAGTGGTCAATATGCCCGTTATTGGGGCGCAGCGTGACGACGGCTCTCGCACCGGGCGCGCCGCCTGGCACCAACACCCGACCGCGGAGAACGAACCCGGGCTTGGCCCGGATCTTCTTGCGGTTTGGCCGACCGGGAATGATCACGACTTCGCGGGTCTCCGCGAGCATGCGCGGGCTGCGGAGGCGGAAGCCGACCAGACCCTTGGGTAGGTCCTCGCGGCTGAGTACGCCGTGTCTGTCGGTGCGGTAGAGGGCGCCGAGCAAGGGTGCGTCTTCCCGCACGATCTCGACGCCGACGTGCCCGGCGGGCTCGCCCCGGGGATCGATCACCTGCAGTCGCAGGGCGTGGCCCTGCTTCAAGGTGACCTCGTTCACGCCCTCCTTGGAGAGGCGGAGGGAGGTGCTGACGAAACCGCCGGCGAGCACGATCAGGTGCGCGTCGTCGTGGTCGGTGGGGCTGTCGTATGCGGCTTGACCGCGAGCGTCGGTCACGCCGATCGATGCGATCGTCATCGAACGAGCCGGATCGCCCCGGACGGAGAGGATGCGCGCGCCGGACACCGGTCGACCATCCTCGTCGATCACGCGAACCCGGTGGATGTTGGGTTTCGCCTTTGGCGGCAAGAGGCCGGAACTCTCGATCCACGTCGCCCGCACCACGTCGCACCCTGCCCGGGTCGTGACGACGAGCAGGCGTACGGGGTGTCCACGTCGGGGAAGATCGATGTACTTGGCGTCCCGCACAGGGAGCGTGACCTGGGGCCAGTGGCGGAGGTGGACGCGATGACGGCCGACCTGACGCAACTCCACGACGCACGCCTTTGCCTTTGGTGGTGTTGGCAACTCGGTCCGATCACCAGAGCGCAGGCGGAGTTCGTGCTCGCGGATCACGCCCGCGCCGAGCAACAGGAACCGGTAGTGACCCTCCGGAAGTCGGAGTCGGTCGACGGCTTTGTGGTTGCCGATGTAGACGGGTTCGCTGTTCTCGTCGAGGGCTTGGATGTGCACGTCGAACCTCGCGTCGAGACGAAGTTCCGCCATCGGTCGACACGGGATGATGATCGGCGGGGTCGGGTGGAACACGATCGCGCCCAGGATGGCCTTTGGCCCCTTGGGCCGACTCACGATGAGAGCGCCTCTTGGCGGACTCGCGACGGTCAGTCCGAACTTGCCGGACTCGCTGGTCTGGGTGTGGAGTGGTTGGGCGCGTACCTCGGCGATTGGCTGGTCCTCAAGGCAGGTCAGGGCCAGCCGGGGCGAGGGATGGAAGGTGACGGAAGCGCCCGAGAGTCGTTTCTTGGCCTCGCCTTGGACTTCGCCGACGAGGTTGGGTCTCTGGGCGGTGGTGGTGGAGATCGTCGCGAGCGATGCGAGGGTGATGTGGATGAGGATCTTCACGGGAAGGTTCCAGGGTAGCCGGCCACGGGGTCAAACGACGCGGGGGGACCTGGGTTCGCTCCGGGAATCGTGGAACGCGGGGATTGGGCCCGCGTGCGTTTGGCGGCGGCTTGGCGAAGAGTGCGCCCGCAAGCGACCTCTCCGTGCGACTTGCGTGGCGTTCCCGGACGCGTCGCGAGAACCCGTGCCGACGGTGCTGAACCTGCGCCTGCCGGAAGGTGGGGGATTGGGATGCTGGAACCGGAAGGGAGGCGGCTGCGGATGGCTAGTCCAACTCCGATCGGTTTGCGATCACCCGCTCGATCAAGCCGTACTCCGCAGCTTCCACGGCGTTTAGCCAGAAGTCGCGGTGGGCGTGTGCGACCACGTCCTCTTCCGACTTGCCCGTCGCGTCGGCGATGATCCGGTTGTACCGGACGCGCAGCTTCATCACTTCCCGCGCCGTGATGTCCAGGTCGGATGCGGTGCCCTGACCAGCGGTCGACGGCTGGTGAATCATGAAGCGGCTCTCAGGCAGGCTGAAGCGCTGGCCGTCTTCGCCGGCCAGTTGGATCAGGATGCCGGCTGACGCACAGAGTCCGTTGACCACCGTGCGCACTGGTGGCGCGGCGAACCGCAGGATGTCGTAGATTGCGAAGCCGGAATCGGCGCTGCCGCCAGGTGAGTTGATGTACACGGTCACCGGTCGCGAGGGGTCCGTCGCTTCCATGACGAGTATGCGGCTCGTGACATTCCGGGCCATCTTGTCGGTGACCGGGCCGGAGCACATGACGATGCGTGCTTCGATCAGGTGCTTGTCGATGATCGACGAGGACCTCTCTTCGCGGTCGTCATCATCGCCAAGAGTGGGGTTGCCGTGGACGATGTTGCGGTCGTAGGGGCTGATCTGGTCCATCTCGGGGTTCTTCATCTGTGGTGGTCTGCTGTGCGCGTCGGTGATGCCCATGAGGCGTTCTTCACTGTGAATCAAAAGGCCTGCCAAAAGGGCTCTTCGGGTCCTGACCGGGCCCGGGTTGAGGGGCTCAGGTGGGGATTTGTCCAGAGCATTACCGCGCAAGGGATTAGTCGATGCCATCGCGGGAAACAAGCCCGAGATCGGTCTCGATCGGGGGCCAAAAAACTCATCTGGCAGGCTTGCGCATTCCCTTGGGCAGGGCTAGGTTGCGGAGTGTCGAGGGCGATTGCGACCGCAGTTGCCCGAACTGTCAGCCGGCGGGCATATTGGGATTTCCTGACGAGAACTGAGTGGGCGATCCCTGATCGAGGGGTTTGTGAAAATACCGCTCGGAACTCACCCCACCGGCTGCAGCTTCGCTCGACTGAGACACCCGACCCAATCACAACGGTCAGGTTCTCGCCCACGCAAGCCGATCTTCTCGCGGACCGGCGAGCCAGTATTGCTCCATTGCAAATCGGATGCGATCCGAGTCGACCGACAATCTTGTCGGCCCCCCGGACGCGATTCACGGTCGTCCCGACAGGACTTTCCGGCCCCGACGCTTCATTCGCTCGGGACTCTGGAAGACCTGAAGGCGGCCATCCTGATCTATCCGCACTTGAGAAGAGAAAGGCCCCCCCGAGGGTCCGCCGGATTCGCGATGTGTTCGCCCCGCTGTTCCGACGTGTTTCCCATCGATTAGCACCGTGACGCTGCCCACTCGCGGTATGTCCCATATGGGATGAGTCCATGACAAATGTAGAAAGCTCCTCGAAGCAAAGCTCCGGTGATTCCGGCAAGAAATGGCGCCGGCGGCGGCGTCGCAAGCGCGGGGGCAACAAGGCCAGCGCGGAGACGATGCCGGAAATCGAAGATCCCACGGAAGAAGTCCGCGGGGTTATCGACGTGCAAAAAGACAACTCGGGTTGGCTTCGTCAGCCCAAGAACAGCTACACGGCGGCGGAGGAACCTGACCAGGACGTGTACGTCCCGGCGATGCTGATCAAGCAGCACCGCATCTTCCCGGGCAGCGAGATCGTCGGGAAGGCCGGCACGCCGAACAGGGGTGCCAGGCGTCTGACCCTCGGGACTGTCGACAGCGTCGATGGGCTGGCCCCGGAAGAGTCCGCGAAGCGTCCCTTCTTCAAGGATCTCACGGTCATCGATCCCGAGCCGCAGTTCGTTCTCGAGCCAGATGACGGTGACGTCAGCCTGCGGATCATCGACTTGTTGTGTCCGATCGGAGCCGGACAGCGCGGCTTGATCGTCGCACCGCCGCGGTCGGGCAAGACGGTCTTGATGCAGAAGATCTGCGGCGCGATATCGACCCGCTATCCGGAGTGTCACGTCATCGTGTTGCTTGTCGATGAGCGACCGGAAGAAGCGACGGGTTGGCGCCGCTCGGCGACCGGTGATCGATGCGAAGTTCTCGTGTCGACACTGGACGAGGGACCGAAGAATCACATCAGGGTCGCCGAGATGGCGATGAAGCGCGCGCACCGCCTGGTCGAGACCGGTCGTGATGTCGTGATCCTCCTGGACTCGATCACTCGCTTGACCCGCGCCTACAACTCCGACATGGGTGGCCGCGGTGGCCACACGATGTCAGGCGGCATCGGCGCCAACGTCATCGAATACCCGAAGAAGTTCTTTGGATCCGCCCGCAAGTGCGAGGAGGGCGGTTCGCTCACGATCCTCGCGACGACCCTCGTCGACACCGGTTCCCGCATGGACCAGGTGATCTTCGAGGAGTTCAAGGGAACCGGCAACATGGAGTTGGTGCTGAATCGCCAGCTCTCGGAGCGCCGGATCTACCCCGCAATCGACATCGAGATGTCCGGAACCCGAAAGGAAGAGCTACTCTTGCCCGAGGCGGTGGTGACCCAGCTCTACACTTTGCGCAGAGTTCTGGCGCGCATGAATGTCTTGGACGCGATGCCCCTTCTCATCGATCGCGTGATGAAGACGCACAACAATGCAGAGTTTCTGACGTCCTTCCGCGTTGACGAATAGCACACCTTTTCGACGGGCGATTCCGCACAGCTCGCGGGCCCCGTTTCCTGCCTGATCCGTTCCACCCATGATCAGTGTCGCTCAGCTCAAGAAGAGCTATGACGGGATTGCCTACGCTCTCAAGGGGGTCTCGTTCGAGGTCGCCAAGGGCGAGGTGGTCGGTTTCCTGGGCCCGAATGGCGCGGGAAAATCCACGACGATGAAGATCCTGACCGGGTTCCTGCTTCCAACTGAGGGGCGGGCCACCATCGATGGATTGGATGTCGTCTGGGATTCCCTGCAGGTACGCCGACGCATCGGCTACCTGCCCGAGTCCACGCCGCTCTACTACGAGATGCGCGTCGATGACTACCTGCGCTTCACCGGGCGCATCCGCGGCGTCCCCGGCAAGGAACTGACCAGCGCGCTCTCTCGCGTCATCGACCTCTGCGGTCTCGAGCGTGTCACGGGCAAGAACATCCTCGAGTTGTCCAAGGGCTACAAACAGCGCGTCGGCCTGGCCCAGGCGATGATTCACCGTCCCAAGGTGCTGATTCTCGACGAACCGACATCCGGTCTCGACCCGAACCAGATCGTCGAAGTGCGCAAGCTCATCAAGCAGCTGGGCGAGGAGCACACGGTGATGGTCTCGACCCACATCCTTCAGGAAGTCGAGGCGTCGTGCTCGCGAATCCTGATCATCAGCCTCGGCAAGCTCGTCGCCGACGGTAGCCTCGCTGACTTGCTCAGCGGCCTGCCTGGCGGAGACGTGCACCTTCGCGTGCGCGGCCCGAGTGAAAGCGTCTTGTCCCAGCTCCGCGAGTTGCTCGGCGAATCGGTGCCTGCTGAGATTGTCTCGCAAGACGGCGACGTGAGCGTCTACCGTGTGTCGGTGAACGAAACCACCGTGGCGGTCGAAGAGGGCATCGCCCACCTGATCGTCAAGAACGACTGGGCCCTGCTCGGCATCTGGCGCGAAAAGGGCACGCTGGAACAGGTCTTTCACGCCAAGACGCTCCACGAGCAGGTGGAGGCCGGCGATGCGTGAAACCATCATCGTGATGCAACGCGAGATGAAGGCCTACTTCTGCTCGCCGATCGCATACGTGTTCGGGTTGCTCTTCCTTTTCATCGTGTGCGGCGTGGGCGCGGTCTTCACGTTGAATCCGGGGTTCCCGGCAGACATGACGAACTGGTTCGTGGCCTTGCCTCTGGTGTTTCTCTTCTTCATCCCGGCGCTGACGATGCGTCTGTGGGCAGAAGAGCGCAAAGCGGGCACGCTCGAGCTCCTGCTGACCTTTCCCGTGACGATCCCGCAGCTGATCGCCGGCAAGTTCCTCGCGTCGATGAGCTACCTCGCCTTGCTGCTGCTGCTCACCCTGGGGCTGCCGATCACGATGGGGTCCGTGGGGACGTTGGACTGGTACCCTGTGATCGCGACCTACTTCGCGGCGCTGTTGATGGCGGCGTCGTATGTCGCGGTTGGGATGTTCTGGTCGAGCGTCACCCGTGATCAGATCATCGCGCTGATCTTGTCCGTCGTGATGTTGGGGTTGCTCTTCCTCGTCGGGGTCTGGGGACCGCTCCTGATCGGGGAGGTCCCTGTATGGCTCGGTGGGGACCACGTCGTCCTGTTCATTCTCGCGCTGAGTCCGCAGCAGTACTTCGGTAGCATCTCGCGCGGAGTCGCCGATACCGGAGATCTCGTCTTCTACGCGGCGTTTTGCGTGTTCTTCCTGCACGCGACCGCGCTGGTCCTCTACGGCAAGAAGGTCAAGGGGTAGGCCATGACGAGAAACGCACTCCCAACGGGATTCGTTGGTCGCACTGCGGTGCGACTCATCCTCCTTTTCATCGTGTTGTCTGAGATCACGTTTCTCGGCACCCGTTATCGAACCCGCGGGGACATGACCGCCGACGGGCTCTACACGTTGACTGAGTCGACGCAGAAGGTCCTGAGTCGGCTCGAAGACCGGCTCATCATCGAGGCCTACTTCACCCCCAAGCAGAGCCTGCCGATTCTCGATCAGTCCAAGCGCGCGGCGATGGTAAACCTGCTGGAAGAGTATGAGAAGCTCAGCGGCGGCAAGCTGAGGGTTCAGTTCATCGATCCGCTCACGAACAAGACGCAGCGTGAGACCGCCGAACGCCTCGGCATGACTCCGCGCATGGCCGAGGACAGGTCGGGCCGCGGCGTCACGCGGATGGACATCTGGCAGGGACTACGCCTGCGCTACGGCGGTCGCAAACAAGAGATCATTTCGTACATGCCTTTCCCGCCACAAGGCAGACACTCGACGGCGTTCTACGAGCGTGGTCTGACGCCCCTCATCAAGCGGTTGACCATGACGGAGCGGCCCAAGATCGGCGTGCTCGCCTTTCGGAGTCGACCGGGAGGGCGCGGCCTGAGCTTCAGTACCGAAGAGAAGACGCCTCCCCAGGGTTTCAATCACCTGATGCGGATGTTCGGTCGCGAGTACGACCTCCGACCGATCGACATCACGAAGGGCCAACTGATCCCGGAGGACATCAAGATCGCGTTGCTGATCAGGCCGAA
>CAYYAQ010000066.1:5078-18438 GCA_964469555.1 uncultured candidatus Brocadiaceae bacterium | reverse complement strand
CGCGGTGGGGCAGCACCGACCAGCTCGCGGAGGCGGGTGGCTTCGGCGGCTCGTAGTGGATGTTCCAGGAGACCAACATGCACCTGCTGGGGCACCTGACGGCGGGCCTCGTGAGGGACGTGCGCGGCGGCAAGCTGGTGATCTTCGCGGACACCTGCGAGCTGGAGGTTCGCAGGGACCGGGCATTCCGCGGCACGGTCGTGCCGTTCGATGCGGCGCTCGCGAAGTGGCGCTTCGAAGACATGCTCAAGACGTACGGCGTCGAGGTGCGCAACCAGATCGTCGGCGATGGTGTCCCCGGCGTACAACAGCTCTTCTACGATGCGCGGCAGGACCGAAAGACGGGACAGGCGCGTGCCAACCCGATTCTCTATCCGTTCATGTTCGAGGCAGCCAACGACGACTGGCACGCGCTCGTCGAGAGCATGGCCAGGGACTCGAGCGGGAAAGTCGATCCGGTACTCGCAGAACAGTACAAGCAGAAGGTCCAGCCGGGCATGGCCAAGGACCACGAGCTGATCAAGTTGATCCTCGCCATGGGTGCTCCCGGCATGTTCTGGCCCTGCCCGGTCGAGTTGATGAAGACCCTGCCGGTGGGCATTACCGGCGAGGTGTTGCTGCGGACGACGCCTCTCAGTTGGGTCGAACCGCCGAACATGTTGCCGATCGACCCGTTCGATGAAGCTCCCGACTTCCAGCAGCGCGAGCAGAACTTGCGCCGTTGGTCGATCGCGAAGCAGAACATGCGGCCGGCCACCCCCCGGCAATTCTCGCTGATGGTGCACCTGGAGGGCGAGTTCACCTCCTTCTTCGCAGACAAGGACATCCCGATTTCACCGGTGGCCGCCGCTGCGGCCGCGAAGAAGAAGAAGAAAGAGGACGAAGACTGGGGCGAGGAGAAGAAGCCGGAAAAAAAGCCCGCGGGCAAGGACGAAGCTCTTCCAAAACCAGCGAAGGTCGAGGCAACGCCACAGGTTGAGGAGAGCAAGCTCTTGAAGGGGTCGAAGTCCGGGACTCTCGTCGTGATCGGCGATGCGACGTTCATCCGGGATGACTTCATAGCCGGCGTCTACCAACAGCCGGATTCGAGTCACATGCTGCCGCTCTACGGCCCGGTGGACCGTCAGGGTGGCCGCGCACAGCTCTTCGTAAAGAACCTCCTGGACTGGTTGGCAGGGGAGCGAGACCTGGGCGCACTTCAGAACAAGCGACCGACCGATCGGACGATGAAGTTCATCAAGCGTGACGTCGCGAATCAGGAAACCGAAGAGGAGTTTCGCGAACGACTCATGTCCCGGGCGTCCTTTCTCCGCTTGACCAACGTGCTCGGCCCGGTGTCGATACTCCTGCTCCTCGGAATCGGAATCTGGCTCAGTCGGCGCGCGAAGAAGCGCGCGTTCCTGGCGCGGTGGTAGTCCGCCCGAGGTGAAACATGCGCATCAATATCATCCTAGCGATTCTCGCCGCTGTCCTCGTGGTGCCGTGCTGGATCACGATCTCCGACGACGTCGAGGACTTCGTCGACCCGAACGCCGTGCAGCTACTGTTTCCCGGTTTCAGCCGCGAACTCGTGAGCGTGATCGAGATCAGGCGAAGGAAGTCCCAGGACGTGATCACGGCGCAGAACATTCCACTAGAGCAGCAGTTCGAGAGCGTCGTCTTCCAGCGTGAGGGCGAGGGTTGGTCGCTCCTGAACGACCTGAACTTCAGTGGCTTGGCGATAGACCCCCGACTCGTCGACGGCGACCTCCTCGAACACATCGCCTCCCTGACCCTCGACCAAGACGCGCTCGTTCCGGCGGAGAACGTCACCGATGAGTTCCGCGAAAAACAGCAGTTGACGGAGGCGACCGGCATCATCATCCGGTGCCTACGTGGACCGCAGGGCCCGGATCTCGCGACGCTCATTCTCGGCAAATCGACGCTGGGTGGCGGCGCCGACTTGAAGGATGTCGAGGGCTACTACGTGTGCCGCCCTGATCGTCCGCGGGAAGTCGTCATCTACGAACCCAAGGACCGCACTTGGCGCGTGTCGCTGCGCCCGTCTGACTGGGCGGACAAGAAGATCCACGAGTTCCTGCTCAGCGAGGTAGAGAGCTTCTATTTCCTGAACGCCCTCGGTAGCGCCGGCTTCAAGAGAAAGAAGGGTTCCGCGGATCAGTGGGTTCCGATCGCCGACAAGTGCATGCAGGGTTCGCAGAAGCTGGACCTCTCGACTCTCGGCGAAGTCATCCACAAGGGTGAGCGTTCCGTCACCGAGCTCGTGAATCGATTCACGAGCATGACTGCAGACGAGTTCAAGCGGGAGAAGATCGTGCAGGACGTCAACGGCAACGAGGTAGAGGTGCGCGCGACGCTCAAGGACGGGGCGGAGTATGTGTTGCGCGCGGGCGTGGAAACGGACATGAGAGCGAGTTGTCTGGCCATCTCGTCGAACCACAGGTTCCAGTTCTACATCGCGGACATATACGTTGGCGCGTTCCGTCGTCAGGACCCCAAGGACCTGTTCCGCACGAAGTAGCCCGTGAGCAGGCGAAGAGAACCGCAAGCGCTGACGATCGCGAAGTTCGTGCGATCGACGGCTGTGTGGCGCCGTCTTTGGTTCACCGTCGCGAGTCTCGCTACCCACGGTCTCTTCGTCGGCATGGCGCTTTATCTGATCGATTGGCTCTACCCCTCGATCTACACGGACGTGTTGTGGGTCGGATTGGGTTGGCTCGGTGTCGTGGCTGCGTGGCATACCTTGCACCCCGGTCTGTCCCTCCAGTCCGCGGACGGAGTACTCGGCCTACAGGACCGGCTGATGACGTGGTGGTCGATGCGCGAGCGTCGCACCGACGCCGCTACCAGGTGGCTGGAGGAGGATCTGTCGCAGTCCATCGCCGAGCTGCCCGCCGCACGCCGCGGTCAGCTCTGGCGCCGCCCGGCTCGCCGTCTGTTGTGGGTGCTTCCGCTGCTTGTGTTGGTCTGGGTGATCGGCCCGCTCGGTCGTCAGTATTTCATGCCTTCGCCGTACGGCGTGACGGAGCCGGACGCGCAGGGGCCCAACGCCAAGAAGGGTACGGACACCAGCGAGCAGAAGGTCGCGGGCAAGGATGACGAGAACGAGAAGCCAGAGGAGAACAACGAACCTGCCAAAGCTGACGAGACGGAACCGAAGCCGAAGAAGCCTGATGCTCCGAAGCACCCGCCGGGTTCCAAGCACAATACCCTGCCGCCCAGGCCGATCCTCCCGCTGCAGGGGAAGGACGAGTTCGTGATTCCGAAGTTCGTGGGGGAAGGCGATGGCAAGAAGAAGAAGACCAGGGTCGCGGTGATCGAGGAGACCGACGGGAACACCGGCGGTCGCGCCCCGAACCCAAAGGGCAAGACTGACGCCGAGCCGTCCGAGGACGAGGAACGAGAGTTCGAGAAGGCTCGAGAACGCGCGCTGCATTCCCGCCACGTTCCGGTCGAGGAGCGCGGGTTCGTGAAGCGTTACTTCGAGGAACTCGGGCGCGGAGGTCGGAAGTCACCCTGACGCGCATCTTCGACAACGCCTTTCGCCAGACTCTCGGCGAGATCCTGCGCCGCGCACCGAAGTTGCGTGGGGGACACCGCGAGACCACGCGCTCGCGGCGCCGCATCCGCTCGGAGAGCGGGACCTTTTCCGGCCACCGGGCCTACAGCGAGGGCGAGGACATCCGGAACCTCGATTGGAACGTGTACGCCCGCACGGACGAGCTGTTCCTCAAGGTCCTCGAAGACGAGGACAGGATCGGCCTGACGCTTGTCATGGACCATTCGCGCAGCATGCTCGCCGACGACCGGTGGACAGCGGCGGCGCGCCTCGCGGCGATCCTCGGCGGGCTCGCCCTGGTGCAGAACCATGGGCTGCACTTCGTGTGGGGCACGGGTCAGGGTTCGATTCTGCAGGGAGCTGCCGCGCTCGGTCGCTTCCTCGAGCAACTCGAGAGCCTCACGCCGGACGCGCGTGGGCCGAGCGAGGACCTTGATGAATCAGACGCGACGAGCGTCGTCCGTGAGCTCCTCGAACACCCCGTGGGATGCCTCGCCTGGGTCTCGGATTTCGCCCAGCCCAACCGCTGGCAGGTCGCGCTCGCCATGTTGCGCAAGCACGGCTGCCGCTGCCGCGGTTGGTTGCCGTCGCTGCCGACCGATCGGATCCCCTTGGCGGACGGATTCACGCGCTTGGAAGATCCCGAGACGGGCGAGCAGGAAATCCTCCAAGTGGACGCCGGGTTGCAGCGGGCGATGATGGCTGAACTCGAGTTGCTGGCCAAGCAGCAGGACGCCGTGTTCGGAACGGTGGGCTACGGCCTGTCGCGGTTTCCCGTGCCGGAGACAGGGGACTATCGCATCGCCTCCTGGTCTGGAGACGGCGCGGTGTACAACAGCTGAAGCCACGACGTCAGCGCGCCGATCCAAGATCGACGCTGTTGAATTGCGTGAATTCGCCGAGGGTCATGGGGGCTGAGATGGGTAGTTTGGGGGCGTGGAGTTCGTCCAGCCCGATCGCCTGGCTTACTTGTTGCTATTGCCGCTGCTCTACTTCTTGAGCTTGCCGCCGCGGCCCAAGCGCACCATGGTCACGGCGCACCTGGCTCAGTGGTTGGAGGCGCGACGGAAGCTCGCGCGGCGACCGGTGCGGTTTCGCTGGCTGCGCTTTGTTCTGCTCGCCGCGGCTTTCCTCGCCGTGGTGCTTGCTCACGCGACACCCAGGCTGCCCGGGCGGGACGGAGCGACGGACCTCGTGATCCTGCTAGATTCTTCGGCGAGCATGTCGGCGCGGGCGATGTCTGGCGGATCCACCGCGTTCGACAGCGGCAGGGCGCTCGTCCTGGGGCTGCTCGAATCGACTCCTGAGCACGTCGATCTGCGCATCGGGTTGTGCGGTAACGAGGTCCGGGTCCTTCGCGGACGTCGGTCCGAGTTGCGGCGGGCGATTCTGGAGATCGCTCCGAGCGGTTTAGGCACGGTCGACCTGGAGAAGATGGCTCACGAACTCCGCACCGAGACCACAGCCGTACTCACCGTCACCGACGGCCTGGGGCCGACCCGGGCACCGTCTGTCGGGGCGTTGCAGATCGTCGGTGGAGCGGCGCGCAACGCCGCGATCACCGCGTGCGGGATCCGAGACTCCTGGCCGCTGCCGGAGATCTCCGTGAAGGTGCGCATCGCGAATCACACCGAGGCGGATCGGTCCTTCGTCGTCGAGTTGCGGGGAGGCATCGCGACGGTGGTGGAGGAATCCGTCGATGTCGCGGCGGGGCGAAACGGCGATCTCGAGTTTGCCGTTCGCCGTGGTGTCGGAGGTCGGCTCGTGGTGCGGATCGTGCGCAGCGCTCGAGGCGGCGAAGAGTCGGCGTCGCCCCACCAGGACGCAGTGGCTCTCGATGACTCCGTCGTGATCGAATTGCCGCCACCACCGCGCCCGGAGATCGTGGTGCGCGCCGAGGGCGAACCGACGCCGGCGTTGCGCGCCGCGGCGAGGGCTTTGGCCATCGAATGCGGCGGTAAGGTGGTCCTCGGTGACACGACCGATCGTGCGGGGTTCCTCCTGATGGAGGGCGGGGCGCTCGCGGCGATGCCCTCGGTCGGGGTCCGGATGTTGAGCTTCGGCACCGCTTTCGGCGACCGCACGAGTCGAACCCCACAATCCCTCACGATCGATTGGGATCGCACTCACGCCGTGACCGCCGGTTTGGACCTCTCCGAGTTGGAGGTGGAATTGGCGCTCGACTGGACGGGCGACAAGACCTTCGCTCCCCCTGGCGATGGCTTGTGGCACGTCCTGATCGGCTCCGAGAAGCGCCCCCTCGCGGTCCTTCTCGGTGCAGCGGATTGGGCGTCCGTGCACGTGGCGTTCGATCTGAAGGACTCCAACATGTTCAAGCTGGCGGCATTCCCACAGTTCGTGCGTCGTTGTTTCGCGGCGTCCTACGGTCGCAAGGCGCAGCCTGTCGTGGCGCCCGGATCCGTTCTCGATCCCGCAGAGTCCATCCTCGCCGAGCAGGCTCCGGTCCCTGCGGATCGGTCCCTGCGGCCCTTCTCCGAGGATCCCACCGGGCTCTCGGTGGCCTTCCTGATCCTCGGATTGATCCTGCTGGCGATCCGGGTCTACGTCTGACCCGTTCGGCCTGATTGCGAGCGTCGACACGACCGCCAGAAGCCCCGGGTTAGCCTTGCGCCCTACCGCCAGAATGCCTACAACTCCCCGCCCGCCGCGCACGAGATCGCGTGCGAGCGGCCGCTGAACGGCAAGAACCCGCAACGACGCGACTCGAACCCGCCCACGACAAAATGACCATTGGAATCCTAGGCAAGAAGCTCGGCATGACCCAGATGTTCCGGGAAGACGGCACCGTCGTACCGGTGACCGTGGTCCGCGCTGGCCCATGCAAAGTGCTTCAGGTCAAGACCAAGCAAGCTTCCGAACTTCCCGAAGAGGAAAGGACCGCCGCCACGAACAAGGGCAAGAGGTCCGGGTCGCACCCGCGACCCCGTCGAGACGATGGGTACTACGGCTTGCAACTCGGCTTCGAGCCCGAGGACGAAGGACACTCGACCAAAGCCGAACGCGGGCACAGCGCTCGATCCGGCTCGTCGGCGATGAAGTTCGTCCGCGAATTCCGGTACGACGGGATGCCGCCCTACAAGCAGGGCGACGAGATCACGGTCGACGCTCTCAAGGACATCAAGCACGTCGACGTGACGGGCGTGTCGAAGGGTTGCGGCCACACCGGCACGATCAAGCGATACAACTTCGCGCGCCAGTCGACCACGCACGGCAACAGCAAGAGCCACCGTCGCCAGGGCGGCATCGGTCGGCAGTATGGGACCGCCAAGGGCGTTCCGAAGGGCAAGAAGATGCCCGGCCGCAAGGGCGTCGATCGCATCACCGTCCAGAATCTCGAGCTCGTGAAGATCGACGAAGAGCGCAACCTGCTCTTCATTCGCGGAGCCGTGCCGGGCAAGCCTGACGGCTATCTGATGGTCCGCCGGGCAGTGAAGAAGAGCAACCAGTAGACCGAGGAACGAGGAGCCATGGCAAAGTCACGACGCAAAGCCGGTGGAGCGACCGCGGGTCGCTACAAGCCGAAGAAGATGGGCAAGGGTTGGTCGTCCTACCGCGAGAAGCTCGGCTTCCGCCCGCCGCCATCGACCGGCGACGAGACGAAGACGGACGCGGCGGCAAAGCCGGCGAAGCCCGCGAAAGACGAGGAGTAACCTCCGGGGCTCACCGCCCTGTCGCCTCCATCTGGAGACCGTCCATCCGGAGACACGGGGATCGCCACGCGATGACCACGGCGACCCGGAGAGGGACCGTGGAGTGGCTAGTAACTCTCCGACGCGTTCGGGAACTCGCGGTCCTTGACGTCCTTGACGAACTCCCCGAAGGCGCCCCTCAACGTCTCCGCCATGGCGAGGTAGCGACGGACGAAGCGAGGTCGGAAGCGCGTGAACAACCCGATCATGTCCTGGGTGACCAGGATCTGGCCGTCGCACTCCGGGCCCGCGCCGATGCCGATCGTCGGGATCTCCAGGGCTGCCGTGACGCGTGCGGCGAGCGCGCCGGGGATCTTCTCGAGCACGAGCGCGAACACCCCGGCCCGCTCGAGCGCCTTGGCGTCGTCGAAGATCTGTTGTGCCTCGGACTCTTCGTCGCCGCGCACCTTGTACGAGCCGAACTTGTGGATGCTCTGCGGGGTCAGCCCCAGATGCCCCATCACGGGGATGCCGGCGGCGGTCAGGTGCTGCACGGTGTCGACGACGACCGTGCCGCCCTCGAGCTTGACGGCCTCCGCGTTGCTCCGCTTCAGCAGTTGGCCCGCGTTGCGCAGGGCGTCTTGTGGGCTGACCTGGAACGACATGAAGGGCATGTCGGCGATGACCAGTGCCCGTTTCGTCCCGCGGGTCACCATCTCGGTGTGGTACAGGATGTTCTCGAGCGTGACGGGCACTGTCGTGTCGTGCCCTTGGACGACCGTGCCGACGGAGTCGCCGACGAGCAGCACGTCCACCCCGGCTTCGTCGAGCAGCGTGGCCCACAGATAGTCGTACGCTGTCAGGGCTGCGATCCGCTCGCCCTTTTGCTTCATGAGCCGTAGCGTCTCCGTGGTCACCTTGGCCTTGGCCATCTCTACCAGTCTCCGAAGACGTCGTCTGCGGGAGGCCCAACTGCGGGTGGGGCGCCCTCGTCTCCGCCAGGCGGCGGAGGTGGTTTGTAGGAGTCGTCGGTAACTTGCGCGCGGCGGCGCTTCTTGCCCGCCGGCTGGGACTCGACGATGGTATCGAATCGCGGCACCTCACGGGGCGCCAACTCGCGGTCGAAGGCGGACAGGTCGTACGTTTCGGGCTCGATGGTCAGGACCTCCTCGGCCTTCGTGCGTTTCTTGTCGTTCCGCTTGGAGGTCCTCTTCGTGGTCTTCTTGGTTGGCGCTTTCCTCGTCGACGACTTCTTGCCGGTCCTGCCCGGACTGGCCTTTCTCTCCACAGGCCGCCGCGAAGAACTCTGCTCCCTCTTTTTCGGGGGGCGGCTGCGCTCCCTGGACCGCTCGCGGCCTCGTCCGCTGGAGCGGCGAGGCTCCTCTTCATGCTGCCGAGGGCCTTCGGCTTCGATCAGTTCTCGCCAGTGTTTGAGCTGGTCGAAGTCCTTCCCCGTGGCGTAGCAGCCCAGCTCGAACAGCTGAAAGGCTTCCATGAGGTGTTGATCCCGCATGAACGAGGCCATCCGGAACCGGCGCTTGCCCGTCGCAGTGAATCTCGGGTGCACGCTGCAGATCCGCTTCAGCGCCCCGGCGTCACGTCGTGGCAGGCGCAGTTCCTGGGCGAGCGGGCCGATGACTTCCTCGACCGCGTTCGTGAGGCTGCGGCCACCCTTGGTGTCGAAGAGGTGGAGGATGGGCCGGAGGAAGATGCAGCCGAGCGTTACGGCGCTCGAGGGTATGCCGCCGTTGTCGATGTGGTTGTCGAGGGCGTCGAGCATGCGCCAGAACGTGCGGCGTTCCTCGGTGTCAGCGGCTTCGAGGTAATTCGCGACGTGGGGCAGCAGGATCTTGAGCCCGCCGACGTCGTGCAGGATCTGGAACGACAGCAGCGCGTGGCCGCCGCGAAGCAGTCGCAGGATCTCCTCGAGGACGCGCGGTGGCGCAGCGCGGGCCAGGTCTCCGGACGTCGCGCGCATCGCGGCGTAGGTCGGACCATCGAAGTGGAACCGCAGTCGACCGGCAAACTTCGCGGCGCGCAGGATGCGGATCGGGTCCTCGCGGAAGCGGATCTCGGGGTCTCCGATCGTGCGGATCACCCTGTCCTCGACATCCTGCATCCCGCCCACGTAGTCGATGATCACGTCCGTGACTGGGTCGAGGAAGAGGGCGTTGATCGTGAAGTCCCGGCGCACGGCGTCTTCTTCGACGGTGCCGAACTCGTTGTCTCTCAGGATGAGGAGGTCCGCGTCCTCATCGTTGCGCTCGGTCGGAGAGTCGTCTGACTCCCCATCGGATTCCGTGTTCGGATCGTTGCCTTCGACGTACGCGCCGTCGACTTCTGACTGGTCGCCTTCCCCGGCGTTGCCATCGGAGGGGCCGTCCACCGCCGTGTTGTCGGCGGATTCGTCCGCCTGATCGGCATCGTCCGCGTCACCGGCTTGTTCCGAGACTGCGGTCGAACCGTCGTCGGTCAGGAGGGTGTCCTGCCCTGCCGCGGCGTCCAGTTCCGCGGTTTCCGCTTCCTCTGGCGCCGGATCGTCGTCTTCGTCAGCCACCTCCGTTACGGGGGTGCTGCGGAAGGTCGCGACTTCCAGGATCTTGCGGTTGCCGTCGAAGTGCAGGTGGGCGAGCTTGAATCGCCGCCCGATGATCCGGCAGTTGCGGGTGAAGGCTCGCTTCACCTGCTGTGGTCGTGCTTCGGTAGCTATGTCGAAGTCCTTGGGGTCCCGATCCAGGAGCAGGTCACGGACACATCCGCCGACCAGATAGGATTCAAAGCCGCGGGAACCAAGACGCTGGACCGACCGGACGGCGTCCGAGTCGAGACGGGTCAGGTCCAAGCCTGACGGTGAAATTCGCTTAGGGTCTATGTTGCTGCCTATCTCTTTTCGCTGCGCCGGGGCGTCAGCGTGCCTTGAAAGGCCGTGTTCTAGCGGGATGACCCGGCGACGACAACGAAAGCCTGGGATTCCCTGCCCGGAATCCCAAGGGGTCTCGAAGCGTCTATTGATGCACGATTTCCATCGTTCGCAGGGTTAGCGGTGCGGTGGCGCTGGTGACGCCCCCAAATACGACCAGCGTGTCGTCGGGAAGCACCGCTCCGCCGTGGGTGCCACGGGCGGCCTTCAGGTTCATCACCCCCGCGGTGAAGGAGTTGGTCGCCGGGTTGAACTCCTGGATGGAGGTGACCGAAACCGCGCCGTCGATCGCACCCTTGCCGCCACCGCAGACCAAGACGCGACCGTTCCCCATCTCGTTCGCTGTGTGGCTGAATCGGGGCTGGGCCATGGCCGGTAGGAGGACCCAGGTGCCGGTTGTCGGGTTGTAGTACTCGCACTTGTTGGTGGAAGTGGCGCCGGCGAAGTTGTTCGGCGGGGGAAGCAGAGCGATCTTCACCACGACGCCGCCGGTGACGAGAACCCGTCCGTCCTTGAGGAGGAGCGTGTTCAGCCCGTGCACGGAACGGTGCTGTTTCATGCTGCCGGTGTTCGCCCAGCTGTTCGAGGTCACGGTATACAGCTGACTCTTGGTCACCGAATCGACGGAGACCGGGATGCTGAGGAAGCCGCGGGTGACCTTGGCTCCGCCGCAGACCAACACCTTGCCGTTGGCCAGGGTCGTCAGCGACGGGCCGATCACCTTCTCCTTGATCGACGCTGCGTTGGACCACGTGCCGGTTGTCGGGTTGTAGATCTCGCACGTGTTCATCATGCCGTTGATCGCTTTCAGGACGTCAGCGAGCTCCGATGTTCCCGCGGCTACGAGGACCCGCCCGTCGTTCAGGAGCGTCGCCGCGTGGCCCGCGCGCTTGCTGCCCATGCGGCCAGTGGCCGTGAACGTGTTCGTGGCGGGGTTGTAGATCTCGCAGGTGTTGACCGGGTTGCCCGACGTGGACGACGTGCCTGCGTCAACGCCGCCGGCCATGAGCACGCGACCGTCCTTGAGGACCGTCGCTGTGTGGAGCGCGCGCTCGGTCGTCATGTTCGGGCCGGGTCCGGACGTCATCGTCCGGAAGTTGAAGATCTCGGTCGTCTTCAGACCCTTCGCGCCGAGGATGTTTCCGGTGCCGCCACCGGCGAGCATGACGCTGCCGTTCTTGCCCTTGATCGGGAACACCGACATCATCCCGCGGCCTAGCCCGACGGGGTTTCGGCCATCGCCGAGCTTGCTCTGCAGCAGGTCCGAGGTGCCGCCCGCGCCCAGGACGATGACGATCTTGCTCGAGATCTTGTCGATGGTGTTGGGGGGTGCCGCGCCGCCGGTCATCAGCTGTGTGTGGATGTGGACTCCCTGCAGCGATGCGGTCGTCGGTACGGGCAGGTTGAAGGCGCCTGAGCCGGTCCCCGTGTTCGTGATCAACCACGCGGGAAGCAGGTCGACGCCGACCTGGAGGCTGCGCGTGTCGGTGCCGCCGAACAGGAGTTTGACCGGCATCGGACCGCCGTTCAGCGACAGCATGAACATCATCGCTTTGTTCGCCGGGGCGCCCGAGTAGGTCAGCTTCAAGATGCCGCCAAACGTCGCGGGAGTCGCTTTGTCGAAGGGGAAGTCGCCCTGTGCGCAGACACTGGATGCGAGGACGATGCTGCCGAGCAGGATGGCGGGGGTTCTCATGGTTGTGGATTCCTGACGAGGTTGATCAAGATCAGTAGGGTTCGGCCCCGAGGCAGGGCGATACCGGACGCCTGAATTATCCCCCAGGAAGCCGCTGAGCACAGTCCCTGACCGTGATCGAGGCAAAAGAGTTTGTACCGTCGATCTACCCGCCGCTGATGCCTGCTCCACCGATGGGATCGGGGAACGGGGGACGGTCGTCGAGGTAGCCGTCTGGGAGGGCGACCTTCTGCCTGCTGCCGGACTTGGCGCGCTTCGCGCGCAGTCCGCCCTCGGGGTATGGCAGGTCGGCCGGAAGTTCGTCGAGCAACTCGTCGAGCTGGGCGCGGGTGGCGACGAGTTGGAGTCGGGCGCGAGCCTGGCTCATGCCGTGAAAGCTCTTGGTGTACCACCCCAGGAACTTGCGCATCTCGAGCATGCCCGCGCGTTCGCCGAAGAAGTCGACCATCAGGTCGGCGTGTCGCTTCGCGATGGTCGCCACCTCGCCGAGGCTTGGTGGCGCGGGCGGTTCGCGGCCCTCGAACACGTCGACGAGCTCGCGAAAGAGCCACGGTCGACCGAGGCATGCGCGGCCGACGACGACCCCGTCACAGCCCGTCTGTCGCATCATGCGGAGGGCATCCAGTGCTTCGAAGATGTCGCCGTTGCCGAGCACCGGGATGGAGAGCGCGAGCTTCAGTTCTCCGATGGCCGCCCAGTCGGCTTTACCCGAGTAGAACTCGGCGGCGGTCCGCGCGTGAAGGGCCACGGCGGAACAGCCGACGTCCTCCGCGACGCGACCGGCGTCGAGGAAGGTGAGCACGTCGTCGTCGATGCCCTTGCGGAACTTGACGGTCACCGGCACGGCCGCGGCGTTCTCGACGACGGCGGAGACGAGCTTGGCCATCAGGCGAGGACGGACCGGAATCGCGCTGCCGCCCCCGGCGGAGGTGACCTTGCGTACCGGGCAGCCGAGGTTGATGTCGATGTGGTCGACGCCCCAGTCGCCGACCAGGATCTTCGTGGCGGCGGCGAGCGAGTCGGGATGGGTGCCGTAGAGCTGGATGCTCTTGACGTCCTCGTCAGGACCAAAACTCGCCATCCGCCGCGTCCGTTCGTGGCCCATCGCGAAGCTGGCTGCGGTGATCATCTCGCTGACGTAGAGGCAGCGACCTTCGGACAGCTCGCGGCAGAGCGTGCGGTAGGGCGCGTTCGTGACACCGGCCATCGGTGCGAGCACGACCGGTGGATCCACGACGAGGTTCTCGCCGAATCGAAGGGGCCGAAACTCGCCTGGTGCGGCGAGGGGCGTGTCGCGGTTTAGTTCGCTGCGCACGGTGTCAGGGTAAGTGAAACGGCCCCCGCCGTCGTGTGACTGCAGGGGCCGTATTGGTGCCCAGAAGAGGACTCGAACCTCCACGGGGTGTTAACCCCACTAGGACCTGAACCTAGCGCGTCTGCCAATTCCGCCACCTGGGCGTGGGTCGGGCGCGAGAAGCTAGGGAGTTGTCGGTGCGCAGACAAGGCAGACGAGGGACTTTGCGGCAGCTTTTTCG
>CAYYAQ010000066.1:0-5068 GCA_964469555.1 uncultured candidatus Brocadiaceae bacterium | reverse complement strand
GTGCCGTCGTCGCGGGCGCGTGGAACGCGGCCTAACGTTCCTCCCGATGGCCCAAAAGCGCAAATCAGCCCAACAGCCAGCGAAGCCCAGCGTGCTGCGCCGCACCGTCGTGGACAACAAGAAGGCTCGCCACCTGTTCGAGATCCTCGACGAGTTCGAGGCTGGGATGGTTCTGCGCGGGACGGAGGTCAAGGTCCTGCGGGAGGGACGCATCAGCCTGGACGAAGCGTTCGGACGGATCTACGACAACGACGCGTTTCTCGTCGGCGCCCATATCGACGCCTACTCCCATGCGAGCTCCGGCAACCACGAGCCGACCCGGCGGCGCAAGCTCTTGTTGCACAGGGCGGAGATCCGGAAGCTCAAAGCGAAGGTCAACCAGAAGGGTCTCACGCTGGTTCCTCTCGAAGTCTTCTTCAACGAGCGCGGCATCGCCAAGATCCGCCTAGGGCTCTGCCGCGGCAAGAAACTCCACGACAAGCGCCAGGATCTGAAGAAGAAGGACGCCGACCGGGAGATGAAGCGCATGCGGTGACAGGCGCGATACCGCGGGCTAGACTTTCGGCCCCTCACCCGAAGGAGTTCTCGCCTTGCGCTGCCCGATCCGTCGCCGTTCGCTGCTTTTCGCCCTGTTCCTCACCGTCCCGCAGTGCTCTGCGGACGAGGGTCCGCTGACGATTCCGCCTCGCAATGAGCCCAAACCCCAGCTCGTGGCGTTGGTCGGGATCCAGGCGACGAGCGAGTTCGGGGAGTTCCAGAACGTGGTGCAGAGCGAGATGACGGCGTTCTTCGAGGAGGCCGGACTCGCGTCGGACTGGCTCGACGCGAGCCATCTGCCGATCCATGCGCGGGTGTTTCGACACCCCTCGGAAGGGACGGTGTTCGTCGAGCTGGAGACAGCGAAGCCGCTCGACCTCGAGGCGATGAGCAAGAAGGTCAACAATCAGGAACATCGACCGGTCGCCGGCATGACCGACGCGTGGGTCAACGGTCGAACGGCGGCGCGGTCGCTGCCTGCAGAGAACGGGCGGTTCACCTGTCTGCTGGGCGAGTTGTTCGGTTCAGAACCCGCGAAGAGCCCTTGGTTTCACCACCGCGTGGAGACCAAGCTGAACAAGATCGAGCAGCGACTGCTGGCGAAGGTCGAGAATCACATCGCGTACGCGCTCGTCCGCGGCGCCCCGTTCGTCAAGGATGAACCGCAGGTCGCGAACTTGATGGGCTTGGTCGGTCCAAAAGGGCTGGTGGTTGCGATGGGCATCAAGGTCGAGGACGGCAAGACGATCATCGACCAGCACTACGGGTTGCGGGTCGGCCAGGGGATGATCGGCGGGATCCTGCCCAACGACGCTGGCGATGCGCGAGAGCTGAAAGCGCCGCCGTTCTCGCCGGACATGTCTTTGCACGTCAACCTCGGGCCGTCCGTCTCGCGGACGTTGGAGCCGTATCTGGCCATGATCCCGGGCGGACTGGACGAGAAGAAGCTCGAAGCTCTCGGGACGCTGCTCGATGCCTGGACCGGCGAGCTTACGGTCCACTACCACTCGAAGGGCGGGACGGTCATCTTGGTTCGAATCGACAAGGAGAGCGGGAAGGACGTCGACGCGGCGTTCAAGGCGCTGGAACTCGGTCCCGAGATGAAGATGGAAGGCATGAGCGTGGGGATCGGGAGAGAGGGCGACCTGGTGCGGGTGCATGTGGCCACGGGCCCGGCCAAGGCTCCGAAACCCCAGCCGGGTCAAGAGGATCCCTTCGGAGGGATCGCGGCGCCGGTCAAGCTGCTGACTGGCCAGAGCATGATCAAGGCGTTCCAGGATGCGCAGGAATCCGCGCTCGATGCCTTGAAGGGAAACGCTGCCTACATGGCGGGCTACCGCGTCTCGAACAAGCTCGGCCGGGCTCTCTTTCGCAATCGGATGGCTGTCACGATCCGTTGGGACAAGACCGGAACGCATGTCCGGACGCGGTTGTAGCTCGCGATGAGTGTCCCCCCGGATGCCGGCGCGCAGGGTGTGTTCCCCTTGGACCAGGCTGCGGCGCTCGCGCGGCAGCACTTCGGGTTGGAAGGGTCCGTGTTTGCGCTGCCGAGCTACGCGGACCAGAACTTCCGGCTGATGGGCGCGGATGCCGCCTGGGTCGTGAAGATCGCGCACGCGGATGAACCGCGGGAGCACCTCGAGTTCGAGAATGCGGTGATGCGGTGCGTTCGCGCGAAGCTCGATGCGTGCCCCGAGGTTCTGCGTAGCGTTGACGGTCGAGACGTCGTGGAGATCGAAGATCCGGCAGGTCGGCGGCGCTTCATGCGCGTGATCACGCTCATGCCCGGCGACGTGATGGCGAGCGAGCGGCCCTACGGGTTGGCGTTGGTCCGGGATCTCGGCAAGACGATCGGGCGGTCGGACGTGGCGCTCGAAGGATTCGAACACCCAGCGATGGACCGTGAACTGCGTTGGGATCTTGCGCAGGCGTCGTTCCTCGCGTCGCGCACGCCGGTGATCGAGGACCGGGAGGTGCGGGCAGCGATCGAGCATTTCATCGCGCAGTTTCATGCCTGCGTGGAACCGCGCATGCCGCGGCTTCGTCGGAGCGTGACCCACAACGACGCCAACGACTACAACGTGTTGGTCGCGGACGGCGCGGTGTCGGGGCTCGTGGATTTTGGCGACACGGTACGCACCTGCACGGTGTTCAACGTGGCGATCGCCGGTGCGTATGCCATCTTCGAGGCGGACGAGCCGATCGAAGTGCTCTGCGAACTGGTCCGTGGATACCACGCCGAGTTCCCCCTGACGGAGGAAGATCTGGCCGTCCTCTTCCCGTCGGTGTGCATGCGGATGTGTGTCAGCGCGGTCCTGGCGCGGGAGGACATCGCGTCGCGCCCGGAGAACGAGTACATCGTGGTCAGCCAGGTGCCGGTGTTTGCGGCGCTAAAGCGGCTGCACGCCGTCGACCCCGGCGCCGTGCTGGAGCGGTTTCGTCGGGCGTGCGGCTTCGAGACCAAGGCGGAGAACGAACCGGACCGTGACGAGATCCTCGCGCGAAGGGAGCGCTCGCTGGGGCCCTCGCTCAGCGTGTCCTACCGCGACGCGCTGAAGATCGTGCGGGGCGAAGGCCAGTACCTGTTCGACGATCACGGGCGTGGCTACGTCGATTGCGTGAACAACGTCTGCCATGTCGGTCACTGCCATCCCCGTGTCGTGGGCGCCGCGCAGGAGCAGATCGCGAAGCTCAACACCAACACCCGCTACCTGCACGACAACGTCGTGACCTACGCCGAACGGCTCGCGGGTCTGTTGCCGGATCCGTTGAGCGTGTGCTACTTCGTCTGTTCCGGGAGTGAGGCAAACGAGCTCGCGGTTCGCCTCGCCCGCGCACACACCGGGCGGCAAGACATGGTGGTGGTGAACGTGGCGTACCACGGCAACACCTCGACATTGGTGGACCTCAGTCCGTACAAGCACGCCGGGCCCGGTGGTCAGGGCCGACCGGCCCACGTGCACGTCGCCGACCTGCCCGACGCGTATCGCTGTGGCGATCGAGACGGCGCGGGCTTCGCGGAATCCGTGCGGGATGCGCTGCAACGAGCCGCGGATGGTGGCGCCGGCGCCGCGGCGTTCCTCGTGGAGTCGATGGCCGGGTGCGGTGGGCAGGTGGAGTACCCCGCGGGCTATCTCGATGCAGCATTCGCTCATGCCAGAGCCGTGGGCGCGTTGTGCATCGTCGACGAAGTGCAGGTCGGGTTCGGTCGCGTCGGCTCGCACATGTGGGCGTTCGAAACCCAGGGCGTGGTGCCGGACATCGTGACCCTGGGCAAGCCGATCGGGAACGGTCACCCGATGGCGGCGGTGATCACGACGCCGGAGATCGCCGCGTCGTTCGCCAACGGGATGGAGTACTTCAACACGTTCGGCGGCAACCCGGTGTCGTGCGCGATCGGTTTGGCGGTGCTCGACGTGATCGAGGACGAAGGGTTGCAGGCGCACGCGCGCGAGGTGGGGGATCGGCTGCTCGCGGGATTCCGCGAGTTGCAGGGGCGGTTTCCGATCGTCGGTGAAGTGCGCGGTCGTGGACTGTTCCTGGGCATCGAGATGGTGCGGGATCGGGAGACCAAGGAGCCCGCGGCAGAGGAGTTGGCCGAGATCGTCGAGCGCATGAAGGACGCGGGGTTCCTGTTGAGCACCGACGGTCGGCTGCACAACGTGTTGAAGTTCAAGCCGCCGATGCCTTTCTCGATGGCGAACGCGGAGCTGCTGCTCGCGGTGCTCGAGCGGGTGCTCGGCGAAGTGGCTCCCCGGAGCGGACAGGCGTGATGAAGGCTTGCGGGGGCCTAGCCCCTTGTGTTGGCGTGAGGCATCGCCGATAACACCCCTCCCGACCATGGGGGCGACTGGTATCGACCGGATGCTGTCACGGCGGGAGTTGCGTGTCGAGGGCCGGGTGGCCTCGTAAAAAACCCGGAAACAACCTACTTGCCGATACGCAAGTACCACTGGCGGCCTAATAGCGCTGTCACGTCAATGGTCCCTTGTCTGCGTGGGCCTGCGATGAAAACCAGCAGACTGGTCGCGTTCGGCTGCTCGGCCCGCAACGCGACGAGAAAAATGTCGAGCTGGGCCAGCTGCATCCTGATCGTTGGAGGCAGTGAGTCGAGATCAAATAACGATCTACACACGTAGACGCTTTCGTCGGGGTATCACGGGACGGGGGTTCGACTCCCCCCGCCTCCACCACTTTCTTACTTGTCCGCTGGAGTCCGCCGAAACCCGTGGTGGTCCGACTTCACGAGTTCAGGCTAGCTACGTGTTCCCGATTAGAACCGCGCCGCCGTTCGAGGTGACGGATCCAACCGCCGATTGGAAGTAGAACTTGAGCCCCAGATACACTGAGTTGCTTGGGATCCACACGCTAAACACGCCGGTTCTGCTGGTCACGGGGAAGGTCCACGAAGCGTCGAAACTGTGGTGAAGGAGGCATCCCTTCATGCCCATGAAATCCAACTTGAGCGGCAGAGGGGTGCTGTTGATCCACTTGTTCGACAGCCCGGCAGACATCAGTGCAGTCGTGGTCG
>CAYYAQ010000065.1:17584-27449 GCA_964469555.1 uncultured candidatus Brocadiaceae bacterium | reverse complement strand
GGGACAGGTTGAAGAACTGGAAGATGTAGCCGACGTGCATGCGCCGCATCCGGGTCCGCGCTGCTTCGCTTGCCCCGGAAAGGCTCTCGCCCATGAGGTGGATCTCGCCGACCGAAGGGACATCGAGGCCCGAGAGCACGTTGAGCAACGTGGACTTGCCCGACCCGGACGGCCCCATGATCGTGGTGAACGTTCCCTTCTCGAGCGCGAAAGAGATACCCCTCAGGACAGGGACCTTGGTCCCCTCGGTCTCATAGAACCGGTAGACATCCTTGGCAACGAGAACCTCCGACACGATGAGCAGGTTAGACGGGCGACGGGCAGATTGGTAGGTCGGGAATAGACTCCTCCCGTTGACCAGTTACCGGTGGTCGTTCATGGCGCTGACCAACTCGACGTAGAAGTACAGCCGCCGATTCGGTCCGATGCCCCGCGACCTCAGACCCTGCAATCCGTAGCCCAGCCCCGGAGGCAGCGCGAAGCGGTACACCGCCCCCACCGGCATCAGGAGCACACCTTCGAGCAGGCCTGCTACGAGGCTGAGTTTCTTGTTCTCACCGACGCCAATCGCCCTCCCCAACGGAATCTCCAGTGGAACACCGCGGGTGAAGGACTCATCGAACATCTTGCCCGTGGAGACCCAGCCCGCGTAGTGGATCTCGATCGCGTCCGAGAGTTTGGGCCGACGACCCGATCCGGGTTCCACGATTTCATATCGCAGACCGCTCGCGGTCTTCTTGGCCTTGTGTCGCGACGGCCGTCGGAATTCCGGCACTTTCCGTGGCTTGGGTGCCGGGTCGAGTCGGAGGAGCTCGAGCACCCAGAACGTGGTGGAGTTCGGAGGCACCAGGTGACCGTGACCTTCCTTGCCGTAACAGAGCTCCGCGGGAACCTGGAGTCGCATCCGCTCCCCCACACGCATCATGCCGATCGCCTCGGCCATGAATCGCGGACCACCGAGATCGCCACCGCGGCGACCGACGATCCGCCCGATCTCCGGCGCGATGCTCGTCGCGACGAGTTGGCCGCGCTCGTTGAACAGGGTGAACTCAACGGTGAATCGCTCGCCCTTGCCGGGCGTACTCCCACGGCCTTTGCGCAAGATCTCTAGTTTCAACCCGCTCGCCGTGACCTTTTGCTTGTTGAGGTTTGGCAACTCGAACTCGGGGAGCGTCACGCCCTTCTCGGACGAGAGCAACTCGAGTACGAACACGAGGGTGGAGTTTGGGGGAACGCCGGGCACGTCGGGCGGCTTGCCCTTGCTGCCGGTCTTTCCGTAGGCGAGCGAGGGCGGCGCGACGACTTTGAACCTCGCGCCGTCCGACATCCGCGTCAGGCCCTCGGTCCAGGCCCTCGGCATGCCGACCCCGAGCGTCAACCGCAGCGGCACGCGGCGCAGTTCGCACAGCCTGCCGTCCGACAACCACGTCGAACAGTAGAACGTCACCTCATCCCCGAGCTGCGGTTGCCTCTTGCCGTTCCCGGGTTGGAGGATCGAGTACTTCAGTCCCGACCGGATCGTGAACACCTCGGGCCCGTTCTTCGGCATCTGGTTCGATTGGGCGGCGAGACCCGACGCGAGGACCGCGGCCATGGCTATGGCCCGGGGAGAGTTCTGGTCGAGGAGTAGCTTGGTGAGGATCAAGGTCTTGGCGGCAGTTGTCAGGAGTCTACACCAGTAGCCACACGATCCGATCTCGTAACTGCAGCACACGTTCCGGTGCCATCGAAGGTCCAACTCCAGCCTTCAGCGGGGTCGTGAATGGCCACAGTGCAGGACCGGACTGTCCGATACATCAACATGCTGCGTCATTGCCTGATTCCTCTTCTGTTCCTGGTGGGCGCCTGTTCTGCTGATACGGCGGTCGATCCAGCAGTGAGCTCACCGACGGTGGACACCACCGCGAGACCCGCCGCCCCGATCGTCGAGCCAGGACGCGAAATGCGGCACAAGGCACCCGCGGACATGCTCCTGCGAGCGGTGCCGGGGCACGCGCTCGGCTGCGTTCATTTCCCGGACCTCGGGCGGGCCTGGATACGGCTCGGAGAGACGGTCTTCGGCGCGTTCTCCCGTGGCTTGGACCTCATGGATGTCAGCCTTCGATTGCGCCCGCTCTACGAGCAACTGACACAAGCCAACGAGGCGCCGGGTTCACTCCCGGCACCTGAGTGGCAGAGCGTCGAGAAGATCCTTCACTCGCTCAATGGCGAGGTCATTCTCAGTCTCCTCGATCTGGATGGTGTCGATGCGACAGGACCTGACGTCCGCGCACTGGCCGGCGTGACGGTTCACGGGGCGGGTGCCGAAACGAGCAAGTTGCTCGACTACTTCATCGGAATAGCCGGTCGGCAACGCGGTGTTGTCGTCAAGAAGACCGGCAAGGTCTGGGCGATTCGATCGAGCGATGCACCCTACACCTTCGAAATCGGCAGCGACGGTGGCGTGGCACTGTTTGGAATTGGTGAGGGGACCGTCGCCGCGGCGATGAACCGGCTCCGCGGCGAAACGAAGGCGTTCCCCATGGCGTCGAAACGCTGTTTCAAGCCGGACGACGTGTCGCGGTTCCACTTGAACGTGGGCCGTCTCTTCGAGACGTATTCCACGGCGTTGCCGGCACAAGTCCTGCAGACACTGAAGGCGGTTCGACTGGATCGTGTTCGCGGCATCAGTGGTTCGGTGCGCTTCGAGAAGCAGAACTTCGCAATCTCGATGTTCTACGACTCACCAGGTGGACACGACATGCTCACGCGGTTTCTCGCCGCGAACCCCGTCGACTACACGCTCTTGGAGCGCATCCCGAAGGAACTCGCATCCTTCTCGCTGTTCACTTTCAACCCGTCCTGGTTTCTTCGCATCCTTCGCAACGGCTTGCCTCCCACGCAGGCGACGGCGTTGCGAGACGCACTCACCGAGCTCAAGATTCCTGGTCTCGACGTCGGCGAGAAGGTCCCCTCCGCGTTCGGCCCGCAGTGCGCCCAGATCGGGCTGCCCACTGTGAGACGAGCGAAGAACGGTTCGGAAGTCGTGCTGCAGTCCCTCAGCAACTCTGCGTGGCTGATCCAGATCAGCAACACGAACGCCGTGCGCGGCTTGCTCGACCAGATCAGCGAGTTCACCCCGGCGCGTCGTAGGTACCGGATCGGCGGCAATGAAGCCGTGACCTTCGACCTCGGTTTGCCGCCTCTGACCGGCATCTCTATCGAACCTTCGATAGCGGTCACATCAGAGTGTCTTTACATCGCGCTGTCCGAGTACTCGCTGCGCCGGGCACTCAAGCGCGGCACCGCGGAGAGCGCGGAGGCGTACCGCGGGCTCCTCCGAGATGTGCCCAACACAGTCGCCAGCGTCACGTACGATGGGATGAAGACGCCCGGGATGTTGGGCGCTGCGCTCCTGTCCGGCATGCGGCGCGCGTGCACGAACTCTGTGCGGGATCCGATGACCGAGAAGCTGAACCAGCTTGAAGTCGCGATGAGCAACCCAACTCCGACCGTGGCGTACACCACAGCGGATGAGACGGGTGTGTTCAACCACACGATCTCGCAGACGGCGGGCCTGAGTGGCATGGGGGGGCTCACCGGGATGACCATTGTCGCATCCATCGCCATCCCGAAACTCCTCAAGGCACGCTCATCAGCCAACGAATCCGCAGCCATCGCCCTGCTCGCGAAGATTCGCGCAGCGGAGGAGCGGTTCCGCCTCCAGAGCCTACGCGACAGCGATAGAGACGAAGTCGGGGAGTACGGTTTCCTTGGCAACCTCATGCATCCCTCGCGCGGCGATCCACTCATACCGAAGATCCCCGGCGCAGATGGTCGCTACATGAAGCACGGTTACATCTTCCGCGTGTTTCTTCCAGGCCGTAGCGGTGTGCCAATCGGTGAGAGTCGCAATTCAGATGAGGACGTGGTCGCCAACCTCGCGGAGACATTCTTCGTCGTGGCGGCGTGGCCCGTGAAGAAAGGCACGAGTGGTCGGCGGACGTTTGTCATGAACACGAACGGCGAGATCTTCTATTGCTCGACCGGCGCGTACGGCGGACGACTCCAACCCGCACCCGACATCCTGTCATTCGAGCCCGGGAACATGGTGTCCCGCGTGCTCGGTGATGGCGTGTTGGCCCGGGACGGCCAGCGCTGGCGGCGCGTCCGCTAGGAATCAGGAACCGATCGGACTCAGCTGCCCACGAGAAGGCGCGTGTTCGGGATCATGGGCGTGACGATGATCGGAGGCGTCCGGCTGAATTGATCCCTCTTGTTGTCGTGGATCCGCGCACTCCACGTCCAGTTGACCGCTGCGGGAGCGTGAACTCCCGTGTAGCGCAACGGGAAACCTGCCAGAGAAGTGAACAGCCGCGATGCTGTTGAGCGAAGGCGCCAAGGATCAGAGTTCCTGGTCGTCAGAGCATCACCGTTGAGGTCAATGGCGCGGAGCTCAACAACGGCGCATCATGGACCGTGCGGTTTGGCAGTCGACGCCAACGAGAGTTCCGCGCGATGCTCAGTCCGGGACGACTTGACCCGGGCGCCAGCCGCGACGAACCATGCCGCCGAGCAATTCGATGACCTGATCACGCTCTGCCAGAATGGACAACAGCAGGAGGTCGCCGGGTTCCGCCCATGCTAGCGCGAGTCGGGTGGCTTCGACCTCCGTCGACGCACGGGCGATTCGATTCTCGGGTACGCCGATTCGCCGAAGTTCATCGGCCATCAAGTCCGGGACAATACCGAGTTCCCGTCCGCGGAGATGGACCTCCATCTCCTTGATGATGACCCGGTCCGGTCGCGCCGGCCACGCAGCGCGCGCAAAACCCCGAATCGCCTCATCAGACCTGTCTCCCGCCATTCCGAGCGTGATCAGTCTCCGTTGCGCAGGCATCGCGTTGGCCATCTCCAAGAACGCCTTCAGGCCGTGCGGATTGTGCGCGAAATCGACGATCACAGTCACGCCCTCGAACTGAAACACGTTGCCGCGACCGGGATTGCCCTCGGGGTCGCTGCGGAAATCACGCAAGCCGGCGGCGATCGCGTCGACCGGCAAGTCGATGGCCGTGGCGAGCGCTACGGCGGCCATCGCGTTCTCGACATTGAACCGTGCGCAGCCGTTCATCGTCGCGGGAACAGCCCCCACCTCAACGATGTCCATCCGACTCTCACCGGAAGCGAATCGAATGACGCCATCCTCGACCAGACACGCACTGCCTCCGCGTCGACAGTGCTCTACGACAAGCGGATTGTCCGCATCCAACGTGAACCACGTGACGGGTGACTGCACACCTCGGATGGCCCCTCCGACGACGTGTGCGTCGTCCGCGTTGAGAACGAGCGGACGATCGGGCGCCACGGCGCGGCGGACGATGAACTTGGCTTCGACCAGGTCTTCTAGCTTATGCACGCCGTACTCACCCATGTGATCTTCGGCGACGTTGAGAATGGCCGCGGCGTTCGCGCGCGGCACTCCGATGCCCCGCCGCAGCATGCCACCCCGGGCCGTCTCGAGGAGGGCGACTTCGGTGCGCCGATCTCTCAGGACCGTGCGGGCCCCACCCGGACCGGAGTAGTCGCCCGTGTCGATGCGTTCGTCACCGACCCACAGTCCGTCCGTCGACGAGAATCCGGGGGTGCGACCCGCAGCATTGACGATGGATGCGAGCATGCGAACGGTCGTGGACTTGCCGTTCGTACCGGTCACGAGCAGGATCGGAACGTCGTGGACCGCCGGCCACGGGACCGTGTCTTCCTTCGGCAGTTCGCGAACCGGCCACGTGTGCGAACCGGTCCCGAATCCCAATGACACCTCGTCATCGTCGCAGAGGAATCCCACTCCTTTCGACTCGGCTGAGCCCGCGAGTAGATGCATCGCGGGGTTGCGCTCTTCCTCGACCAGAACGCGGAGTCGCTCGACATCCTGCTCGATGGGAGTGACCTCCCGGCCCTCGGTCGCGGCCACGGCTCTGTCCCAGGCGCACTCGTTCGCCTCGCACGCCACGTAGAGACCGTCCATGGGAGCCCGCAGTACGAGGCTGGCGCCACCATCGGATATCCGCACGTACGTCGATGGCTCCGCACGGTCCCAACCGAAGGCTCGTTGCAATTCGACTGCGATCGTCCGCCAACTGGAAACGACCTCGTCACGAACCTCCTCGTCCATAACGACATCGATCACCGCGCCTTGCTCCTCACAGATCAGGTTGGGGCCGGTCAGCCGACGGGAGTCCTGGAGCTCCATGATGATCAGTCTTCCAGCTCGCGCTGGAGGCGGACGCCGCGCTCGTCCCGGATCAGCGGTCGATCACGAAGTTCGCGATTCATCGCTGACGTCATCTCGGCGACACCCGGCGGCGGCAGGACTGCCTTTTGCGGGGGCGAGTCCGATCGGGGAATCTCCATGGCCGGCTCGAACGTCGTGATCTGTTTCCAGGAACGCGCGATCGAGTCACCGAAGATCAGGACGAGGTCACCAGGTTGCGCCGAGGCGAGAGCTGCGTGGATCGCTTCCGTCTCCTCCGGGATGACGTGGATCTCATCCGATGGGACACCGTGCTCGAGCATGCTCTCCTCGAGTATGCGCGGGATCTCATCCGGACCCCGACCGCGCAGCGAGTCGTCTCGCCGACAGATGTAGCGCGAGAAGTTGCCGGCGCAGATCCTTCCGATCTCCCGCACATCCTCGTCCCGCCGATCGCCGGGTGCAGCGACGACGACGATGTGGCGACCGCTGATGTCCAGTTGTCCGGCGAGGTGGACCATCGCCTGGATGGCGGCCGGATTGTGGGCGTAGTCGAGGATCACCTTGAAGGGATGCTCGTCGAAGATGTTCATCCGACCCGGGACCTGGAAGTACGTCGTGTCGAACGTCAACAAGCCCTGTCGAATGTCCTCCAGCTCGACCCCCATGCTGTAGGCGATCGCCGCCGCGAACATCGAGTTCTGGACGTTGTGTAAGGCCCGACCCTCCAGTGTCGCCGGAATCAGGTGCGCCCACAGCAATGGCATGTGTGCGCCGCGGTCGTAGAGCGTGATCATGTTGCCGCCGATGCCCTGCTCGATGCCAACCGCGCGGCCACCTGCGCGTATGTGCTCCTTGACGATCGGGTGTGCGTTGTCGATGGTCACGTAGCAGATGTGCTCGGCCTGGCAATGGTCCGCCATCTCGAGGCAGAGAGGATCGTCGGCATTCAGCACAGCGGTGTCCTTCGCGATCTCCACCACCGTGCGCTTGACCTCGGCGAGCTGCTCGACGGTATCGATCCCTTTCAGTCCGAGATGGTCTGCAGCAACGTTGAGCACCGCGCCGACCGTGCACTGCCGGTAACCCATGCCGCGGCGCAGGATGCCACCGCGGGCTGTCTCGAGCACTGCTACATCCACAGATGGATCGCGGAGGATCATCCGGGCGGCGGAAGGACCGGTCATGTCGCCTTCGACTGTCAAGCGCCCGTCGATGTAGACGCCATCGGTGGTCGCGAGGCCCACCTTGTACTGCGCCATCTTGCAGATCTGCGCGACCATCCTGGTGGTCGTCGTCTTGCCGTTCGTGCCCGTGATCGCCGCGATCGGAATCCGACTCGGACTGCCGGGGGGAAACAGCATGTCCATCACCGGACCCGCAACATCCCGGGGCTGGCCCTTGCTCGGTGAGACGTGCATGCGAAAACCCGGTGCGGCGTTCACTTCGCAGATCGCGCCGCGAGTCTCCTTGAAGGACTTCGAGACATCCGTCGAGAGGAAGTCGACTCCACCGACGTCGAGACCGATCGCCTTCACGGCCCGCACCGCCATCTCGACGTTGTCAGGATGGACGGTGTCCGTGACATCCTCGGCGGTGCCTCCGGTCGAGAGGTTTCCCGTGGATCTAAGGAACACGGTGACGCCGGCGTCCGGGACGGATGCGCGACTCAGCCCGCTCTGGTCGAGAAGGCGCTCGGCCTGGTGGTCGAATTCGAGTCTGGTGAGGATCTTCTCGTGACCGATGCCGCGGCACGGGTCCTCGTTCACTTTGTCGACGAGTTCTTCGATCGTGTGCTTGCCGTCCCCGACCACGTGCCCGGGGATGCGCTTGGCGACGGAGATGAGTCGGCCATCGACCACGAGCATCCGGTGGTCATTGCCCTCGATGAAACTCTCGACCAGGATCGTGCGGCCGCGTTTCAACGCGTAGTCGAATGCGACGCGAACATGTTCTTCGTCATTGAGGTTGATCGATACGCCTCGACCGTGGTTGGCGCTGAGAGGCTTGAGGACGACCGGGTATCCGATCCGAACCGCTGCCCGCACCGCGCGGTCGGCGTCGTAGACGATTTCTTGTCGAGGAACCGGGAGGCCTAGATCGCCGAGAATCCGGTTCGTCTCATCTTTGTCCGACGCGATTTCGACCGCGATGTGACGAGTCTCGCTGGTGACGGTGGCCTGGATCCGACGCTGGCAGCAACCGTGACCGAACTGCACCAAGCTGTACCTGTTGAGGCGAATCCACGGGATGTCGCGTTCTTCTGCGGCCTTCACGAGGGAAGCCGTGCTCGGTCCCAGTGCGCGCCGCTGGGCGAAGCGGATGAAAACATCACGTTCGCTCGCGAAGTCGAAGTCTTCCGGAACGCACTCGGCACCCGTGGGTTGCAGTTCCGCTGGCAGAAGCGAATGCAGGAGCGTGAGGGCGAGACCCGCCGCTTCCATCCCGACATCTTCATCCTCGTACTCGAAGACGACGTCGTACACGCCGGGTTCGCCCGTGGAGCGGGTCTTGCCGAACGTCACCTTCAGCCCTGCGACGTTTTGCAACTCGATTGCGACGTGTTCGAACACGTGCCCGAGCCACGTGCCCTCGTCCTCGTTCAGGCGGCGCAAGAACCCGCCGGGCTCACGATACGAACATCCGTGTTCCGCGAGTCCCGGGAGAGCTTCGAGCAAGCCACTCGTGTAATCCTTCCCCAATCGGCCGGTCGGCCAGGCCTCGAGCTCTTGTAGATCGAGGACGAGTCGGATCACACGGAAGTTTGCGTAGCGATTTGGCCCGACGTAGACGGACCTGGCGGTGATTCGCATGAGTATCTATCTCCTTGAAGACGTGCGGACCTCCGGGAACGCGGTACGTGTTTGTAAGTTGTATTGTCCTCGTTCGACGAGGACATGCAGGCGAAGACCGATGATGCTGACCGGATCGGTTCGGTTCGCGGAATCCATGGATGTGAACTCGACCTCGGCAGGGTCGACCACCGTGATCGCGCCGCTTCCGGCTACCTCGATCGTGTCGTCGGCAGCGATGATGGCGGCCGTGTCTTCGTCGAGCCCGAGGCCAACCGACGACGGGTTGTAGGCGAGCGCGGATATCAGGCGCCCGATCCGGTCGCGTTGCCGGAAGTGCTGGTCGACGATCAACCCGTCGATGATGCCAAGTCCGGGCGCGAGCGTCACCATGTCGGCGTGTGGCGTGGAGCCCTCGTCACCGAACGCGATCATGTGTTGCGACATGATCGCGGCACCCGCGGAGGTTCCGGCAATGTGCAGCGTGCCTTCGCGGTTTCGCCGCCCAAGCATCTCTGCGACTGGAGTCCCTCCGAGTGTCGTCGAGAGACGCAACTGGTTGCCGCCGGTGAGGAACGCTCCGTCGGCGCGTTCGAGCACGCGCAGCCAGCTCTCGCGCTCGCAATCCGAACGATCCTGGAACGCCAGCGACCGCGCCTCGCGAACGCCGAGGTCCCTGAATAGTTGTTCGTAGTCGCGACCGGTGTCACGCAACTTGGAAGCGGTCGGAATGACAACGATGCGTGAGGACGCACCGCCACACAACTCCACGAACCGCCGGAGAATGGCGGGGTCTCGTACGCGCTCCTCGGCGCCGCCGATCGGCACGATGTAGCCGCGTTGA
>CAYYAQ010000065.1:0-17574 GCA_964469555.1 uncultured candidatus Brocadiaceae bacterium | reverse complement strand
CGAGAACAACGGGCTTGCGATCGACGACGAGCCACCGTCCACGAGCCATAACATCAGCCACCCGATGATCCTCGTCAAGGACTACGAGGTCGGCGTCGCGCCCGAGGTCCAGGCGCCCCTTCCCCTTGAGTCGCAGCAAGGTCGCCACGTTGTCGGTGAAAGCGGGCAGTGCTTCCTCCAAGGCGCATCCGTCCGCGAGAAGCATCGCCAGCGTCGCGGAGAGTTCCGAAGGGACACCGACGTCCATCCCGATGGGCTGGCCCTCCGCATCGAACCGGGGCATGCAGCCCCCGCCGTCCGAGCTGATCGTGATGCGATCGAGAGGGAGTCGTTCTGCGTGGTATCGCTGCCAGGCTTCGGCGGCCGAGTACTCGTCTGAACGGAGCACGGACTGCGGGAACGCGGTCATGTCCACAGTGCATCCGACTTCCGCCAGATGGCAGGCTTCTTCGAAGAGTTTCCTCCGCCGATTGCCGTGGGTTGGATGGTAGACGCGCGCCGGAATCTCTGCTGTCGCCAGCGCCTCGCGAACCAGGGAGAGGCCTCGCTCCCCATCGCCGAGGTGGAGGTGGAGCACGCCAGCCTTGCCGGTCATGATCCCCGCGACGTGCACGTCGCCTGCAACGCGCAGGATCTCGTCGAGGGTGGGCTGGCTGGAGCGATGGTCACTGATCGCGACTTCGCCTGCGCCGATGATCTTGTCGATGTGCACGATGTCGCTGCGGACACTTCCGGTCAGGGTGGTGAGCGGCAGGTGGTAGCCGCCGGTGTAGCACCACGCGTCGATCCCTTCCGCACACAGCGCACGGGCCGTCGCGACGAGTGACCCGGTGTCGCGAGTCACGTCATCGGTGCCCAGGAGGCCGACCACGGACGTGATCCCCGCGGTCGTGAACCGACTCAACGGGACGGGAGGCACACGAGTCTCGTAGCCACACTCCCCGCCGCCGCCCGTGATGTGGGCGTGGCCATCGATCAGGCCAGGGATCAGGCGGCGACCGCCCAGATCTTGCACGTGGACCTCGAATCCCGTGGGCAAGGACGGGCGGTCCTCGCCGATCCATACGATCTTCCCACCGCAGACCAGGACCGTCCGTCGACCGAGGTGTTCGGGACTGTAGAGGTCGGCGTTCTCGAGGAGTTCGAATGGAAGGGAACGAGAAGGCACGGTCGGGCAACGTAATCGAAGCGAGGTCGCCGTGTCCACTGCCAGAACGCGCGAGAATGGCGCCTGAATCCGCGTGTCGCTTGCGGCGGAGAGACCGATCGGATTCGCTTCCAGAGTGCCGACGGAAGTACGAGACGCCGACACCATCGAGCCTCCGACGACTTCCCTTGGTCGTCTGCGGTACGCGGGGCCCGGGATCATCGTCTCTGGCCCGATCGTCGGCTCGGATCAGCTGATCGCCACGACAACTCTCGGCGCCGAAGTCGGCTTGGTCCTTTTGTGGTCGATCCTGATCGGCGGAATCGCCCAGGCCGCGATCTTGCCGTTCCTCGCGTTCGCGACGCTGTACTTGCGCTACCGCGGGACGTCGCGCGAGATCGCGCCGGGTTCGCGCGCCGCAATGGGGATTACTTCGCCGGGCGGCGGCGGCTCGTCCACTCTCCGATGACGATGGACTGCTCGACCGGCATCAGGGGAAGCGGCTTGAACAGCAAGCGCACCTCGGCATCGGACGTTCCGGCGGGAAACCGGAAGTGGAGGACGCGTACTTCGTCCGGTCGCAGGCGATTATCCTCTCGGTCCTCCAGTTTGTGCGGCCTGCGCAGGAGTTCATGAAGTGGCTCGTGTTGCTTGAGTGGATCACCGACGAATTTCACTTGCACGAGGAACGACCGCGAAGGGATCTCGCCTGGAAACTTGTGACCCGTTCGATTGCGAAGCTCGACGTGCAACGTGCGGTCCGCGACCCAACAGCGCCACGCGACCGCGCGCTTGACAAACTCGGGATTGAAGCCACCTGTCGGTCCGTGGGTCCGACCGCGCCGATGCTTCGTCGGCTGCATGTGGCAGTCCACGCAACGCACGCCGGTCGCGAATGCGTCGGAGCGGCGGTACTCGGCGAATGCCTGGTGTGTCGGCTCGTGACACGGGTAGCACATGTCGGCCTGCTGGAGCCTCGGTTCGTACGTCGGTCGGCACGGCGCGTCGACGATCGTGCGCGCCGCTGCGACGCCATTCTCGAGACCGTGGCACGAGAGGCAGTGCACTCCGTCATGATGATTGAAGTCGCGGAACGCGGGTCGCCGAGCCAGACCGCGGTCGAACACGGACATGGGACTGTGGCACGAGCGGCACTTCTTGATCGTGAAGTCCTGCGTCGCCGTGTTCACGTTCTTGTTCGACCAGGAGCCGTGGTGCAGGCTTCCCGCCCACTCGTCGTAGACGTCCCTGTGGCACCTGCCGCACGCGATCACCGATGGCTGATCGATCTGCTTCCAGATCGGATTCACTTCGGGGTCAAAAGGGCCGCCTGGCGCGGTGCATCCAGGCGGGACCGCACACGCCGCCGCCACCAGCACAGTGCACAGGACGATCGAACGACGCCTCATCCGCGACTACTTGCCGACCAGCTTCCGGTAATGATCCGCGGCGAGGTTGCGCACGGTCGAGTCGCCGTACATCCAATCCGCCCAGATGTCCCTGTTCGTCAAGTGGCGCAGACTCTCGTAGGCGCAGAATCGCGTAAACCCATCCATGTCTTTCAAGACCGGCACGAGGTGCCGTGCGTACTCGAGTTTCTGCGCCATGCCCAGAGCCAACGCGGCATGCGCGCGCAGCGGGGTATCGGGATGGTCCTTGAGGAACGCGACGAGAGCCTTGCACGCTCTCTTCGTCTTCGTGCGTCCCAACGCGAGCAGGATCTCCTCCTCGAGCACGACCACAGGTCTGAACCTGGTTTGCTCCCGCAGGCCCATGCCCATCGTGAACCCCGTCAAGTATGTCAGGAGATCCCGGGTCACCATCGTTTTGAAGCGCGTGTCGGACCTGTGACCCTTCAGTCCGGCGAGACGTTTCAGGATCTCCAGCTTGATCTCCTTTCGTGGCCTCTCGGCGAGGCTCGGGTTGAAGCCCGCGTCGCGAATGAAGTCGAGGATCTCATCGATGCGCTTCAGCGTGGCCTTGGGACCCAATCGCAACGCGGAATCGCTGACGAACGCTTCGATCAGGTTTCGGACCCTCTGCTTCAGCGTCGCGTCTTCGACCTTTCGCGTCTTCGGAAGTTCCATCAGCGCGAGGAGTTCGTCAGTCTTCAACAGGCTCCGCTTGTCGAGGGCACGGATCGCCTGCAGCCATAGATACCGGATCGATGGGGTCGCCGCCGCGCCGCTCTTCTTTCTGTTCTTCAGATCCTCCGCACATTCCGTGAGCAGGCCCCGGGCGATCTCTTCGAGTCGACCGTGCCCGTCATTCGCGACGACTTCGATCGCGTAGATCATCGCCTCGAGATCCGGCGCAGGACCGCTTCTCTTCGGTCGGCTGGCCTTCATCCGCTCGATCCCTTCGTCGAGGATGTCGGTGGCGACCTTGCCGCGTGATGACCACGGCAGTTGCGACATGGCGTGGCCGCGCAGTACCGGGTCCACGGTGGGATCGCTCGCGATTCGCTCGAGTCCCTTCACGCCTTCAGCGCCGAGTGTCCGCAGCGTCTCCAGGAACAGCAACTGAACCGGAGGGAGAACGCTGCGCATCGATGTATTCGCGTAGCCGCTGCGGCGCCTTGGGATCCTGCGACCGGCAGGCCCACCGGGGGCACGGCCCGCGCCGCCGCGTCGCCGACCACCGCGTGCGACTCCCGGCTTGCTGATGTACCCGAGGACCCTCTTGGCCGCGGTGGCCCTCTCCTTCCCGTTGAGCCTCACCTGCAGGAGCAGAGCCAGTTGATAGATGACGATGCCACGCGTCGCCGCCGTGTCTGGCAAGTCCGCCTTCGGAGCGATGCCGAACTTCACGCGGAAGCGTTCGGGGCGCGTTCCAGCCGACTTGGCGATTCGCCGCGCGAACTTGCTGACTGCCGGATGTCCGGGCGGGTGGTCTATTCGACACAGCGCAGCGACGACCGCCTGGATCAGGTCAGGATCCTTGGTACTACCGCCCTGTTTCACCAGGAACGGCACGGCCTCGCGCATCCGCATGCGTCCCGAGGCGACCACGAACGCGATCCGTTCGATCGGATTCTTGGTGCTGGTCATCCGCTCGAGGAGTGGCGCGCGGTCGCGCAGCGAAGTGTAGGCTCCCACCGCCGCCAGCGAGCGCATCAGAACGACGGGATCCTTCGTCGTGGCAGCGAGTTGTCCGAGCGCTGTCATCGCCCTGTCGCTCCTGTATCGACCGACTGCCGACACGGCGTTGCGACGCACGAACGACCCGGTGTGCTTTTGTGCGTACTCGATGAGGTAAGGCTCCACTTCGTCGGAGAAGAGGTAGAACCGCTGGCCGAACCCGCCCTCCGGGTCGTACGGATAGGTCGTGGCGAGTTCCTCGGCGAGGAATCGCTTCATCATGGTCTCGCGCGGTGTCTTGCCCGGCAGTGGCCCGGCGTCGCCGGTCGGCGCCGTGACCATCTTGCGGATCTTCTTGCTCGCCGGCACCAGCGATTTCTCCGAGACGGAGTTGTCGAGCACCTCGATCAGCGGCTCTCCGATCTCCACGAGATGGACGATGAGTTCTTTCTCCGAGACGAGCTGTGGGTGCATCATCAGCCGGAGCAACGACGCCATGTTCGCCCAGTACAGGCCATCGGTGACGTAGGGCAGCGTGATGTTCTTGCCCGACGGGCCGGTGACGGGTCCACCTGTCGAACGAGGCGTGCGCGACACCCAGGTGAGGTGACCCGCCAGGTCCCACGTCAGGATCCGCACGACGCCGAATGACGTCGAGATGTTGACGTCCATCTTGACGGTCGCGGGCATGACGACGGTGGCTCGGCTGTTCTTGACCTTCTTGCCCCCGTCCACTCCGGGCAACTTGTCATTCTTGCCGCCGGGCGTGATCGGAAACAGCGGTCCGTTGCGCGGGGTGATCGACGGGAAGCGCCGTCCCCAGCTCGCCGGCGTGCCGGGTGGAATCCCCATGTCGAGATCCATCGGCGGAGGCGTCGGTGTGACGAACAGAACCGCGGCAGTCAACAATGCCAGTTGTTGCCAGTTCATCGGGACCTCGAGAGTAAGGGAAAGGAAGGGGCGCGCCACGTCATTAGACCCCCTGGGTTCCGTGCTGACAATCGGGCTGGCTCCGATCTCGCCATCAGTTCGCCGCGGGACCTTCCAGGTCGTCGCCAGCGACATCGCATTCTGACACTCATCTTGTCAGGAACCGGTGGTCCGCGGCGTTGGGAGACAGCGCGACTCCGGACTGACGCACCTGTTCCTCTCGCGACCGCTGCGGCGTTGGCTGTACCTCCCGGCGAGCGCTGGCGTGGGGCGGCATCGCGTTGTTCATGGGCATGAGACGACAGCGTCGGGGCGTGACCGTGGTGCAGCTAGTGTCCGCGATCGCCGTGACTTTCCTGGTCCACATGCTCGGGATGTTCTCGACCGCGATCGCTCCAATCGCGTGGATCAGTCCCTTCTCTTACTTCAATCCGATCGCCACGACGATTCGCGCCGAGAGCTGTGTCGCCGATGTCGTGACGCTGTGTTGTGTCTTTGGTGTTTGCACCGGGATGGCGCTTGTGCGGTTTGACAGGCGGGATATCCAGGCGGAGTTGCCCGGTCGCCCTCTCAGCCCTCGAGCTGGAGGCCGACCGAGCACCCGCCAACCATGTTATGTTCCGGCCCCATGAAAGCCTGGATCGATCACGTCCCGCCCGACAAAGCCACCGGTCTCCTCAAAGACCTCTACACCCGCTCCACCAATGAAGGTCAGGTCGACCACGTTCTCCAGATTCACTCCCTGGTCCCCCGCGCCCTCGATTCCCTGCTCGTGTTCTACAAACGAGTCATGCACGGCAACAACGATCTCCCGTACGTCGAGAGGGAGATCATCGCCGTCGCTGTGTCCGTCCTGAACCGGTGCCACTATTGAATCGAGCACCACTGCAAGGGTCTGCTCCGTGCGAGCAGCGATGAGGACCTGGTCAGCCAACTCAAGAAGGACCCGCGCACCGCGCGAGTCAGCCCGGCGCGCCGGGCGATGCTGGACTACGTGAGCGTCCTGACTGAGACGCCTTGGGCTGTCACCGAGAAACATGTGATCGCCATGCGCGACAACGGTTTCTCCGACGAAGCCATCTCCGTCACGAACCTCGTCGCGTGTTTCTTCGCCTGGTGCAACCGGGTCGTCGACGGGTTGGGGGCGCCACTCGAAGACTACTGGCCCGAGGAAATCCGGGCGCGCGAGGAGGAAGTGAAGAGCACGCCGCCGGGATCCTAGTTGCCGGCCTTCTGGTCGAACCGGATCCCCTCGTCGTCCGGCGTGAGGGCCAGCGAGACCGTCGCTTGGAAGACGCCCGTCACGGGCACGACGCCCAAGACAGCTCCGTCCTCCACCACGACGATGAACTCCAGTCGCTTGTCGCACGCGACTTCGATCAATCGGAGCAGGCGGTCTTCCGGGCTGACCACGGGTATGCTGCGGATGAGCGCGTCGTGCACGCGCATCCGCAGCCGGTTCTGCACGATGTCGAGGAACTCCTCCCCCAGACGATCCTCATCCTCCCGAACGTCTTTCTCGGGCATCCACAAAGACAGCAGGCTGCGCGCCAGCAATCGCGCGGTGAGCAAGCCTTCGTACGCCCCACTCGTGTCCGTCACTATGAGTGCGTTCGGTATCTTCTCCTGCCTCTGCACGGCGACGAGTGCCTCCAGCGCCTCGGCCAGGCTCTGGTCGGGGCGGATCTTCGCGAAGTCGCGAAGCATCAACTGACGGGCGCGGATGTCCTCAGCCATCGCCGTCCTCCGTCGATCCCTCTTCTGCGGCGAGAGCATCGCGCAGGCTTCGCATCAGAACCTCCATGTTGACCAACCCCTTCACCCGCCCATCGTCATCGCAGATCGGAACGACGTCCTGCTCCGTGTCCACCGCAGTTTTCAACATCCGCGCGAGCGACGTGTCGAGGGATTGTCGCGTCGTGTCCGTCTGGGCGACCAAACGGATGGGCTTCGTAAAGTCTCGCCGCAGCAACCTGGCCACCTGGTCGTCGGGGAGTTGCCGCGCTTTGTCGACCTCGATGCTCGCGAGAAGCGTATCGAGGATCAGCCACGGCGACAGTTCCCCGAACAGCTTGCCTTCGCGATCCTGGAGGAAGAGCGGTTCGGGGCTGATGGCATTGGTGGTCTTGTACAGCTCGGACATCAGCCACATCGCTTCGCGCAGCTGATGCCTGTTGCCAAAGCGAATGCACCGTGTATTCATGATCTCGCGCGCCGTCCCCGGACGATCCCGGCGGAGATCGATCTTCGCCGTTACCTCGCTCTGACGTTCCCAGTCCGCGATACTCTGCGCGCGCAACATCGCGAGTTCCGTGGCGCGGAACAGGTTGTTGTCGGCGAAGAAGATGTTGGCTTCGCCAATCTTCGCGCGAACGCCCGTGCTCGTCATCACGACCTCGAGCTCCTTCTGGATGCCCGATACTACGAGTCGAATATTGCGTCGCCGGAGCAACAGCCAGAAGTACTCGAGCATCGACATCGCCGTGCTGCCCACGGCGCGGAGCCCTCGCATCCGCAACACCACGACCTTCGTCTTCGGCGTGATGCACCGCAACAACTCCGCATCGAGGTCTTCGGCCGCCGCGAAGTAGATGTCGCCCTCCATGTTGACCGTGACCACCGGAGTGGCTGGTGCTCGGTTGAAGGGCACTTCGTCAAACCCGCCGCCGGGCTGCGGGATCAGCTGTGTCAGGTCGGTCTTGCCGGTCGTGCGCAGGATGACGATGAGCGAGAGGAAGACGCCGACGAAGATCGCGTTCTCCAGCGGCAGGACCAGCGTTGCGCCCAGAGTTCCCGCGAGCACAATTCGCGAGTTCATCCCGGACCGCCACGACAGCTTCAGGCGCTCCTGGTCGACCATCGAATACGCGGTGACGATCAGCAACCCGGCGAGTGCCGGGATCGGAATGTAGTTCGCGAGCTCGCCGAGGAGCACGAGCGTCAGAAGCGTCCAGATCGCCGAGAAGATCGCCGCCATCCGCGTGCGACCTCCGGAAGTGAAACACAGGGCCGTCCGCGTGAACGAACCCGAACCGGCGAAGCACGAAGCGAACGAACCGACGATCTTCGACGCGCCTTGCCCGATGAACTCACGGTTGAAGTCGAGTCGCTGCTCGGAGGACCGCGCCACGGATCGAGAGATCGACGTGGCCTCGATCAGCCCGAGGATCGCCATCGCAAACGCACCCGCGACCAGCGGTTGTGCGCTCCCCCAGTCCGGAGAGGAAACGAACGTCGGCACCTGGAAGATCCTGAGGCTGCTCGGAATCCCGCCCTCGATGTCCTGGGCGATCTTGACATTCTCCGCGCCGTCCCAACCGAGGAAGTAACAGGCCACCGCCGCGGTCACGACGGCGATGAGCGCACCGGGAAGGCGGGGGTGGATCTTCGGGATCAGAACCACGAGCAGCGCGGTGAAGACGCCGATGATCAGCGCGAACGTGTTGGTATCTCCGAACCGGATGACAGTCTCGTAGGCGACTTCCCAGGTTCGCGTCGGCTTGACGTCGTCGGGATACTCCACGCCGGTGACGCTCTTCAGCTGGTTGATGGCGATGAGGATGCCCGCACCCGCCGTGAACCCGATCACCACCGAATTCGAGACGTAGCGCACGATCCCGCCGAGTCGCAGCAGCCCGAAACCGAGTTGGATCACGCCGGCCATGAAGCTCAGCAGCAGGATCACCTGGAGCTTGTCCCCGATCGGCAAGCCGATCATGTGTGCGGTGAGGCTGGCCATCACCATGCACAGACCGTTCGTCGGTCCCGTCACCAGGTGCCGCGAGCTGCCCAGGATCGCGGCCACGGCGCAGGTCACGATCGCCGTGTAGAGACCGTAGACCGGGGGAAGCCCGGCGATGATCGCGTAGGCCATCGCCTGCGGCACCCCCATCACGGCCACGGTCAGCCCGGCGATCGCGTCCGCGCGCAGATTCTGGCTCAGGTAGCCTCGAATGCCGGCGTCGGTCACGACTCGTCGTAGTTTGTAGAAGGGGTCGGATCCTGCAAGATAGACCCATCCTAACAACTGCGAGCGCTCCTACGAGTGTTCGGTGAACGTATGATGCGCGAAGTACGCGACGCCCAATCGCACTTCGACTCGGCTGCATCGTCGTTCTCGCGAGCACGTCGGCGAATCTGATCGCCCAGGCGGCGCCGACCGGGTTCGTCGCAGTCGACACGTCTGCTCTTCCCGGCTCTCCCGACCCGCTCAACGGCCTCGCCCTGGAGCTCGCATTCCCCAGACTCCGGTTTCCGCTGCCCATCCAGATTTCCAGCGCCCCGGAGCCCCGCGACCGGCTGTTCGTGGCGACCGTCCGGGGTCGGGTCTTCGTCTTCCCGAACCGCAGGGCCGGCCTCGCAGCCACGGGCAACTTCGTCCTCACCGGTTTCAAGGTCCAGACGTGGGCTGTGGACAAACCTGTTTCTTGATCAACTCGAGCGCCGCGTGTTGCTGTCCGGAGATCGCGTTGTCATCACCACGCTGATTCCGATCTGAGGCGGATTACCCTCGAGGACGAACGTCCACACGACGGTGAGATCATCGGGTGCCGACGCGTCTCCCTTCACGCCGAGAACGATGGCGGGGACCGGTGGGAGCATCGGTCCCGGGGCCGGTAGCTCGAACCGCTCGCCGGCGAGAACGGCTTTGGCTTCGCCGATTCCCTGGCAAGAAGAGAGACGCAACGTCGCCGTGACGAACATCCAAGCGGAGATCTTCATGTTTGGGCCTCCGCTCTGGAGAATCGCCTCAATATCGGATCACGGACCCGCCGCCGCCGATAGGCACGCGCCAGACTTCCTTGCCCTTGGCGTCGAACTCGATCACGGCGCCAATCAGACTGACGAGGGTATTGCCGCTTGCCAGTCGGTGGACCGACGACGGACTCCGGTTCTTCGCGGGCATCTTGATCTCGAACACGGTCTTCCCCTTGGGGTTGACTTCGCGCACCACGTTCTGACTCCAGAGGGCCATCAGCGTGTTTCCACTCGGCAATCTCTCGACGGACAAGACGTGGGTGACGCTCTTGAGTTCCCAGACGACGCGACCCTTGGGATCGACTTCCAGGGCACGACCGGCGCGGTAGTCGGCGATCAGCGTGTTCCCTGATGGCAGACGGTCCGCGTCGTATGGCATACTGAGCTTGGCGTATTCCCACAAGACCTTGCCACTGGGGTCGACCTCGATGACCCGCTTCTTGTTCGTGTCGCAGATGAGCGTGTTTCCACTGGGCAGCCGATCTGCGTCCATCGGAAACTGTGCCTTGTCGTACTTCCACAGGACCTTCCCCGTGCGGTCCAACTCGTGGACAATGTTTGTTCCGCCGCGACTCACGAGGTAGTTCCCGTTGGGCAGGCGCTCCGCGTCCCATATCGACTGCTGCTTCGGAATCTCGAGGAGGACCTTGCCTTTGGAATCAAACTCCACGAGACGTTGCTTGATCATGTCCGCGACCAACGTCACGCCGACAGGATGGATTCTGGCCATCGCCCACCGCGCCGTGAACGCGAGCTTCTTGTCGGAGCCCTTGGTCAGTTTCATGAGAGTCGGCAATGCGGGCTTCGCGTGGACACCGAGCATGCGGAGGATGCCCATCGCCGCCACGGCGATCTCGGGGCGCGGGTCCATGATGGTCCGCTGCAGGTCGGGGACCGCCAGCGGCCCCAAAGCCAGAAGCCGGGTCACGGCTTGGCGTCGCTTCGTCGGAAGCTCCAGCTGCTTCACCATGCGATTCGACTCCTTGTGGACCTTGATCGTGGGACGCGGTCTGCCGACGGGCGGCTGTCCCGACACGGGGCCGGCGAAGGTCAAGACGAGCCCGACGCTGACGAAATGGAATCGGATCATTCCAATTCCGAGAACCGGTCGACGATGGCGAATCCGCTCTGCATTTCGTGCTGCATCAGCTTGAGATACGATCGCACTTGTTCCATTTCGCCGTCGTCCAAGTGGTGCTTGAGCAGATAGAGGCCGCTCTTCATCGCCATCAGGTGGTTCTTGAGGTCGTGACGGACCATTCCGAGTGGTGTCACGTCCAGCAAGGCGTCCTCCGGGGATTCCGGGGAGTCGTCCTCGGAGGGCGAAGCGTCGTCTTGTCGTGGCGTGGTCACAGGGGCGTGGGTCGCAGTGATGCACCGCGAATCCTACCCGAACCTGGTCCCGTTGGCAGGTCTACTCGGGCGAGAACGTGCGGCTCAAGACGCTGTCGGGTTGCCCACTTCGACCTCGCCCTCGATTCTGCCATCCCACGACATGAACCGCAGGACCGCGTAGATGAAAAGGATCACCCCGGTCATCTCCATCCATTCCTCGACCACCGTCGTGAGGTTGTACTCGAGCGTGTCGAGCTGGTCCGATTCCAGGTAGCCCTCCGTGGCCAGTTCCACGCCGACCGCTCCCCCGATGTAGATCGCGCCAGCGATCACGCAGAGCACGGCTGTGGCGCGCGGCAAGCGAAACAGGAACGGCGCGTAGGCGAGGCCGATGACGACCGCGAGAATCCCGCCGGGTATCGCCCATGACATCTCCGTGGCCGAGTTCAAGGACTCGTGCATTCCCGCCACTTCGTCCAGCGAGAGGAGCACGAACCCAAAGCCGAGGAACCACCACTGGGGGCACATCGGTCGCGCCGTAGCCGCCGCCCGCATCGCGCACAGCATCGAGCAGAGACCGGCCAGGCAAAGCAGGCCGCTGGAGAACCACGTGCCGAAGCTCTCCTCCTCGTCGAGGTCGAACAAGCCCCGGAACGCCCAGGGCAGCTTCGAGTGCTCGTAGTGATAAACGACGGTCAACACGTGGCAAGCTGCCAGGATGAACGCACAGATTGCGAGACCCCCCCCGACCCGGCGCGGCGAGATCGAGAACCGGAAATGGACGGTCTCCGGGCATGCCGGTGGCGGCGAAACCTCGGTCTTCGCTACCGGTGGTTCGCTCGGTGCCAGTGGCTTCTCGAGCAGTTCGGTCGTCGTCTGCACCAATCTCCATCCCTCGGATGGCCGGTTTGGCGTCATCCCTGCCCTCTCTATCGACCGATCCCGTTCCCGGCGCGAGAAAGACCTATTGCATTGTGATTCCCGACAGGCGACACGAACCACAAGCACAACAGGGAAACTGCATGCCTGGATACGTGCTCGCCTCCACGGCAACAACGCTCGTCGGGTGCGAGGCGGGCCGCGAGGACTGGAACGCCAGCGCCGGCCAGGTCGAGTTCGACGAATTCACCGTCGACTCGTCGCGGGTCAGCCGCACATCGTGAAGTTCTGGTTCGACGAGAACGACAGCCGCGGCGGTGGCCCCTCGAGCGCATGAACCCGGTCGCCGCTCCCAACGCGGTCATCGCGTTGGGGGGATTCGACCTCAACGTCACGCTCACTCCGCCGACGTCCCGGTACGTCGATCCGGCGATCGGGGCGCGACCAGTCGTCACCACGGCCCCGAAGTTCATCGCAGGCGTGTTGCAGAACTGATGTCTTGCGGCGGTCCTGAGCCCGGGCGCGACCGGGCTACTTGGACTCCATCCAGTTCCAGGCGAAGGGCCGCCACACGCTCGCCTTGCCCATGCCCCCGTAGATGTCGCGGTACGAGACTTCCTCGGACGTCAGGCAGGTGTAGTCCAGGGCGAGGCCCTTGAAGAAGCCGAGGACCGGCCCGAGGATGACGCCGACCGGCCCGAGGACGAACGCCGCGGCGAGGTGATCGGGGTCGTCCACGCCTTCGCTGACCATGGTCCGGGTGATGTCGTAGGACCCGGTGACGGCGCCCGTTAGCAGACCCGTGACCGCTGAGCAACTGTTCATCGGAAGGAAGAGCAGCAGACAGACGGCGAGGCCTCCGACGCGGCGGAGCCAGGTTGTGCGATTCGCTTGCATTGTGATATTGGGATCAGGGTACGGAGCGCCAGCCTGAATCACAGGCCAGGACACAGGAACACTGAAGGCTGGGACCGGAGTTTCTTCCAAGAGAAGAGGCGACGACGCAGAGAAACTGAAGGCTGAAGTCGCTCGCGGGCTCGGAAATCTGCTGGAGACGGCGATTCCTCCGAGAAGGGCTGTACGCCGCGCCACCAGAAGCGGCCCGGGCTTTCGTGGGTAGCGCACATGATCGGCGTGGATGGATTCGACCCGGATCGGACTTCTTGGCGGCGATGGGGTGCTCCGGAGTTCGGCGGCGGGTGGCGGCCTCTCCATTGCGTGCCGCCCCCCCGGGGAGGTCCGGGCGGCCCCAGACCGCCAGTGAGGGAGGCCCCGCGTGCCCGGTCCACAAGCGCCCCGGGCGACGCCGACCCGGGCGGTCGCTACTTTCGCAGGCGGTTCAGTTTCTCCATCGCCTTCGATCGGATCACCGCCGGCACGTTCCGCAACTCGAGAACCGTTTGATAGGCACGGCGGGCCTCATCCGCCTGGCCCAACGTGGCGAGGCTGTCCCCAAACTGCATCCGACCGATAATGAAACGGAGTTCGCCCGTCGCTTCTCCGGGGAGCCGCCCGAACACATTGCGGAGAATCTCGACGATCTTCCGCGTCGACTGCTCGTTCTTCCCAGGGTGGCGAAACAGGTAGTCGCCCCTCTGCAACGCGAGGACCGCGCTGGCCGGATACCGTGCGAGGCCGTCATCGATCACTTTCGACAGCACGTCCGCGGACAACGCTGTCCGTCCGAAATCGATGATGCGCACGCGTAGCTCCAGATCGTCCGGGGAGAGTGAAAGCGCCCGGAGACACTCCTGCAACCCTCCCAAGATCTCCTTTCTCGCCGTGATCAGCAATCGACCCAGATCTTTCCGCAACGTCGCCTCCAGTCCGCTGTGGGGAAGACGCGCCAGATCGAGTGCCGCGCGCAGCACGGCGATGGCTTCGTTGGGTTTGCCTCCGCGATCCAACATGGCGGCCCTGGTCGCGAACGCGTCGACGTATCCCGGGTCGAGGCGCAGCGCGCGGTCCAAACACGCCGATGCCCGCTCGCGAAAGAACTCCTTTCGGTCGGGCTGTTCGTATTCCTGTACGTGGAAGTACTTGGCCGCGGTGACTTGCAGGAGCGCGCTTTCCAAATGCACCTCGGACTCCCGCAGGAGCAGAGTCTCATTGTTCTTCCACACGAGGCTACGCTGGACGTCGACGATGACACATCCGATGGCCCAGAGCGCACACGCGCCGAGCAGCACCTTCTGACGCGAGGGCGCGAGCCGCGCCAAGAGCAACGCGGGCAGCATGCACACCCCGAGACTGGGAATGAAGTAGAGCCGCTCCCCGAAGATCGTGCCGATGGCGAAGGGGATGTTTGACGTGATGAAGCTGAAGCCGAAGAACAACGCCGCGCTGAGGAACAGGCCAGGCCGACGCGCCGGATCCCACAGCGCCGCAGCCAACCAAACGGGGATCATCACGGCGACGGTCAAGCCGATGGTCGACACGGTTTCCACCTGTGGACCGTACAGGCACGCGAGCGAGAACGGCGCCACGCAGAGCAACAACCCGTAGCCCCATAGCCCACACGCCGTGCCGAGTCGCTCCGGCAGCTCCACGTGGCCCAAGGGGTTCGCGGCGTACTTGACGGGATCCACGTCTCCCGACAGCGCGAGATGGCGGAGCACGAAGAAGATCGCGACCGCCGGAGCTGCAGCCGCGACGATACGCACCCACCTCTGGCGAAGTCCACCGCGTATCGCGAAGTAGCACGGAACGAACCCAACCCACGCGAGCGCGCTCTCCTTCGAACAGAAGGCAAGAAAGAAGAGGACCGCCGACATCGGGATCCAGACCGCGGACTTCCCGGTGTCCGCGCGCAGCAGCGCCTGCAACCCGGCCATCCCGAAGCAGAACGAGAGCAACTCCGCGCGCCCGATAACCGTGGCGACGACTTCGCTGTGCACGCCGTGAACGGCGAAGAGCGCGGCCGTGAGCAACGCTCCCACCATCGCCATCCCGAAGTCGAGCATCAACCACATCACGAGGTAAGCAGCCCAGCAGTTGAGCAGCAGATTGACGAGGTGGTGTGCGAACGCCTCGCCGTCACCTTCTCCCGGGAAGAGATGGTGCGTGGCCGCGTAGCTGTAGATCGTGGTCGGACGGTACAGCCCGGACCGCAGCCCGAACCCCGACCAGTAATCGTTCGTGAAGTAGTGTGCCGGGCCGCGCAGCTCGGCGATCACGGAGTTCGGCCTACCCTCGTTCACGGCGCGGGCCAGCGTGTCGTCCAGCGCGAAGTCGTTGCCGAGGGACGGGGCGTAGGCGAAGAACGCCAGCAGAACGAGCCCGAGGACCGGCAGCCACCCGAGTCTTTGTGTCTCCGGTTCGTTCATCGGTGTCGAGCTTATCCGGCGCAGCGGTCAAAGTGACCCGCATGAGGGAAGCGATTCCTGTGCGAGAGCGACTCCGGTCCGAAATCGAACGCTTCGACCCTCAACTCGACATTGAAATAGCGACACCGCCACCAGGGGCGTGGTACATCGACGCCCGCTTCCTCGAACTCGAGCAGCACACGACCTTCTCGCGGCACTGGCAATTCGTCGGGCGGTCTGGTCAGGTCAGCGCTACCGGCTCGTTCTTCACCGGAACCGTGCTGAACCGCCCCTACCTCGTCGTCCGCGACGAAGACGACGAGTTGCGCGCGTTCTACAACGTGCGTGCTCACCACGGGACCAGGGTTGCTTCCGGATGTGGCTCCGCCTCCGAGTTCACCTGTCCCTACCACGACGGGCCGCTCGACGAGAAGGTGCTCGCCCGCGCGCTGGACGACTCCAAACAGGTCCAGCAAGAGGACACCGAGATTGTGTCGCTCGTCCAGGAAGGCCTGGCATCGGGAGCCTACGAGGGGCTCTACGCCCCGCGCCTCGAGCAGCCCATGTTGCAGTTCCATCGCATGCTGGCTGCGGACTTCGCCGCCCAGACGGATTGAAACTCCGGCTTTGAACCCAGCCAGCCACCGGTAAGCTCCTCCCGATAATGCCACTACCAACTCCTTTTCACGCTCGCACTTCTGCTTTGTGCGAGAGTCTGATCTTCAAGGAGTGGGCTGGATACTTCGCGGTCGGAAGCTACGAGTCGCACCCGGCGCCGGAGTACTTCGCATTCCGCAACTCCGTCGGGTTGCTCGACGTGTCGCCGCTGTACAAATACGAAGTCACAGGGAAGGACAGCGCCGCGTTCCTCTCCTACGTCGCGACGAGAGATCTGCGAGAGTTCGATACCGGTCGGGTGACGTACGCCTGCTTCTGCGATCCGCACGGCAAGGTCATCGACGATGGGACGATCGCCCGCCTCGACGACCACAGGTTTCGCGCGACAACCGCGAGCCCGACGTACGGGTGGCTAGAACGCAACCGTCGGGGGTTCGACGTGGAGATCCATGACGTGTCGGACAGCACCGCAGCGCTCGCCCTGCAGGGTCCGTTCTCGCGGGCAGTGCTCGAAGATCTGATCGGATCGGCCATCCGCGAGCTCCGGTTCTTTCGCATCGCATCAGCGACAATAGCCGGGGTCGACATCGAGATCTCCCGCACGGGATTCACCGGCGATCTCGGCTACGAGATCTGGATCCCGAGCGCCGACGCCCTTCCCGTGTGGGATGCGATCGTTGAGGCGGGACGCCCCCACGCGATCCAACCCGCGGGGCTCGACGCCCTCGACGTGACTCGAATCGAAGCGGGATTCATTCTCCAGGACGTCGACTATTTCAGTGCACCGCGCTGTCTCATCGAGTCGCGCAAGTCCTCGCCGTTCGAGATCGGTCTCGAGTGGACCGTGTCCCTCGAGCGCGATGCATTCGTCGGGCAGGCGGCGCTCCGCGCCGAGAAAGCACGCGGCAGCGTGTGGCAAATGGTAGGACTGGAGATCAGTTGGGAAGGAATCGAGAGACTCTACAACGCCCACGGTCTGCCTCCGAGCCTGTCGTCGCACGCGTGCCGCCTCGCGGTGCCGGTCTACATCGGCAGCCGTCAGGTCGGCCAAGTCACGAGCAGTACATGGTCGCCGATCCTCAAGAAGTATCTCGCGATCGCGACGGTCGCGACCGAGCACTCGCGACCCGGCAGTGACTTGCTGGTCGAGCATACCGTCGAGTACGAACGAACCTCTGTCGCCGCGACCGTCGTCGAGCGCCCGTTCTTCGATCCGGAGCGCAAGCGAGCATGACACAACGGGAGTACGACGCCATCGTGATCGGGGGCGGCCACAACGGTCTCGTCTGCGCGGCCTACCTCGCCCGTGCCGGTCGCTCCGTGCTCGTGCTCGAACGCCGCCACGTGCTCGGCGGTGCGGCCGTCACCGAAGAACTCTACCCAGGGTTCAAGTACTCGGTGTGCAGCTACGTCGTGAGCCTCCTCCGACCGGAGATCATCCGCGACCTATCGTTGCCGCGATTCGGCCTCGAGATCCTGCCGCTCGAGTGTTCGTTCACGCCGCAGCTGGAAGGTCACGGCC
>CAYYAQ010000064.1:0-28070 GCA_964469555.1 uncultured candidatus Brocadiaceae bacterium | reverse complement strand
GACGCTTGCCGTCCTCGACTGCGGCTGTGAGTTCGGCCTCGTTCTTCGTGCTGAGTTCGCGCATCTCTTGGACGATCAACAGGCTGCGCTCCTGGAACCCGACGACGGCGTCCACGAGCGACTTCACGGACTCCGCGCGGATTGTCGGACCGTAGCCGGCCTTCAACGCCGCTTCCTGAATATCGGAACCGACCTCGCCAAGGGTCTCGAGGCTCTTGTTGATGCCCTCCTTCATCGCTTCGAGGGTTTGCGTGCTCTCGTGCAAACCGTGCAGACCCGTGAACGAGGCTGACAGAGCAGTGAACACTGTCTCGTTGGTTCCGAAGAACGTGACGGCCTGCGAGTACACGCGTTCCTTGCAGTCGGTGATCTGCGTGAGCCGCGCCATGACGACTTCGGTCGTGCCGTAGGCGATCGACAGATTCTCGGCGAGGTCCTTGGCGATCTGGTAGCGCTTGTCCTCGTCTTGCAGGGCCTTCAATTTGAGGTCGCGGGCCAACTCCAGCATCGCGCGGACTTCGTTGTCCCCGGACTCGTCGGCGGCCAACTCCGCGGCAGCACCTTCGAGATGCGACTTGGCGGTCGCGAGCTGCGCGTCGGCGATCTTGAGCAGCTGGAATCCGAGGACCTGCGACTCCTTCAGCGCGACACGGAAGTCCTGGTAGGCCGCCAGGATCGTCTGCTCCCGGTCGATTTGATCCCGGCTGGCTTCGGCGACTTCGAGGTAGGTGTCCTTGATCTTCTCGAAGCGTGACGGGATGTCACCGCGGGTGATCTTCATCCAGATGTTCGAGAGCCGCTCGAACGTGTCGATGTCGCCGTCCTCGACCTGCTCGACCATGCGCTTCGCGTCGTCACGGATCGAATCGAACGCCTTGGTGATCGTCTGGTAGCGCTCGCCTATGTCCATCGCGCTGATCTGGTCGCGGACGACTTCGTTGAAGAGGGACGCTTGCGCGAGCGTGCGAGCGATCGCAGCGGTCTTGTCCGGGTTGTACTCGGCGATGCGCTCGATCAGCGCGACGACGGGCGCTGCTTCGGGTTCGGACTTGATGAGGCCCAGGTTGCGCAGGACACCGAGAGCCTTGTCCAGGTACTTGAGGGGGGTGCTTGTTTCAGTCATGGATCTTGATCCGTTTGTGGATCCGATTGCGATGCCTCCCGGTAGCCCACCCTACCGGTATCAATTCACGGTGAAAACAAACAGATTGGACATCTTGGTGAAGGGCCTGCGAAGATGTGAGAATGGAGACGATGACGGTCGCGGGTCGCCTCGCGACGATTCTCGTGCTGTGCGCGGCGAGTGGCTGCTACGGCGAGGAGGCTCTGAAGAAGAACCTCGCAGAGAAAGAACTAGCTGACGCTGCCACAGCTAAACGGAAGAACGAGACTACCAAGGTGGACTACGCGCAATCAGTCTGGATCACGCAACCAGAGACTGGAGACATGTTCGCCGCATCCGACGACGTCGAGGTCATGGAGTCGATGCCCCTGCAGTTCGCGATCTCGATCTCCGAGAAGTCGGGGGGCATGAAGTTCGAACTCGACGAGATCGGGAAGCCCAACACGGACGGCGTGCTCACCGCGAAACTCACCTACAAAGGGCCCACCGACGGCGGCAAGGAAGGAGCCAGGCTGCGGCTCGCGCTCGGCGCGCTGAAGATCGGGAAATACGAGATTCAACTCCACGTGAGAATGCGCGACGGCGACAAGCACGAGGTCAAGCAGGCGCTCGAGTTCACCGCGCAGTGACCGTGTCGCCTCGCGTCACTTCTTCAGCACGTACGCACGCCACTTGTCGCTCCACATGATCGTCGGGATCTCGCGATCCGAGAAGAACTCGAACGTGTCGTGGAGGTGGTGCCACTCGAGTGTGTCGACCCGGTAGAACTCGGACACCATCAGCGCGAGGGGCTTCTTGCGGCTCCAAGCCCAGTTCACGAAGGGTTCGATCTGCTTCTTGTACTCGTCCGGGTGGGTCGCGAAGAAGTGGAACGAGTGGCGGATGAGTTGACCTCCGTGGAGAATCCAACCGTGAGAAGACAGGCGAGTAACAACAGAGGTGAATGAGTGCGTTTCATCATGGAGAGCGTCAGCGTGGGCATGCTTTTTAGCACGGGCGACCTATGATCGCGCCTCCACCCAACATCGAGGACCCATGTCAGATATCAACCGGCGTAGTTTCTTCTACACAGGCGCTCTCGCGGCGGGCGCCACTTCGATCGGCGCGAGATCACTCTCCGGACAGGACAAGGTCCAGGACAAGATCGAACCGTTCAAGCGGGACTGGCGCCTGAAGTACGCTCCACGACTCGACTGGGGACCCGGTTCGCTGGAGGCCAGGGTCGAACGCGTCGCGTCGTACGGCTTTACCGGCGTCGAGTACAATGGGCTCGGGCGCCAAGGAATGGAGAAGGTCGAGTCCCTGAGGAAGAAACTCGACGAGACCGGGGTCGACATGGGCATCTTCGTCGCGAACTGGAAAGGTCGACACCTCGCGCGGAAGGACGGCAAGGACGCGTTCCTCAAGGACCTCGACCACACGCTCGAAGTCCACAAGGTGATCGGCAACAAGTTCTGCACGACGCTGGCGGGCAACCTGCAAAAGGGGATTTCGCACAAGGAGCAGACGCAGAACTGCATCGACAACCTCAAGGCCGCGGCGGACAAACTCGAAGGCACCGACCTCACTCTCGTCCTGGAGCCCCTGAACCCACTGAACCACCGCGGCTACTTCGTCGTCACGTCGCCCCACGCGAACGAAATCATGAAGGGCGTCGGCAGCAAGCACATCAAGATCCTGTTCGACATCTACCACCAGCAGATCTCTGAGGGCAACCTCATCAACAACATCCGGAAGTACTGGGACGAGATCGCCTACTTCCAGGTCGGCGACGTCCCGGGCCGCAAGGAACCGCTCACCGGCGAGATCAACTACCGGAACGTGTTCAAGGCGATCCACGCGAAGGGCTACAAGGGCTTCCTCGGCATGGAGCACGGATTGTCCGGCGGTCGAGGCGTGACGAGCCCCAAGAAGATCCACAATTGCTTCAAGGCCTACGAGTGGTGCGATAGCTGGGACTAACGCGAATCAGAGCCGGCTGACGGTAGCGACGTCCGACGTCCCGTCCCGGATCTCGCGCTCGATGTCCTCGACTTCGGATTCGATCACTTCGAGGACCATCGTGACTTGCTCACCGTAGTCGGCAGAGAGTGTCTGGATGTCGCGCGTGTGGAGCAAGGCCTGGATCGCGTTCGAGCAGCCGTAGGGAAACTCGACCTCGATTTTGATCTTCGGAATAACCTCGACGATGGACACGGCGTCGAGCACGGCCCGCGCGGCGCCGCCGTACGCGCGCACCAACCCACCGACGCCCAGTTTCGTGCCACCGAAGATCCGACTGACGACGAGAATGAGGTTCGTCACGTCGCGGCCTTCGAGGTGTTGGAGGATCGGTCGTCCCGCCGAACCGCTCGGTTCACCGTCGTCGCTGTAGTAGAAACGCTCGCCACGACGACCGAGTCGCCAGGCATACGCATGGTGGTTCGCGTCGGGAAACTCCGCGCGCAGCTCGTCTAGCAGCACAACCACCGCCGCCTCGTCGCTGATCGGTGCGAGCGTCGCGATGTGCCGAGAGCCCTTGATCTTCTCGGGTTCGAAGCGGAAGCGCTCCACGATGGAGAGGAAGCTCGTCATCAGTGTTCGGCCCCCACCTTCGCCCGCAACTCGGGGAAGAACTCGTCGAAGTCACGCGACAACTCATCGTACCGCCCGCGAACCGCGTCGAACGCCTCGCCGAGGGGATTTCTGCGCTTCACTCGACGCGACATCCCCGCGAATACCTGCTCCAGGTGCGGCAAGCGTGAGTAGGCCATGAGCCAGTCGCCTCCGACGATATACGGCACGGCACGCTGGAGGCGGGGCGGTGACTCATCGAAGCGTCGCTCGAGGAGCGCGTACGTTTCGTCCGCAAACTCTCGCAGAGGCGTCACGCTCCAGCGGTCCCAGTCGCGCGCGAGAAAGTGGTCGTAGACGACGTCGACGACGACGCCGGCGAAGCGACCGACCGACTCACGCACGCGTCCCCGGCTGCGACGGAACACCGGGTGGGCATCCGTGATCTCGTCGATCCGCCGGTGCCGCAAGATCCCTTCCTGGATCCCCGGCGTGAACTCCGCCACTGCCTGACCACTCATGAAGTCTCCGATGATGGCACCCAGGCGGGAGTCATCGGTCGGCTGGGCGAGGAGGAGATGGGCCAGGTAGTTCATCGGTGGGCGGAATCCTCTCGATCCGTGCGTGGAACAGTATCGAAAGAAACTGCGGAGACGGTGCTTGAACCTCACGTTGCGTGAGGCCGTAGCTTCTCCGTCCGAAGCGATGCAAGACATGAGAGATTACGTGACGGACAGGTACTTGAAGGTCGGTGAACTCGCGCGGCGCGCGGGTATCTGGGTGCGCACGCTCCACTACTACGACGAGATCGGGCTGCTCCGACCGTCGTTCGGTGGCGGCGGGCGCGCGACAGGCGCGCGCCGCTAGCTAAGTCGCCAGCGAGTCCACAACCCTCACGAACGCGTCGCGATGATGCCGATGATGTCGGCGCCGAACTGCTTCCACTTCGCGGGACCCAGCCCCTTGATCGCGACGAACTCCGATTCGGTCGAAGGCCTGGCTGCCGCGAGACTCTCCAACACGTCGTTCGAGAACATGCGATACGGCGGCACCCCCGACTCGCTCGCCCAAGCCGTGCGGTGCTGGCGCAACGCGTCGTAGAGCGTCGGGTCGATGTCGGCCTTCGAAACCGAGGCCGCTCGACTCGCGGCCCTGCCCGCCGCTGTCCGCCGGGGCAGCGGCGGCAACTCCGGTACTTCTCCTGTCTCGAGAAGATCCGACGCCGCGGGCGTGATGCCCACCGTGTTTCCAGTGTGGCCACTCTGAGTCACGAACGACTCGAACTCGAGAAGGCGATTTTCTTCCAGCCAGTTGATCAGGTTGCGCACGGACGGCAGTGGCTCGCCCTTGAGGTGCCCGAAGGTCGGTTGATGGTCGAGGCCGCGGTCGACGATGTCGGCCGCACGACTCCCGGTCAGAACCTGCGCGATGCGTTGCGGACCGAAGCGGAAGTTCAGCCGCCGCACCGTGGCCAGGACCGTGCCGATGCGCTTGACATCGTCGTCCGTCGGTCGGCACCGCTGCCCGTCTCTCGCGCACGCGTCACAAGATCCACACGCCTCGCCCTTCTCACCGAGGAAGTAGTCCCGAATCCGCTGCAGTCGGCACACGGTCGAGCCGCGCGTGTAGTCCACCATCGTCGTCAGCCGGGCGACGTCCCGATCCTGCTTCTTCGTGAGAAGACGGAAATCGACCGGGCACTCCTCGGGATAGTCCGACCCGACGAACACTTGATCACCCTCGATGCTGATCAAACGGTGGAGGCCCAACATGCGCAGTGCCGTGCGCAGCGCGCCGTCGACCCGCAGATCGAACTGGCTCTTCAGCGCATCGAAGGTGATCGGCAGCTCCGCATCCGCCGTGTCGCTGATCCGCGCAAACAACGCGAACAACTGCCGGATCAGCCGGGGTTCGGGATTGGCGTTGTCGAGAAAGAACCGTTGCAGCCGGTAGTCGCCTGCATGCTGAAACAGCACGCAACGCGCCGGCTCCCCATCGCGACCGGCGCGACCGGCTTCCTGGTAATACGCTTCGAGCGACCCCGGCATGTCGAAGTGCAACACGAGCCGGATGTTCGCCTTGTCGACGCCCATCCCGAACGCATTCGTCGCGACCAGCAGATCGATCTCGCCGGCCATGAACCGGTCCTGGATCGACGTGCGCTCGTGATCCGGCAAGCCCGCGTGGTAGGCCGCCGCGACGAGGTCGTGATCGGCGAAGTGCGCGGTCACCTCGTCCACGGAACGACGGCTCGCCGCGTAGATCAAGCGGATGCCGTCGGTCTTGCGCACGAGGTCCTCCGCGTTGGCGAGCTTGTCCTTCTTGGTGTCCGCGGGAATCGCCTCGAACTGGAGGTTGGGACGGTCGAACCCGGTCATGATCTCCACCGGATCGCTCAAGTCGAGTTGCGTGGCGATGTCGCGGCGCACGTCGGGAGTCGCCGTCGCCGTGAGCGCGGTCACCGGGAGCCCCCCGAGCATCGACCGCACGTCGGAGAGACGTCTGTAGTCGGGTCGGAAATCGTGACCCCACTGGCTGATGCAGTGCGCTTCGTCGACGACGAGCCGCGACGGTGGATGCCGACGCAGGAGTTCGAGAAAGCGCTCGTTCCGGAAGCGCTCGGGCGCGACCAGTAGAATATCCAGACGGCCCTCGACCAGCTCCCTGGTGACGTGCTGCTTTTCGGACAGGGTCAACCCCGAGTGCACGGTCGCCGCCGGAATGCCGCGGGTCTTCATCTGATCGACCTGGTCCTTCATCAGCGCGATCAGCGGGCTGACGACGAGGGCGTAACCCGACTGGAGCACAGCGGGCAGCTGGTAACACAGCGACTTGCCCGACCCGGTCGGCATCACGGCGAGAAGGTCCGCACCCGCCATCGCCGCGTCGATCGCGAGCTGCTGCCCTTCACGAAACCCGTCGTGACCAAACCGCTCTGTCAGCACTCGACCTACAACCGTCTTGTCGACCAAATCGCTACCCGTCCCTGGTTTCGGTTTCCGCCGTGGCACCGCCTGCCCGTGCGCGCGACCACACGCCACCACCATCTCCATGGGGAACGGGGATACAAGGACGGGACAGGAATTCACAGGTGATCGACGCTGAAACGCAACTGTGGTGGTTGGCACAGCGCAATCCCTTGGTCCAGCCCTGTGGCTTTGTGGTACTATTGATGCGCCTCAGCCCCCCCCCAAACCACACCTTTTCAGGAACAGCGTATGAAACCCCGTCTCGGAATCCCCGTCACCCTGTTCCTTGTCGCCGCCGCAAACGCTCAGGACAAGGTGATTCCCGTGTCGCTGACCAGCACCGAGGGCAACAACTACAGCGTGTACCACTTCGGCTACCAGTTTCCGAAGTCCCAACAGATCTGGACCAACACCGCGATCACCAAGGGCATCGCCGTGATCACCGGCTTGCAGTACCGCCGGGACACTGGCCACCAGAAAGTCGCCTATCCGGCGAGATCCTACAAGAGCGCGACGTTCTCGCTCGGGACCACGTCGGTCTCCCCGGCCACCATGTCGACGACGTTCGCGACGAACGTGACGTCCGCCCTGACCGTAGTGCTGAACGCCAAGGCATGGAGCTTGCCCGCGTTGGCTGCACCGCCCGCTAGCCCAGCCCCGTTCAACATCGGCATCAACTGGACCACGCCCTTCGTCTACGACGCGGCCAAGGGCAACCTGATCCTGCAGGTCGAGCTACCCGGACCAGCCGCGAAGAGTTCCTACTTCTGTGACGCGGAGCGGACCGCCAAGAGTGGAGGCGCCATCCAACGTCTAGGCACCGGCGGCGCATTCTGGCGGCGTGAACTCTACGCCCTCAGCGGCAACCCGGCTGCACTCACTCCGGGGGGCAGCCTCGACCTGCAGTGCGGCAAGTTCAGTAAGGGCTACGCCGGCTCCCTGATCATCGGCCTCTCGAACACCAGGTGGTCGGGGATCACGTTGCCAATGGATCTCAGCATGATCGGCGCGCCGAAGAACAACCTGTACGTCAGCCTGGACACGCAGCTTCCGTTCCCGGCGACCGGTAGCGGCACGAACTACAACTCCTCCTTCAAGGCGCCGATTCCCAGTAGCCCCATCTACTCAGGGCTGACGTTCTACACCCAGGCGTGGTACGCAGACGCCAATGCGAACAACGCCGGGCTCGTTGCATCGAACGCCCTGACGCTCACGATTGCGAAGAGCGGCGGGCCGATCGCCCAGACGGTGGGCCACTTTAGCACGTCGAACCCCACGGGCAACTACATCTACGGCACGAACAACACCGGCGGCCCGGTGATCAAGTTCCTGGGCATCATCCCGTAGCGAATCGCCCAAAGCGAATCACCCGGATGGGCAGAATTCGCGATTGGCGGCCCTCAGATGAGGGCCGCCACACGTTAACGTGTCATCGTGCACTCGGGATTGAGAAGTATCGCCCTCTGTCTTTTGGCGTCGGCGCCACAGGTCTCGCCAGCGCAGACGGTCCAAAAGGCCCAGAAGCCGATCGTGCACGACAAGTCGGGGAAGGAGTTCTGGTTCAACAAGCTGGGGATGGCGGGTTCGGTCGAGGTCTACTAGGCCTCAAGCCGTCTTGCGTCAAGAACTTGTGGGCACGCGGGCAGAAGGCGTTCGATCACGGTCACGTATCGGGCATGGCAGAGCGCGCGGTTCAAGGCGCACGTGCGCAAGCTCGAGGATCTCGGGCTGACCATCAGCCATGACGTCGGCCACGAACTCTCTGCCCGCGGCAAGGCGACGCTCGCGAAGCTGAAGCGAAGACCGAAGTAGACGCTCCGGCGCAGTAAGTGCTACGCCGATTGCCTCGACGGCGTGCGGTCGACTTCACGCGCGACCATCTCCCTCAGCCGGCGCCACGACCGGAACATGCGGGTGTTCACCGTGGTCTTGTTGCAGCCGAGAATCTCCGCAGCCCTCGCGTAGTCCACACCTTCCAGGGCGCACACGCGAAATGTCGTGCGGAATGGCTCGTCGAGTCGCGCCGCGGCGCGGTGGACCTCGTCGAGCGATTCTTCCTGTTGCAGCGAGTGATCCGGTGGCGGCGGTTCATGGGGAACCGCGTTCTTCGCAAAGAACGTGACCCGGTGATCGCGCACGTAGGTCAACGCGAGGTTGCGCGCGACGCGGCGCAGCCACGGGCCGAGACTCGCGGCGCCGCGCACCGTTTTCGAGTGCGTGAACAAACGCAGGAATACGTCCTGCATCAAGTCTTCCGCAGCCCAGGGATCGCGCACGATGCGTTGGATGATCCGCAGCAGCCCGCGACCGTGAGCGTCTACGGCTTCCGCCATGGCGCCGGATTCCCTATTCTGAATTCGACCGAGCAGATTCGATCCGGCGACGGCGCAGCGATGAGTGGTGGTGCAGGAGTTCAACATCTGCCAGGGAATTGCCCGCTCGAACGAGACATGACTCAATGCGTTCAGAGAAAAACCGGGACTGTCTCGCCGCGGCGTCACCACGTAGCATGGGTGATGACGGTGAAACCGCGCATTGGCACCTTCCGAAGCCACCATGGACGATCCATCACGGGGGGTGCGCTCCGAATATCGACCAGGTTTTCCTGAGTCATCTCGCCAGGTGGCGGGAATGGAAGAGGTGGCGGCGGGTCGATCAAGCGCACGCGGGGAGCATTTCGGTTACGCAGGCTATCGCCAACTGAGCCTCGCCCCGGACACGAACATTCGGCGGCTGCAGATTCCGTTGTCGCGCTCGACGCCGCAGGATCCGATGCGCATCGCCGGTCGAAGCGACGTGGAGGTCAAGATCCACGAGGATCGCTTCGTAACGATGACCGGCAGGCTCACCGACGACGATTCCATCCCGGTAGAGGGCGCGAAGGTCTACTTCGGGTCCTCCGCCCGCAAAGTGGTCCCCCTCAAGTCGACGATCCACTTCCTCAACGACTACGGTGAGCGGATCAACATCCTCGTACTCGACGCCCAAGGCTGCCGTCGTCGCGAATCTTGGGCCATCGAAGGCGACAGCACCCAGGTGCTGTGCGCATCACAACGCGTCAAGACCCTGGTGCTGACCGGCCCGGACGGCATGGAGATCTCCCGGCCCCCAATCCACCTGGTCCCCGAGTTCATCACCGAGATCGACCTCTGGGAGCCCTACTTGTAGAGGACGTGATCGGGGTTGCCGCCGCTCAACATGTAGGCCATCAGGTCTTGGACTTCCTTGGCGGTCAGTGTTGAGAGGAGACCAGCCGGCATCATCGACACGGGCGAGGGCTTCTGCGACTTGATATCTTCGACCTTCAGCGCGCGCAGGTTCCCGGGCTTGTACATGTCCTCGACGATCTTGACCGTGTTGCGGTTGAGGTTCGCGACGTAGCCGACCGCGATATCGCCGTTCTCGAGTTCGAAGATCGTCGGCTGGTATTGATCGGAGATCACCTCACTCGGCTTGATGATCGACTCGAGGATCTCGCGAATGCCGAACCGCCCACGCACGGAGGTCAGATCCGGTCCGACCGCACCACCCTCGCCCGCGAAGCGGTGGCAGCGGATGCAGGCAGCCTCGCCGAACAGACGACGACCACGCGCGAAGTCGTGACCCTTCTTCTTCTTCGATACGGTCGACTCCAGCTCGGCCACGGTCCAGGCCTTGACGAAACTGCGAGCCTTCGGCACGGCCTCGACGTCTGTCGGTTTGATTTCCTTCGTGACGAGTTCGCCCAGTTCCTTCCGTTCCGACTTCGGGATGCTGGAGATCGCGTCCTTGCGGATGTTCTTGCAGAAACCGAGGAACGAAGACCCGCCGCGATAGCCTGCCGCCTGGTGGAACCACTGGAGATACGTCGTGCGGGTCGTCTTCGTCCAGCCGTTCTTGACCACGCGAAGGCAGTACGCGTAGTGCATCTGCTCTTCCTGCGACGGGGCGGCGGCCAGGAGCTTCAAGGACTTGCCGATCACCGATGGAGCATTCAGGAACGACAGCGTCCGGCACAGCTCCATGTTCACCTTTCGATGACCGTCCGGGTACGCCACGTCGAGAACTTCGACCACCTTGGCGCGCGCGGAGCGCGCGGCGTCGGAGACATCCTCGCGCATCCCCATCCGAGCAAACACGAGATCGTACGCCCGCAGCAACTCGAGCTTCTCCTCGCTCGAGCGACCCTTCCACGGAACCGAGACCAACTTGTGAAGCAGACTGGCCTGCAATTCGGGCTTGCCGTGCCGCGCCAGCGCGATCACGCCGTGAACGACCGCCCTTGGATCGGACTCGTCGAACACCTTCCCGCTCCACGTGTCCAGGGGCTGATTCTCCACGGCGATTCGCGCCGCGAAACGGATGTGCCGATCCGAATGCCCGAGGTACGGCCACGCCACGCGGACCACCTCTGGCGCCCCTGGCGCGTGCATCGTCTCGAGTCGGCGCCGTAGCTTGTGCAGCTTCGCGCTCGCAGCAGGCACCGCGGCGACCCCCGCATCCGACGTCGATTCGCTCCCCACGTAATCGATCCGGTAGAGCGCGGACCGACTCCCGCGACCACCGACCGCGAAATAGAGCGCTCCGTCATCACGACGCACGACCATGTCGGTCACAGCGAACGGAGTCGAAGTGGCGAAAGCCTCCTTCACTCCCGAGAACGACGCACCCTTCGGCGTCAGATGCACCGCGTAGATCACGCCATAGCTCCAGTCCGCGATGAACAGGGCCTTCTGATAGCGCACAGGAAACTTCGCCCCTGTCCCAAACGTGATGCCGGTCGGTGATCCCGGACCGATGTCGACCGCGGACCCGAGGCTGTCGGCGTAGTACGCCGGCCACTTCCCAGTGCCGTATCGCCACCCGAACTCCGATCCACTCACGACGTGACAAACCCGCGTCGGTCGATACCACGCTGCTCCGATGTCATACTCCATGTCCGAGTCGTAGGTGAAGAGCTCCCCTCTCGGGCTGAAGGCGATGTCGTAGTGATTGCGGTAGCCATTCGAGATCAACTCGCGCTCGGAGCCGTCCGGCGAAAGGCGCGCAACCCACCCACCAATGGACGCCGCACCCGTGTTGTGTCCCCGTGCATCGGGCATGCGGGGCAAGATGTGGTCGCCCTTCCAGATGCGCGGCATCCGTGAGCTCGTGAAGTCCGGCTTCGGAATGCGCGACATGTTGCCGGCGCAGATGTAGAGCGAGTTGCCGTCTGGGGAGAGAACGATCGCGTGGGCGTGGTGCTCGCCCCCAACCGGCACCTTGAGCAGGTGCTCGACCTTGTCAAACTGGTCGTCTCCGGTCGTGTCCGTGAGACGAAACAGACCGGACACCTTGCGCGGCCTGGCCTTTTTCCCCTTCTTGCCCTTCTTGGGCTTCTTGGCAGGCTCGACCTGGGGCGCAGGAATGGTCTGCTTGCCCATGACGTAAAGGCTGCCAAACGCGTAGAGCAGCCCTTGTGCCTCGCCGACGTCGGTCTTCAGTTCCTCGACGGCCAGCTCTCCACCCGTCTTCTTCGGGAGGGTGATGCGGAAGAGCTTGCCGTACTGATTGCAGGCGACGAGCCGACCCTTGTCGGCGTTCGCGAGGCTGACCCAGGAACCCTGCGCCTTCGGGACGGAGTACAGTCGGGTCGCGCGGAAACCCTCCGGGACCTTGACCGGGGATTCAGCAGAACGTTGGGCAGGGATCGTGACCGCGAGTACGAGGAGGACGAAGAGTGGGTGCATGACCGCCGAGGCTATCAGGCTGTTCAGATAGACGCGATCCAACGCCTACTATTCGGTGCCCCGTGAGCTAGCGCGGCACCTACGGCCATTCGCCGAGGACTCGTCCCGATTCTAGATCGTCGCGGTTCTACTTCGCGGTCGGAGGAACGTCCTTTGAAACTTCGGGCTCTTCAGGCGTCTCTCCCCCGCCGCTCCGACCCATCTCGTCCTGCTCTTCGCTCGGCCGATACAGCTCTTCCAACGGATTGTAGCCATCCACCGACTCCGTCGGCTCGGCGCTCGCACGCTCTGCCTTGCGCAGCTTCTTGTTGAGCTGCTTCTCTTTTCGGCGCAAACCGCGTTGTCTCTTCTGGAAGGTTTCAGCCATGAACGTGCTCCTTTGGGATGCCTGGTCCCCGGGCGCAGAACCAGCATCGCGGGCATCTTAGAGTATCGACCAATCCCGAGATGTCACGCCGAAATCCAGGGGCAGGAAGAATCGGGCAGTCTCCGTATCGCCTGTATCACCAAGCTCTTGGGGTTGGAACCCTCCATGACATCTACGGCTGGCGTCCCGCCGCTCCGCGCTGGTCTAACGCTCCCCGATCAGGTGATTCTCGTGGATTCAGGGCCGCGTAGGACGCGGATCTCTCGTTCGCCGCCCCCGAGACGAACCGAGGCTGCGGCTTCCCTTCCCTCTCCCCCGCGAGTTTGCGGGGGGGGGTCACCAGCCGGGTCCGGGGCCGTGGAGCCCACTTCTTGTCCGCGGTCTTCTGCCGCTTCTTCACGCCGAAGCAGTAGATGTACTCCTGGTCCCGCAAGAACAGCCGACCGCCTACGACCACCGGGTGCACCCAGATCTTGCCGCGTGCCCGTAGAGGTGGTCGCCTACGCGCACCACGCCGCCGTGATGGTTCGCCATTACCTTGTTCTGCCAGACCGTCTCTGCACCATCCTTGCCGACTTCGATCATCATGCAGCCGGCTCCCATCCTTTGGCCACGTCTTCAGCAGACCCTTGTCGGGGGAGTGGTCCTTGCCGCCGCGCCGCGAAAGCGTGACCAAGAATCGGATTGGGCCGTCGTGAAGCTGCAGAGCAGAACGGAGACCAGTGCGGTGTGTCGGATCATGAGCGTTGGGGATCTCGAGGTAGACCGACGCGAGCCTGTCGCCGGGAGGATAACCGGTTCAGACTACCGCGACGAAGGCGGGAACGGAGACCAGGCCATCCGCTACGAAGAAACCTGTTCCCTCGCGAAACCCAATGCCGCCACGAGGTCCCGATCGCGTACCGCGTGTCAGAGTTGGCCTTCGGATGAAGGGCTCGACAGACCGGCACGCCGTTTCGCGACGACGAAGAGCGGCGCCCCCACCGCGAGACCGAGGACCATCGTGAATGGGATCCACAACACGTACTGCGGGAACACCATGAGGGAGATCCACTGCGCGAGGGTCTGGTCTCCGGGACCGGCAGGCAACGTGACTTCTTGGATCGCGCTGACATCGAGATGCGTGCCGAGCCCCTGGGTCGTGGCGAAGTAGCTGGCGGCGACGATCAAGGACCGCTGCACCAACCCGAGCAGAAGCAACACCAGCGCGAACTTCCCGAACGAGAATCGACTCGCGCCCGACCACCACCCGACGAAGGGCAGCAGGATCATCATCGGGACCGAGACGCCGATAGCCCACGTCAGCGCCTCGGGAGCGGCGGACTTCTCCAGAGCCAGGCGCGCCGCGAAGGTCCACACCGTGACCATGCTTCCGAACACGACGGGACAGGGCACAGCGGGAGGGCAGCGACGCATGAGAAACAGCGGCACTGCGGCGAGCGCGAGGAACCCCGCCGCCACGATGGGCCACTGCCAACCGGGGGCGCGCACGCTCTCGACGACGAACGGAACCGGCGCGCCGTTGTCAGGGTCCATGAACGGGTTGATCACGTCGAGCTGCCTCGTCTCGCCGAACTGGATCGCGGCGACCACGAGACTCGCCACGGCGAGCAAGCACATCAACGCGGCGAACGACGCGCGCCCACGCGGCCCGGTTTGTGGTGCGAGCAATACGAAGAGCACGGGAACGAGCGTGCAGGGGAGCCACGCGACCGTGGCTGTCAGCAATCCATCCATGATGAACCGCTGGAGTATAGTCCCGCCGGCGCGTCTATCAGCGGCGAAGCGGCTTCAGAATCCGATCGGTCGCCGCGCGCGTCTTCGAGCGTACCGCGGGGACGAGCGCGGCGCCGCTCGTACGTTGCAACCACCGCCTCGCGGCTTCGAGGTTGTAGCCATTCCCCAACAGGGGCCATCGCGACTCGATGTCCCGGAATGTCTCCACGGCTCGCTGCCGGTCGTTCTTGTGGATCAGCATCCGGACCTTGGTCAACTCCACGATCATCTGGTCGGTCGCACTGCCATGTCCCCCGATCCGACGGCCCGCGCTCTCCAGCAGCTGGCTGAGCCCGTCGGCGTCACATTCCTCGGAGCTCCGAAGCGACTCGATCCGCGCGCGGTCGAATCCCTCGCGCACGCGGAATGTGACGGTGTTCTCACGAGTCTGGTGTTCGAAGGTGAGCGTGTCGGACAGCATCTCCGTGATCGCCGCGACCCAGTACTCGCCCCAGTACTTGTAGTCCTGGAACACGAGCAACGAATGGTCCGGGATCAGCGCATCGACGAACGTCGTCAGCAGGGTCGTCAGTCCTCGCCACGACTTGGCGCCGTCGACGAAGAGGATCTCAACCGGCTCGTCCGCCTGCCACGCCACCATCCTCGCGTCCGCGGGAATCGGCTCCCGAATCGCCGCGAGCTCCGGATCGTCGTGCGCTTCCTCGTCGGGAAGCCACGCATTGTGCACGGTCAACCGATCGGCGTGAGGAGCGAGGTTCATCCGGAAGTGCGACTCGAAGGACTCGCCATCGGCGAGCTCCGGACCACCGCGCCCTCCCATGAACTCCCGCCACACAAAGTTGTCGAAGACGTGCAGCCCGTGCGAGTTCCCACCCTGCATGCCTTCCAACAAGCAGTACGAACTGCCGCCGAGCCAAGGCCCCATCTCGACGACATGACCGACATCCTGCCAATGCGTGCGCGTGAGCCAGTAGAGGTACCGCTGCTCCTCCGACGAGATCATCGTCGGGATGTGCGCGGGGAGCTTGGATCGCTTCCGATTCCAGGGGGTGCTCATCTCGTTTCACTCCCGGAGCCGGCGTGGGCGGGGGTAGCCGCGGCGACCGGAGTTGGTGAATTCATCGACACTCCCAACTCCGAACTTGAGCCCGTGAGCGCTACTTGTCGCGTTCTGGCCCAGTCGGCGGCGCCGGTCGCGTGCGGGTCGGGTTCTTGCGAAACTGCTCCATCAGGTGCTTCACTGCCGCTTCGAGAATCGGCTCTGAGCCCGCCTGGATTTTCGTCGGGTCATCGAAGACCTCGATATCGGGCGCAACGCCGACCGCCTCGACACCCCACTCTCCCTTCGTGTGGATGAGCCAATTCCTCGACTGCCTCGGCGAAGACGAGATCATCAGCATCCTCTCCCGCGCCCTGCCCGCGCTCGCCCCGGACGGTCAGATCGAAGAGGATCGCCGAGCACAACGCCACCGCGATCACAGATGGGAAGGGGTTTCGGTTCACGGGTGAGCCAGGCCTATTTCATCTTGAGGTGGCCCTTCTCGATCGTCTTCAGGTCCTTCTTGAAGACGTTGCGGAACGCGCTCGCGGACGCCTTCCCGGCGAGGGCCTTCTTCATATAGGCGAGGAAGCGCAGCAGGTATTTTTCGCTCTGGGCTTCCATCATGAAAAGGAACAGGGCATAGCTCTGCGCGTACTTCAGAGGCTGCTTGCTCGATGCGGAGAAGTCCGTCTCCTGCAGGTTGAGAACCCGACGCAGCGAGTAGGGCTTCTTCTCCGCAGCCAGGTTTCCGATCCGGTATTCCAGTCGCCTGGTCAGGTCGAGCTTGAGGCGACCATTCTTGGCGGGAATGAGGATCCCCTCCATGAAGTCGGCCCAGCCTTCGTAGAGCCACCCAGGCAGTTCGGTGCGACGACCGCGACTGCTACCCCCGAGGTTGTAGATCGTGGCGTGGGTCGCCTGATGGAACAGCGTCAACGGTCGACCGACGTCATCGAGGAACGTGAACAAGACGTTGTCGGCGATCGAGAAATACGCGTCGACGTTATTGCTCAGGCGCGGAAACTTCTTGGACTCGCGGTACAGGTGCACCTGGATCGGGATCGTAACCTCGCGAAGCTCTAGCGGGACCTGGAAGAGGTCGAAGAGGTGCCGGTAGAAACTCTCGAGATCGAGCAGCGTGTGGACAGCCGTTTTCAACCCCGCGTCCGTGCGCAGTTCGAAGTGCTCGGAGCGAATGCGCCAGGCCTTGCCCCACTTCGCGCGGACCTTCTCGGCGGAGTCGAGGGACCGCCACGCGCCGTCGATGGGGACGCGCCAACTCTTGCCTGCGAGCTTGTGTCCCAACGCCTCGTTGGCCGCCGCGTGGTTCTTCTCGAGCAGGATGACACTCCAGTAGAACAGCCTGGCTTCGTGAGGAAGTTGGGCCTTCTCGCAGGCCTTCGCGAGCTTCATGAGCACTTTGGGCTTGTGCTCGGAGGTGTCGAACTTCGTCAGGATGCCGCGCAGGGAACGAAACACCGAGTCGACGCTGCGGATCTTCTTGCGGTCGATCCACTTCACGCGCGTTCCGCGGAGGATCGCGATGCGATCGTCCAACTCAAGGACGACGCGACACTTGATCTCCTTGCCCGTCTTGAGGACGACCGTGTCGCGTTCGTCGCCTCCGGCTGGAGCATTTCCGGCGGAGGCGAGCACGAACAGGCTGGAACAGAGAAACGCTAGAAGTCTCTGGGTCATGACACTCTCGTCCGGAAACCCTGGGGCAAGAGACCATTCTAGCCGCACTTCGTCAGAAGGGTCCAGACGTCGCGGAACACTACGACGTAGGCGTTGTCCCAGGTCCCTTAGCGGAAAAATGACGGGGGGAGGCTCGGGGCACCGATGAACGGTCTCAACATCCAGGCGAGCTGGATGGTGACAAAGATGTACAGCGTGAGCCAGACTGCACTGCGCTGAGCGCCAGGTCCCTGGCAGTTAGGGCACGACTGATCGGTCGGGCCATTTTTCTCGGCGCCGCGCTATCATCCGGAACCATGAGACCACTGTTTCTTGCGCTGTCGCTCCCGATCCTGATCTCGCACCAACCGTCTGCGACATCAGACGGCGCCTACGAGAAGCTGATGGATCGCGTGCTCGCGAAAGCCCAGGCCGAGCTGCAGAAGACCACGAAACTCCGCGTGGTTCGCCCATGGGCCACGGCCTGGACGACGACCTCCAAGTACTACGTCGTCAAGACCACCGAAAGCTACGCGCAGGCCAAGGCACTCGCCAAGAGCTTCGACCAGATGGCGCCGCTGATCCAGGGGTTGATCAAGCCGGACTTCACGTGGCCGCACCCGATGCCCGTGTGGATCGTGCCGGACGTGGCGAACTACAACCAGATCGGCACTTCCGGCGACGCCGACGCACACTCCTCGAACTACGCGAGCCACTTCTCTCAGGGCTCGACCGGCAAACCGGTTGTCGTGCTGAATCAACCGAACGCTCAGTACGTCAAGATCCTCGCGACGCACAGCCTGGTGCACCAGTTCATCGATCGCGCGTACCCCAATTCCCAGGCGCGGACATGGGTGCAGGAAGGACTGTGCTCCTACTTCTCGCTGTACTGGGACTGGAAGTGGGGTGCATCCGAGTTGGCTCGATACAAGAAGACCAATACGCTGATACCGATCCGCATCCTGCTCTCCCGCAACATCGACTCGATGGGTTCCAAGATGGACCAGCACTTCATCGAGCTGGGCATGTTCTTCAACTACATGCTGCACTATCGCGAAGACACGAAGTCGACGACCGACGGGAACAAGGTCCAGGAGGGGCAGTTCGTCGACTACATCCGCAATACCCTCGCCGGCAAGAACATCGGCGACCACTTCATCCAGAAGCTCATCTTCCGGAAGACGAGGGACGTTGAAGCCGACTTCCGCGCCCAGAAGTTCTAGCCCACGAGTTTCACTTGCCGGCGAGCTTCTTGATCCAGCCCGCGACCCGCTTGTCCTCGCCACCGACGCTCTTGTGCTGCTGGAACGCGAACAACGCCTTCCGGTTCTTGCCGAGGTAGTGCATGTTCAGGATACCGAGACTCAGGAAGGCGAACGCGTTGTCCTTGTCGATCTCGGTCGCGCGCGTCAACAGCAGATCCGCCTCCTCGTACTTCTGCTGAGCGAAGAGGCAAAGCCCATGGTTGAGAAATGCCTGGGCGCGATCGCTGTCGATGACCTCGGCCTTCTCGTAGCACTGGATCGCGTCGTCGTGCCGTCCCGCCTGTTGGTGCAACACGCCGAGCAGCGTCCACGCGCGATCATCTCGCGGGCGGCGTAACGTCCCCGCCTCCAACGCCGCGATGGCTTCCTTCGGTTTCCCAGTCGCGTGCAACGCGACGCCTTTCAGGATCTGTAACCGACCGTTGTCCGGGTTCCGCAACAACCCCTCGTCGATGGTCTTGATCGCCACCGGCCACTGCTCTTCACCGACGTACAGAGTCGCCAGGGAAGTCCGGGCGCTCTCCGCGTCCGGGTTCAGCTTGATGGCCTCCACCAACGCCGGACGAGCGTCCTTCGGTTCGGACTTGCGCAGCAACGCCTCGCCGAGACCAGCGTGCGCTTTCCAGTCGAACGCGTTCTTGCTCTTGGCGGTCGCGAAGGCCTTCGTCGCGGCGTCGAGGTCGTCGAGCGTCAGATAGACCGATCCGAGGCGAACCTGAACCGCCGCCGAGCCACCGGCGTCATCGAAACCGCTCAACAATTGCGTCGCCGACTCGTTGGAACCCCGCTCGATCGCGAGGAGGGCCTGGCCGACGACGGCGCTCGCGAGTTTCGCGTTGATCGCGATCGCCTTCTCGAATCGCGTCTCTGCCTCGGTCGACTCCCCGCGGTCGAAGTAGATCCACCCGATCTCCGCGACCGCCTCGGCGTAGTTCGCGTCCAGCTTGATCGCATCTTCGAAGTCCTTGAGCGCCGCCTTGTCGTCACGCTTGCCGCGATAGATCAATGCGCGCACGAGGAGGGCTTCGGAGTCCGTGCAGGGCACTTGCCGTGCACGCTCGATCGCGAGCATCGCCTCGTCGAGCTTCCCTTCCCGCAGTGCGTTGCGCGACGCCGTCAGTTCGCCGACGTACTTGTTCTCTTCCGCGGTCCGGTCCGCCTCCGGTTTCGCGCTCAACCGGGCATACGTGACGCCATCGCCGATGCCGAACTGGATGACGAGAAACACAACCACGGCAATCGCAACCAGGGTACCCCCCCACAACAACGCGGGACTCATCTTCTTGGCCGGCTCCGCGGAAGCGCCGCGTCGGCGAGCACCGGCGGCACCGCGCCGGGAGGACCCGCGGCGCTTCTTCGCTGTCGTGCTGAAGTCGATGCGGTCGAGTTCGTCGATCATCTCCTGGGCCGACGAGTACCGATCTTCCCGGTTCTTGGCCAAGGCACACTGGACGATCTCCTCCAGTCCGTGAGGCACTTTTGTGGTGATCTTCGGCTCGAGGAGGGACGGCACGGGGTCCGTTGCGCTCTGGACCATCGCATCCTGGATCGTCGTGCCGCTGTAGGGCGATTCGCCGGTGACCATCTCGTAGAGCACGAGCCCCACGGCGTAGATGTCGATGCGGTGATCGACGTCCGATCCCTGCCACTGCTCAGGCGCCATGTAGCGCGGCGTGCCAAGGATGCGCCCGGTCTGCGTCATCAACCCGGATCCCATCTTCGTGTCGACGAGCTTGGAGAGTCCGAAGTCGAGCACCTTCACCAGCAGTTCGCCAGAGCCGGTGCCGACGACCATGATGTTGTCCGGTTTGAGATCCCGGTGGATGACGTCGTGTCGATGCGCCTCGGCGACCGCGTCCAACACCTGGATCACGAGGCTGACCGCACCGTCGACTGACAACGCCCCCTTCTCGATCAAGTAGTCCTTCAGGCTCTTGCCTTCGACAAACTCCATCGCGAGGAACCAATTGCCGTCGTCGTCCTTGTCGAAGTCGAAGATCTGGATCGCGCTCGGATGGTTGAACTTTCCGGCGGCGATACCCTCGCCTTGGAAACGCCGCACCGTCTCGTCGTTGACGGTGAGATCCTCGTGCAGGACCTTGATCGCGATCGGCTTCTTCAGGCTGACGTGTTCGGCCTTGTAGACCCGACCCATCGAACCGGAACCCACCTCCTCAAGGACGCGATACTTGCCGTTGAGAACCTTGCCGATGAACGGGTCGAGCCCGGAACCGGCCATCGCCTCGGTTCCGCAGCTGGGGCAGAACTTGAACGCGTCCTCACTCTCGTGGCCGCAGTTCAGACATTTATGCATACTCGATTTCTCGGGCGGAGATGTCGCCGGAGCATACCGGTTCGTCCTTCTGTAGAGGCATCGAATTCAGCGTTCGTCAACTCGACCGAAGTCCTCGCGATATCGCCGGAGGGGCGCCGGTGCTTCGGCACGGACGAGATAGATCTTCCCTCGGATGGTCTTCGTCTCGCCGGGCGACAGACCGCCGATTCGAAAACCGGAGTGAAGGCATCGGATCACTCCCTGGAACAACTCCTGGTAGGGCTGCCACGCCGTAGCCAGGGTCATCGATTCGTCAGCGCTGAAGCAACCGATCAACCCGTTGCTCGGCGTGTGCGAGTTGAGGGGGCGCGGATTGACATCGTCGCGGTCGACGCCGGGCGCCGCCCAGACCTGACCGGGGATGTAGCGCGCTTTGGTCGCCCAATCGTCGGTAGACATCCGGCACAACTTGCCGCCGACGAACACGAAGCACTTCGTCACGTACGCGTACTTGTCACCAGCTCAAGGCACGAAACGAGACGAGCAGCGGCTTGCCGGTCTTCTTTGCTTCGGCATAGCCCGCATTGATGTCTTCGTAGATCCAGTCATCGGAGACCTCGTCCCCGATAGCCTTCTTCAACGTATCGTAGTCCTGGGCGACGGAGACGTTCGCGAGCAGTGTCACAGACACGATTCCCAAGAGGGCGATCGGATGGAAGCGCATCGCCGCACTGTATCCAGCACCCCGACCGTTTATGGTCTGGTCGCGTGGATCCGATCCGGAAACCGAGAGAGAAGTTCCAGTGGCGTACCGTGCGCGTGGTCGCGTGCGCGGTCGTCGTAATCGCCAGCATCGTGCTGCCATCCTCCTGGATCGAATCCTGCTACAGCCGCAGCGTGTACCCATGGATCCAGGCCGTGCTCGTGCCCGCGTTTGGCTGGACAAGCATCCCGATCATGGGCTCGTTGATCGTCGTGCTCCCGATCGCCATCGTGATCCTGGCCACGCGCAACTGGCGCCGCGCGCGGAGGAATGCGATCGCACGTGGCGCGATCGTGCTCGGTGGCGTTTTCAAGACGGTGCGCGCGCTCCTCTACATCTACACGATGTTCCTGATGCTGTGGGGATTCGGCTACCGACGCGAACCCATCGAGAGCCGGTGGCAACTCGGCTTCGAGCTGCCCACCTACGGGCAAGTCCACGAGGTGCAGTTGCGAATCCTCGCCCTCCTTCACCGCGACTGCGTACCCGAAGACGAACGCGACGAGACGAGGGCCATGCAGTCCATCCTCGACGCAGAGTTGAAGATGATCGCGGAACTCGAGGGCTGGAAGCCGAAGCCAACCCTGCCCAAGCACCCCCCTGCCGGCACGCTCATGGCGATCGGAATCTTCGGGATCGTCTCGCCGTTCACGCTCGAAGCCAACGTCGAGCGCGCCCTGCCTCCCCCTTTCCGGCTCGGGATCAGCGGCCATGAGCTCGCGCACATCTTCGGCTACTGCGGCGAAGCCGACGCGAACGTGGTCAGTTTCGTCGCAGGTCTGCGAGCCGAGGACCCCTTCGCGCGCTACGCGACCGCGCTGACGATGCTGCGCTACACGGGATCGCACAAGCACCTCGAGGACTCGATGTGGGTCTTCCTCCACCTGCCGAAACAAGCGAAGGACGACCTCGCTGCGCTGCGCAGCGCCAGCGCCGACCATCGGATCCCCGCGCTCGCCGACCTCTCGCACGCGATGAACGACCGATACCTGAAGACTCAGGGCGTCAAGCTCGGCGTGGACGACTACTCGCGCGGCTACACGCTGTTCGTGCGCGCGTGGGCTCGAGGCCTGGTCGAGTTGCCGCCGCCATACGCGAGCGGCAAATAGAGCGCTGCTACCGATTCCTACGGAGCCCACACAGTCGTGATACATGGCGGTGCGCGTGCTGCCCGAGTTTCACGCAGTGTTTTGTGCTCGGTCTCCGGTCGTGGAGCATCTGGTGGTTGTGGATGAACTGGATGTCGCCGGGCGCGAGGTCCATTTCGAGATGGATCAACGGATCGTCCGCGACCTGATCGAACGCGTCGAGCGCGGCGATCTGGCAGTCGAACCCGAGCTTGCGGGCCGCCGCGGTCGCGGTGCCTTCGCGTCGGAAACGTTCGAGCGACGTGGGCGACGCCCACGCCCATACATCACGCCGAGGGGCACCATCACGATGTCCTGCCAACCCTTGTCCCTCGCGTGGAGGATAACGAAGGCAATGCGGAGCTGGGCGTCTTGGGTATGCATCAGCGGAGGAGGTGCCAACCGTCGACTATAGAACCCAATCGTCGCGGCGGGGGCACAAGCGAACGATCACGATTCAATTCAAAGGATCGAAACGGATAACCATCTACCCATACGTGATTTCTGCTCCCGGCGACGTCGAGGGACGCCTCGAAGGCTCGCTCGGCAAGGGAGGCCACGTCGGCGAAGGCCTGGAAGGAATCATCCACAAGGCGATGAAGCACGGCGTGCACGAAGCCAAGATCGAGATCCATGGACTCGGCGACGGCAAGCTGGGCGTCGACCTCGAAGCGATCATCCGCAGGGCAAAGGAACAGGCGCATCGTAAGCCCCGTGGCCACGACGAAGCCGACCGGGTCGCGACGGTCGTGATCACTAGTCGCTAGAGGGGGTGTCAGGGAGCTATCCTACACAGGTCGGACGATCGTCCACGTAGCCCGGCCGTTGCGCTGGGAGGGAATACGTCGTCCCAACTCGTCAAGTACTCGTCTTCCCAGTGTTCGCAGCCCCCTCCACGGATAACATGGCCGCTGCGTACAGAAACCTCTGTAGCCCTTCCCCAATCACGCCTCATCGGAGATCCCGCAACATGCGCTTATCCTACCTCGCCGTCGGCGCCGCCTGTCTCGCCCTCGCCGCTCTCGCTCCCGCACAGGCGGCCACCTACACCACGTTTGGCTCCGGCTGCGCTGGCTACTGCGGCACGGCCAACCCGGCCACGAACACCAACGGCAGCCTGACCCAGAACGCAAACATCTTCGCGTTGGCGGTCCAACCGACAAGTAGCATCCGAGTCGTCTTCGGCTTCGAGCTCTTCACACAATCGTTGGGCACCGCACCGCTGACGTTCAATACGCAGATCTACGGTGCGGACACGACCGGCAAACCGACTGGCAACCCGATCGCCAATGGCACGATGACGGTTGGAATGACGCAGAACTGGTACAGCACGACCTTCACGCCTCCGCTGCTCGTCACGGCGGGCACGAAGATCTTCATCTCCTACACTTCGGTGAGCGGCGGAATGAAGTTCCCGATCGCCAACGCCGGCACGAAGGTCTCCCACTTCTGGCATCCCCCGACCGCGACCGGGTGGAACGGCGCCGCGCCGAACGGCTTCATCACACAACCTTGGGCATGGAGGCTCGCCTGCCACCCTGGCCCAATCCTCAGCAACACCGGCGTCCCGACGCTCAACACCTCGATGACCATCGACCTCTCGAGCGGCGGCGCCAACAACAACGCGATCTTCGCCCTCGGAATCAGCAACAAGAAGTGGGGAGCGATCGCCCTGCCGCTCGACCTGACCACAATCAACGCGTTGTGCTGCAAGCTGCTCGTTTCGCTCGACTTCCAATACCTGGTCACGTCGGACGCGAACGGCAAGTACTCCTTCAAGCTCAACGTCCCGAACGACAACGCGCTCAAGGGCCTCAGTTTCTACAACCAGTACGCCATCAACGCGCCAGGCGCAAACGGCTTCGGCGTGCTGATGAGCCAGGGTGGTGTCGGCACGATCAACTAGGCCACATTCCCACCACGAACGAGAACGCCGACCGGGGAGTCACATTCCCGGTCGGCGCTTTCGTTCTTGTGGACGCCGCGCGGTACACGACCCGACGACCCGACTTCAACTCCGTTCCCCGCTCAGCTCTCCAATTCGAATCGCACGCGACCGTCTTCGAGCTTCAACCGCGCAGCGAACGGCTTGTTCGACTTTGATGTGAATCCCTTCAACACCTGCGTCCGACCCTTGGTGAGAAGCTTGCGTGCCATCGCCTTGCTGATCTTCTTGCCGGCGATCTTCTTCTCGATCGCGAAGCTACACCCTGTCCGCCACGCCGAGCAGCTGTACGAAGTCTCCTTCTCGACCATACGGCTCGCACACAGCGGGCACGTCGAGGCCGACTCGGTCTTTGGCTCGCGGGCGGACGGTCGCTTCACGGGGCGAGCCTTCGGTGGCCTTGCGTCGCGTTGATGCTCCCGTTGCGGCATCGCGATGTGAGTGAGCCGTGCCTCCCCGTTGAGAGCCAACACCACGGCTTCCCCGGCGAGCTGCACCGGTCGCAACGAGATCCGCCTCTGAATGAGCTCGCGCGCCTGTCGCTGGGGAATCGTGTGGCCCTCGTACTCCTTCCAGAGAACGTAGTCACAACCGTCACGCCACTTGCTGCAACCGAAGCCGCGCCGACCCTCCACGATATCGCCGCCGCACTTCGGACAGGGTCCGATCCCGTCGTGATCGAGACGGTCCCGGCCGCTCCCGTCGATGACGTCGCGCGTGAACTTCTCGATCTCGCTCATGAACGAAGCCGCGTCACGGCCCCCGGCCTCGATCTCGTGGAGGCGCGCTTCCCACTCTCCCGTCATCTCCGAGGACTTCAGAATCGGGTTCTGTATGAGCGCGATCAGGTAGCGACCGAGATCGGTAGCGAGCAACGCCTTCTTGTCGCGTCGAATGTACCGACGTCGGAGCAGCGTCTCGATGATCGCTGCCCGCGTCGCTGGCGTGCCGAGCCCCCTCGCCTTCAGCGCATCTCTGAGTTCTTCGTCTTCGACCAGTCGCCCAGCGGTCTCCATCGCGGCGAGCAACGAGTTCTCGTTGTAGTGGCGCGGGGGGCGCGTCTCGCCCGACTTCATGTCCGGCTCGTGCGGACCGCTCTCACCCACCGTGAACGCAGGCAGCTCCTGCTTGTCGTCGTCGACATCGTCCGTGGGTTTGTCGTTCTTGTCGTTCCTCTTCTTCGGATACAGCGACGTCCAGCCCGGGTCTATCACGCGGACACCGCGCGCGCGAAACTCGTGCGCCGCGATCAATCCCTCGACCGTCGTGACCTCTTTGCGGCATGGCGGGTAGAAGGCAGCGATCGTGCGCAGGACGATGGCGTCGTGGATCTGCTTCGCCGGTCCACCCGCACGAGTGGCGTCCCTGCCGGTGGGCAAGATCGCGTGGTGGTCAGTCACCTTCTTGTCGTCGAAGATCCGTTTGTCTTTCGGAAGGTTGTCGAGGTCGATCGAGGCAACAGCATCGTGAGTCTCGCCGAGCCGGCGCAGGATTGTGATGAGCTCCTCCCGCATGTCGTTCGTCAGGTAGCGTGAATCGGTCCTCGGGTACGTGATCAACTTGCTTTCGTAGAGCGCTTGTGCCTCTTTCAGCACATTGGCCGCGGACATCCCGTACCGGACATTCATGTCGCGCTGCAGGGCAGTCAGATCGAACAGCTGTGGCGGTCGCTCCTGCTCGTCCTTCTTCCGAACGGCGGTGATCTCGAATGGAACCCCCGTGATGCCAGCCAAGAGTTCCTGCGCGTCCGATTCCTTCTTGAACCGATCACCGCGGAACTTGAAGAGCACTTTCCGATATCCTGTCCGGACTTCGAACCACGGCTCAGGATCGAAGTGTCGGATCTCTTCATCGCGATCCACGATCAGCGCGAGCACCGGCGTCTGCACGCGCCCGACGCTCCAGAGCACCCCGCTCTTGCCATAGCGAACGGTGAAGTTGCGCGTCGCGTTCATGCCGATGATCCAGTCGGCTTCACTGCGGCATCGCGCGGCGGCGTAGAGGTTGTCGTAATCCGCCCCCGGCGCGAGGCTGTCGAACGCCGAGCGGATCGCCGCCTCGGTCAGAGAACTGAGCCACAACCGCTGAAACGGTCGATCTTGACAGCCGCTCATCTCGAGGATGTAGCGGAAGATCAACTCGCCTTCACGCCCCGCGTCAGTCGCACAGATCAACTCGTCCGCATCGAGGACGAGTTTCTCGATGACTCGAAACTGTCTCTGTGCCCCTTCATCGCCGACGAGCTTGAGTTCGAACGTCGCGGGGATGATCGGTAGAGCCTCGAGACTCCAACGCTTCAGGCTCGGGTCGTAGTCGTCCGGTTCCTTCAGCGTGACGAGGTGGCCAAAAGCCCACGTCACCTGGTAGCCGTTGCCCTCGAGATAGCCCTCCCGGCGCGTCGCCGCGCCGAGAACACGGGCGAGGTCGCGGGCCACGGACGGTTTCTCGGCGAGGACTACCTTCACGTTCACTACTTGGTAGAGCAGCGACCCGACGAAGTCCAGCCCGATCCACTCCGTCCTGTCCCGCTTCAAAAGGGGTCACACAAGCTCCGATGATCTCCGCGACAAGGTCACGATTACCGCAGTAGACCCGCGGCTCGCTTCTTGTAGACTGCGCCCGCTCATGCCGCCCAGTTCGCCCAAGCATCCGCTATCGGTTCGCATCACTGTTTCGTTGTGTTTCTTCGCGACGGGCGCGGCCGGCTTGATCTACGAAATCCTGTGGAACAAGACGCTGGTGTTGTTCATGGGCAACACCGCCTACGCATTGGCGACGCTGTTGACGGTGTTCATGGGCGGCCTCGCGTTGGGCGCGTGGATCGGCGGCAAGCTCGCCCCAGATGGACCGAAGGCGCTGCGCCTCTACGGAACCCTGGAGATCCTGCTCGGCATCTACTGCCTCGCTCTGCCGTTCCTCCTCCCGCTGACACAACCACTGTTCGAGACTGTCTACCAATCGGTCGGCGATTCGATCGTGGCGATGAGCCTGATCCAGTTCCTGATCCTCGGGCTGCTGCTGCTGATCCCGACGACATTGATGGGCGCGACGCTGCCGATCCTGGTCCGCTTCATCACGACCAGTCTCGGGGATCTCTCGCGGTCGATCGGAACGCTCTACGCGTTGAACTCCGGTGGCGCCTTCGTCGGCGCGATGCTCGCGGGATTCGTCATCGTGCCGAAGCTCGGCATCACGTCGAGCTACTACGTCGCGGTTGCGATCAACATCGTCGTCGGCGTCACCTGCATGATCCTCGCCAACCGCGTGAAAGAAGCGACCACAGCCAAAGTGGTCACCGAGGACGAGCCCGTCGAGACGACGGGCGCGCGTTTCGGCACGGGCCTGTTGCTGTTCGGATTCGGACTCTCCGGATTCGCAGCGATGGTCTACCAGGTGGCGTGGACACGAGCGATCACACTCGCAATCGGATCGTACAGCTATGCGTTCACGTTGATCGCCGGCGCGTTCATCCTCGGACTCACGGTCGGCAGCGTCGTGATCGGACGGGTCGGGGATCGA
>CAYYAQ010000063.1:24007-28532 GCA_964469555.1 uncultured candidatus Brocadiaceae bacterium | reverse complement strand
GCCCAGGGCGGCAACGCTGCCGACGCCTACCTCACCGCGGCCTTGACCCAGACCGAGGTGGAGCCCGGCGTAGCTGGAGGACGAGGGAGAGGCCTTCCAGGAGCATCCAGAGGATCATGGCGAGCATCAGGCTGTTCAGCCCGACGAGCAGCCAGTTTTCCTGTCGGTAGAAATCGCCGGTCTTGAGGATGAGCGCCGTGATGGTGATCACCATCACGATGAGCATCGGGATGAGGAGCGGGAGGATGGGTCGCTTGCGTTGCCAGAAGTAGAGCGAGAGCACCATCAGGGTCAGGGACGCGAGCATCTGATTGCTCGCACCGAAAATTGGCCACAGGATCCAGGCGACCTGCATGGTCTCGCCCGGCGCGCCCGTGGGATCCTGCGCCGACGCGAACACGAGCAGCAGTGCAGGTGCGAGGGCGATGACCGTGGCCACATAGCGGTTGGTCAGCGGTGGGATCTTCAGCGCCGTGCCGAGCTCGGTGATGATGAAGCGCTGGATGCGCGTGGCGGTATCCAGCGTTGTCGCCGCGAATGAGACAACCAGCACCGCCATCATCGTGATGGCGAACGAGGACGACAGACCGAGACCGTTCAGGAAAGCGGCGCCACCGTGGACGAACGGCCACGCCGCGTCCTTGCTCCCGCCCCACTTCGCGTAGTAGCCGGACCATCCCTCGATCTGCCCGAGGCCGGGGATGTCGCACTTGCCCACGAGAGCGATGCCGGCGACGGCCGCCAGCACGGCGGCGAGCGCCAGGGCACCTTCGCCGAGCATGCTCCCGTACCCGATCATGCGGGCGTCCTTCAGGCTTCGGATCTGCTTCGACGTCGTGCCCGACGAAACCAGGCTGTGGAACCCGCTGATGGCGCCACACGCGATCGTCACGAACAGGAAGGGAATGATCGGTGGGCCGTTCCCGTCGGTTCGAACCCAGTCGGCGTCGATCTCCGGCCTGATCACGAGGATCCCGAGGTAGAGCATGGACAAGCCGACGACCAGCTGGTGGCTGTTGATGTAGTCGCGAGGCTGGAGGAGGAGCCAGACCGGCAGCAGGCTCGCCACGCCGGCATAGGCGAGGAGGGCAATCACCCAGAAGTTCGAGGATTGCTCCTTGGTCCAGCCGAGACCGAGAATCGAGTCTTCGGAACCGGGCTCGGCCCGGAAATCCACGCGCATCGAATCCCCGAAGTAGATGAAGAGGTAGAGCAGCCCCAGGGCGATCAACGACGGCCAGAGGGCCTTCACCTTCTTCTTGTAGAGCAGCCAGCCAATCCCCAGGGCCACGAAGATCTCGAGGTTCACCGGCATCACCGACGACGGGATCTTCACGAACAGGCCGGCGATAGCCATCGCGAACACCGCGATGACGAGCCAGCTGAGCACCATGACGAACGTCAGGAACATCAGACGAACCCGCGGCGTGATCACCTGGCCAGCGATGTCAGCGATGCTGCGACCGCCCTCGCGGATGCTCATCACGAGCGCGCCGAAGTCGTGGACGGCGCCCATGAAGATCGTGCCCAGGACGACCCATACGAGCGCCGGAAGCACGCCCCAGTAGGCGGCGATGCACGGCCCGATGATCGGCGCGGCGCCGGCGATCGACGTGAAGTGGTGGCCGAACAGGATATGCTTGTGCGTGGGTACGAAGTCCAGCCCATCCTCGTACTCGACGGCCGGCGTCCGGATCTCCTCGCGATCCTGGTAGATCCGTTCACCGATCCACTTCGCGTAGAAGAAGTACGCGAGTGCAAACGAGAGAAGCGCGCCGAGGACGACGAAGGCCACCATTCACCCAGAAGCTATCTCGAAGACGCGCCGTTTTCGCCGCGGGAACGAGTTCCCGCGGCGAAAATGGTCCGCCTGGGGGGTCGTCCTCGCGGGTGAGGCGAACTATGGCTTGATCGTGACGACGCCTTGTTGGCCAGGTGTCTCTTCGACGCCGACGGTCATGCGCTGGATGCGTGCGTCGGGAAAGTCCTGTTCGAGCCGGTTCAGCAGGCGGTAGCCCAGGTAGCCGGCGAGGTTCTCGGCGCTCGTGTTGTTGATCGGAAGGACGATCACCTCTTGCGTCGGGACGGCGTACCGGCGCTCGCGGTAGGAGATCTCGATTCGACCGTCACCGAGTTCCTGCGACCTGAGTTCGGCGTGTTCGCCGGGGATGAGCAGGTGCTCGTCCAGCTCGTCGACCAGATCGCGGATGCGCGGCTTGAGATCCTGGAAGTTGAGCACCAGTCCGTGCTCGTCGAGGGCGGATTCGATCTCGACGAAGACCTTGTAGTTGTGCCCGTGCAGTCGCTCCGCCGTGCCATCCGGGAAGATGAGGAAGTGGGCGGCGCTGAACTTCAGGTAGTCCTTTTGAACCTTGATGGACCAGGATTCCATGACCCGGGACAATAGCCCCATGCAACTCGATCTGGACAGCATCCCCTTCAAGGGGACGAGCTATCCCGGAGTCTCGATCCACTTCTACTACAGCGATCGACGGACCGGCCACGCGGCGGTCATGGTCAGGATAGAGCCCGGTGCCAGCTACCCGCGCCACCGACACAACGGGCCCGAGGAACTGCTGATCCTGCAGGGCGGCTTTCGCGACGAACACGGCGAATACTACGCGGGCGAATTCTGTCGCTTCGAAGACGGCAGCACCCACCACCCGATCGCCCTCGAAGAGGGGCCGGACGGGGGCCGCGCCTGCATCTTCTTCGCGATCGCCACCGAGGGCATCGAGCTGTTTCCACCCGGCGCCTGACGCCGGTCGGACCGCTATTCGTTCCCGAGCAGCTTCTCTGCGATGGCGTCGGGGACCGGAGCGTAGGAGTCGGGCTCCATGCTGTAGTGGCCGCGACCCTGAGTGATCGAACGAAGCGTCGTCGAGTACTGGAACATCTCCGACAACGGGACCTTGCCGCGAACCGACGAGATGCCGTCCGGCTTGTTGATCATGTCCGCGAGCGTCCCGCGACGGGCACTCAGGTCTCCGATGACGTCGCCGGTGTAGGACTCTGGGGCTTCGACCTCGATCTTCATGACCGGCTCGAGCAGCTGAGAGTTGCCGTCGACCAGCAACCGCATAGCCAGCGCGCCACAGGCCTCGAACGCCATCTGGCTCGAGTCTACGTCGTGCGACTTGCCGTCCACGAGCTTCGCGCGGATCTTCACGTACGGATAGCCGGTGTGGCCACCACCCGCGAAGGCATTGCGCAGGCCATTGTGGAACGGCTGGATGAACTCCTTCGGAATCCTCCCACCGGTGATCTCGTCCACGAACTCGAACGTCTCGACCTCGGGATCACGCTCGAACTCGATCTTGGCCACGGCGTACTGACCCGAACCGCCGGTCTGCTTGATGTGACGAGCCTCGATCTTCCGACCCTTCTTGATCGTCTGACGGAACGAGACCTTCGGCTTGCCGACATTCACGCCGACCTTGAACTCGGACATGATCCGGTTGCAGATGACCTCGAGGTGCAGCTCGCCCATGCCGCTGATCACGACCTGTCCAGTCTGCTCCTCCGTGTGTGCCTTGAACGTGGGGTCCTCGCGGACGAGCTTGGCGATCGTCGTCGTCAGCTTGTCTCGATCCGCCGTGAGCTTGGGCTCGATGGCCATCGAGATCACGGTGTCCGGGAACTCCATCGATTCGTAGCTGATCTGGTTCTTCTTCTCGCAGATCGTGTCGCCCGTGATCGCGTCACGGAATCCGACGATGGCGACAATTTCGCCCGCCTTCGCCAGGTCGACAGCTTCGCGCTGGTTCGCGTGCATGCGCAGCAGACGACCGACGCGCTCCTCGCGGCCACGACGCGTGTTGAAGTACTTCTCGCCCTGCCTGATCATCCCGCTGTAGATGCGGACGAACGTCAGGTCGCCGTTAGGATCGCTGATGGTCTTGAACACGAGCGCCCCGAGCGGCTCGCTCGAGTTGAGTTGGCGCACGATCGTGTCTCTCGAGTGAGGATCGGTGCCTTCGATCTCCGGAACGTCGTAGGGCGACGGAAGGTAGTCGAGCACCGCGTCCATCAAGTTCTGGACGCCCTTGTCCTTGAAGGCCGAGCCGGCCAGGACAGGCGTGATAGCCAAAGAGAGCGTGCCCGCGCGAATTGCGGTCTTGATCTCATCGATCGTGCCCTCTTCGCCTTCGACAAACTTCTCGAGCAGGTCATCGTTGAACTCCGCGACCGACTCGATCATCACTTCACGGCGAGCCTTCGCTTCTTCGACCAGCTCGGCGGGAATGTCGCCGATCGACAGATCGCGCGCGTCTTCGTCCCACGTGTAGCCCTTCATCTCGACGAGGTCGATGACTCCATGGAAGCCCTTCTCGGCCCCGATCGGCATCTGGATCGGGACGGCGTTGGCACGCAAGCGCGCGCGCATCGTCTCGACGGCGTGATCGAAGTTCGCGCCAGTCCGGTCCATCTTGTTGATGAACGCGATCCGCGGGACGCTGTACCGGTTCGCCTGCCGCCAGACCGTCTCGGACTGGGGCTGCACGCCGGCGACGCCACAGAACAC
>CAYYAQ010000063.1:0-23997 GCA_964469555.1 uncultured candidatus Brocadiaceae bacterium | reverse complement strand
GTGAAGTCCACGTGCCCGGGTGTGTCGATCAGGCTGATCTTGTGGTTCTTCCACGTGCAGGTGGTCGCCGCGGACGTGATCGTGATGCCGCGCTTCCGCTCCTCGTCGAGGTAGTCCATCGTGGCTTCGCCATCGTGGACCTCACCCGTCTTGTGACTGCGGCCCGTGATGAACAGGATCCGCTCGCTGACCGTGGTCTTGCCCGCGTCGATGTGGGCGACGATTCCGATGTTGCGGGTCAGGCGGACTGCTTTGTCCTCCTTGTCCTGCTTCTTGTTCGGGGCCGTTTCTTCGGTGGCCATGGTATTGGTCATTGGATCTATGGAAGTGGTGCTGAGGAATGCGTGGTGGTGCAGACGACGGGTACCCGAATCAGTATTCAGAGGCCGTCTTCCGAGACCTGTTCCGGCCCTACCGCCCCGCAGGTCGCTCTGGTGGGAGCTCTCTCGACCCTGGGGCGTGCGCTCCGGGCCAAAAAAGGGTTCCGGAAGTTAGCGGCACATTCTCAGGATGCAAGAGCCTAGCAGGTCTGGGGAACGGCAGTTACGGAGAATCCGCCCTTATCGGCGGAACCGCAGACAACCCGGAGCCCCAGTCCATAATTTCGACGGACTCACTCGAGGAACACCTCGAGCACCCGGAGTCGGATCGGGTCGTCGTTGTGATCGAAGTAGAACCGCTTGAACGCGGCCAGATCCTGCCGGACCTTCGCCTGACCGAGGTCGGCCATCGGTCGGCATGTAGCCCTCGAGGAACTCCGGGAAAGGGGTGAACCGGAGGCCCGGACGACCCGCCAACCGCGCCATCAGATCCGCGTCGTAGGTCAACATCGTGGCACCGGCGAAGACGGCGACCGACCAGGAGAATGGAATCAGGTATCGCATCGACTGGTCAAAAGGACACCCCGGCAGTGCGCCTGTTCGCTCACGCGCTGATCTCCCGACCGACCACGTCGACCGCCGCCTCGGCGAATCGCCGTCGGGCCGAGGCGGACCGCAGCTTCGCCTGGTTCATTTCGATCTCCATGCCGAGATAGGTTCTCGCAGGACGCTCCGCGCGCATGCGCATGCAGAAGCCATCGTCGAGCCCGGAATAGGGATAATTCCGCCGCACCTTGAAGCCGAGTTGGGTCAGCCGCCGATCCCAACGATCCGCCATCGCGCGCTCCAAACGGTGCGACGGCTTGTAGAGGAGCCCGAAGTCGTTCTCCCGCGTCTCGCCGAACAGTTCGGGCGTGAAGGAATGCACGCTGACGTGCAGGACCTTCCCGAACCGCGCGACGCGGGCGTCGAGATCGGCTTCGACGGCAGACCGGTACGGCGTCCAGTAGAGGTCGAGACGCTCCCGGCGCTCGGCGCGGCCCAACTCGAGGTTGCGTGGGATCCTCTGGCTGCCCGTGTCTCGGGGGATGACGCGTGGATGAAACGAACTGCGGTTGAGGTCGGCGACGAGGCGAGACCACTTCCCGAGGTGGAGCGTCGCGTCGAACGCCTTGGCGAGGATCCTCCCGACATCGAGCGCTCCAGGATCCCATCCGTGATGCGTCGCGAGGAACGCTGGGGACAGGCCGAGACTGCGAAGCGCCGCGGGCACCCGCCGACTGGCGTGCTCGACCGACACCAACAGCTGCTCCCGTCTCATGGGGACCGTCATAAGACAGGTGTCGACACCACCCCACCGCGAAAGTGTGCCGTCTCGCGGATTTCGCCCCGCGCCGAGGGTTGAGCTATCCGCCGGCAGGCGCGATCCTCGACGGAAGAGCCATGAAGACCGTCATCCAATCGCTGACCCTCTGCGCCATCGCCGGTGCGCTCGCCGCCCAGACCGACAACCCCCCGGTGATCCCCGGCAAGATCGGATTCGCAGTCGCCGGTGTCCAAGGGTCCGCCGGCATCCTCTGCTCGGGCTACCGATGTGGGGTCTACCCGCTCGGAATCACGAGGGGTGAAACGCTCGCGCTCTCGATCCGGACGCAGCTGCGTTCGCCGTGGTTGCTGCTCGTGGGAATCCAGCCCCTCGTTCCCTGCCAGGCGATCTCGGGCATCGGCAACCTGTGGGCCGGCCCGACCCTCATCGTCGCCGCCGGAACGGTCACCGCGCAGGACAACATCCGGTGCTGGGGCGGCAAGCAGTCGAGCTCGATCCCGGTGCCGAAGACCGTCCCATTGAAGGCCAGCGTCGTGTTCCAGGTCGTAGCAGACGTCCAGATCTCGTTCAGCAGCCCGGCGAAGGCGCCGGTGTTCAGCGCGCCGGTGCAGGTGACAGTCACGAGATAGGAGCCCGTCCCGGTAAACAGACCGTCGACGACCGGTCGACGATGCGGATGATGGCGGGACCGATGCCGACCGCGATGAGTCCCGAGGCGAACTCGGTCTCGTTGATCATGCAGACCGGGGAAGGATCACGATTCCTCTACCTGCCAGCCGTGTTCATCTGCGCCGCGTTCGGCGTCGTCTTCGGAACGGGAATCGCGGCGCGGGCGAGCCGTGGACTCGTACCAGTCGGAGTGATCCTGCTCGCGAGCTACGCGTTCACCCTCGCCCAAACCAACCGACACTGGCGAGAGGCCGGCGACCTATCGCGGGAGATCCTCACGCAGCAGGACGACATGCTCGAAGGCCAGAGCTTCGAGTATCTCTTCATCCGCGACCTGCCCGACCACCACCACGGCGCTTTCGTCTTCCGCAACGGCTTTTAGAACGCCCTGGTCATGTTCGCATCCACGCCCATCGTGTTTCCCGAGCACGGTCGCATCAGCCAGGCGGACTGGGATCGATACGCGGCGAAACGTCGGGCCGAGCCGGACTTCTATCCAGACCTCCTCCGGCTCCGTTGAATGCCGGACAGGCACCGCTTCGTGACGCCGTAACCAACTATTTTACAAGTAGATACGGATTCGCAGAGTTCTGGAACGATTATTCAAAAACCCCTGCACATTCGCGTCGGGCGGACGTATTGAGCCCTGTTGAGACCGGTGGCCAAAACGGTCGCCCCGCTGTCGAGAGGAAAGCACATGGAAACCCCGAACATCGTCGAACACGACGTCGTCATCCGAGCCCAGAAGGGAGACGCGGACGCCTCCCGCGAGATCATCGAGAAGTTGCACCAGCCGATGATGGGGTTCATCTACCGCATACTCGGTCCACGCTACCGCGGACAGATGGAAGACATCGCGCAGGACGTGCTCCTCAAGGTCTTCCGCTCACTGGAACGATTCGACACCACCCGAGGAGTCAAGTTCAGCACGTGGGTCTTCACGTTCACGCGCAACCACTGCCTCGACATCTTGAAGAAGAAGAAGCTATCCGTCTTCAGCATGACCTCCATGCTCGCAGACAACGAGGGCCAGCGGACCTTTGCCGACGAGGGCGTGATCTCACCGGAACGGATCGCGGTGGGCAGCGAGATCGGCGAACGGATCGACGCCGCTCTTCATGTGATCAACCCCGAACAGCGCGAGGTGTTCGAGATGCGTGAACAACGCGGCATGGACTACCGGGACATCGCCAAACAAATGGGTGTCGCGGAGGGCACCGTGAAGTCGCGTCTGCACCGCGCCCGCATCGCCCTGCGCGAAATCTTGACGGACTTGAATCCGGGTTTCGACCCCGTGCCAGCGTGAGACTGGCGCAGGTACCTAGGCCTCGAACTCGGCCCGGATCAGGTCGGTGATCTTCTGAAGGACCGCGTGATAGCGATCCCGCTCCTTCACCGCGGTCCTCAGATCTTCGATCATCGACTCGAGCCCCGTCACGGCGTCGTCCCGCGATGCGGCGGCCCGGGCACGATTGGCACGGGCCGACTCACCGTTGCCGTTGCCGTTTCCATTGGTGGTGGTGACCGCGGCTTTCTCCACGGCGGCCTTGGCCCGCGCTTCTTCCGCGGCCTTCTCGACTTTCTCGAGCGCAGCCTGCTTGCGGGCCTTGCTCTTGCTTCCGTACGGCGCCGTCGGGACCAACCCTAGCAACGCCTTGGCGCGTCCGTAGACGACAGGAAAGATGGGGATGCCCTCGAACCTTGCCTGGGCCTTGATCTCCGCATAGGACGCCTCGGGATTGAGGCCGAGCTTCTCCTTTACGAACTCAATGGCGGACTGCTTCTTGCGTTCGGGATTCGTTTCCATTGCTGCTTCTCGATTCTGACGGTCGCGGGATGGGGGGCATCCCCGGGACCTTGCTCTCGTAATCGATTCGCCAGCGTCCAATGAGACCGCCGCCTGCACCCGCCTTGCGAACCGGAATCCACCACTGTAACCGCACCCAGCGAGTTTCGAGGGGCGAATCTACTTTGCCCTGATAGAGGATCGAGGAGGAGTTTCCGAGTTGGGGCGATGCGTTGGGGAGAAATGTAACCGCGTGGGAAGGATCGTCGCGTCCTGCACTACCGGTTCTTGGAACGGTCGGACGGCTAATCCAGGAGTGGGTCCCGGCGGCGCGAGAAGCACAACTTGCCCGCCAACATCCGTTGGCGGCGGAACCCTAGAAGGTGGAAGAGTGCCACTGCGCACGCTCGGGCGACGCGAGGCTCGACGACCAGGGTGTCGGAGAGGCTCGGATGCCGCGACACGCCCGGCAACCAGTGCAGGATCGAGGGAAGCCGTAACCGGCGAAAAACCGACGCAAGTCGAAGCCAGAGCTCGCTCACCGATCGCGCCAGAAAGAAGCCGTCCTCACCCTGCCCCTGGTAGAGGGGCAGCAGAACCCGACAGTCCTCCGGCGCGCGGATCTCGATATCGTTGTAGCAGGCCAACAGTCGCCCCTTCGAGACCTGCTGGAAACTCTCGAACCCCGGCTCCATGACGAACTCATCACCGGGCTCGATGTGCTGGCGGTGCAAGATCTCGAGGACCGGCGGTTGTCCCTCCGCCGACCGGGACAGCACGCCACGGCAATCCTCGAGGTTCACCTGCCCCGACGGGAGCATCCGCGCGGCGTCGAGCACGAGCCACACGGCGGCAGCGAGGTTGTCGACGCTCGTGGGATCGTCGTGGCGCCCGCCCTCGACTGCCACCGCCGCCATCCCGCGTCGATTGAAGAACTCCATGATGGCGCCGTCGATGCACTCCTCCAACCCGAGTATGAGCGGGATCGGCAGGGCGCGGGCCACGCGGCGATTCGCCAGCGTGTCGCTCATGCAGGAGAAGGACGAACCCGCCGCGGAACTCGTGTGAAGGTCGATGAACACCATCGGCCCCGTGGATTCTCGCTCGATCCGCACAAGCACTTCGACGAGCTCGCGCTGCTCCCGGTCTTCGACACCGTCCAGGTCCGGCGACCGCCCGAGAAGCGCCTCGAGGTCCTCCGGCAACCACGCACGGTTGAGGTCCCGGTCGACGAATCGCTGTCCGCATTCGAGAGCCTCGAGATTGCCGGCCATCGCGACGAAACGACCGCGGAGAGACATCCCACTCTCCGACATCATGGCCAGGACGCGGGTCAACGCTTTCACGCCGCCGAGTTCGTTGCCGTGGACGCCGCCGAGAGCCACGAGGGTCGGGCCCGGAATCCTGGAGTCGTAGACCCCCAGGATCCGACGCAGCGTGTGGGTTTGGGTCAAGCCGTTCTGGGTCAAGCTAGGTGTTCTCTCGGAGGTGACGCTCGAAAAGGACGCTCGCCACCGTGATGAGGTCCCGTTCCGTGATGATCCCGACGAGACGATCCCTGTCAACTATCGGAAGACACCCGACGCGATTCTCGCGCATCACTTCTATCGCCTTCAGCGTCGGAGTTTCTGGAGTAACACACACCGGATCGGCGCGCATGATGTCCTTCACGGCGATCGGTTCGCCGCTCTCCGAACCGACGCCTTGACCAACGAGACGGAGCAGCGACCGGTGGGACACGAGACCGAGAAGCCGACCGTCCTGATCCTCGACCGGAACGTGGCGAATGTGGCGCCAGTCCATCAAGGAAGCGGCCAGATCGACCAGGTCCTCGGGGTGCACGGTGAACACGTCGGTGGTCATGAACTGTCCGACCTTCATGTAACTGCTGCGCCAGTCCGTGTTGTCGTCGAGTCTGGCGAGTCGCCACTCGTGGACCGGCACCGATCGTTTCTGGTTCTCGATCGTCGTCAGGGTCAGCGCGCGCAACCGCTGGTCCAGGTTGCCGCTGCCCTCCATCGCGACGAGTGAGTCCAGAGTCCATTGCGCGCCTGTACGGCTCTTGTTCACCCGGGACTCGACGACGCCGAGATAGCGATCGATGTCAGACTGATCGAGACCGGCGTCACGCAACCCGGCACGAGCAGCGGGCAGCAATCGATCCAGGATCAACGTCGAGGCGGGGACCTCCTTTTGGTCGACCCAGGTGAAAGACGCCTTGAGGCCGAGCCGCGCTGCCGCGAGGAAGTTCTCCTTCGCATGAGAGAAGGACATGACATCGCTGATGTCGTCGTAATGCTCCGCCAAACCCGACATCAAGCCGAAGAAGAACGCGGCGTTGCCCATCTCATCGAGGATGGTCGGCCCCGCCGGCAGGATGCGGTTCTCGATGCGCAGGTGGGGCTTGCCGTCACTGATGCCGTAGCACGCTCGGTTCCATCGGTAGACGGTGCTGTTGTGGACCCGGAGCGCCTTCAGCGCCGGCACTTCGCCCCGCTCGATCACGGCCATCGGATCCTCGTCCAGATCTGACGCGATCACGACGCGGAACCTCGCGATGTCCTCCTTGAAGATCTCGAGCACGGATTCCTTCACCCAGTCCGTTCCGAAACTCACCCGCGGTCGCAAGCCCCGCGCCTTGTGCGCCTCCGATCGACCATCCACAGACTGCTGGAACAACGCGCACCGGGTCTCGTGCCAAAGCCTTCGCCCGAGCAGCACGGGCGAGTTCGCCGCGACCGCGAGCACCGGGCCGCTGATCGCCTGCGCCAGGTTGTAGAGCTTGGCGAACTCCTCCGGCGCGACCTGGAAGTGTACTTGAAAACTGGTGTTGCACGACTCGAGCATCACGTTGTCGTGCGTGGTTTCGAGTTCGTCGACGCCCTTGATGCGGAAGTGAAACCGACCATTTCGCGCCCGACTCATCGCGTTGTTGAGTGCGACGTAACGGGGGTTCGGCGTCATGTTCTCGGTGCCGAGGTCGGACTGTTCGAGCGTCGGCAAGATCCCCGTCATGACGATTTCGCTGTTCTCGGCGTGCGCCGCCTCCCGCGCCATCGCTACGAGATGCTGAAGTTCCTCCTCCATGTCGCGCAAGCAGGACCCACCAAACCTCTGCGGCGACAGGTTCGCTTCGAGGTTGAACAGCGCGAGCTCGTGAGTGAAGCTCGGATCGTCGAGGCGATTCATCACCTCGATGGCTGGAGTCGCCGGGCGACCGGCGGAATCGACGAAGAACATCTCCTGCTCGGCGCCGATCCGACGCACATCGCTCTCGATCAGGCCGCGATCCAACATCGTGCCCAGCGCCTGCACATCCGCGAGGACTGCTTTCATGAAGGCCCGCAGGTGGGCTTCGTCGACTCCGGAACTCACGTCGTGATCTCCCATATCGGTTCGATTCTCGGGCGGCGCCCGGACGGGGCCCGAGCACGATACCAGAGATGCCTCCTCACACGACGACGAATGGTGCGCAAGGCGAGTGGCCCCACGTACTTCACTCCATAACCCGCCATTGCGCGGAAGCTCTCAACCCGACGACCGGACTGGCCGAACACACTAGGTAGTACGGTTGCCCCCAATGGAATCCCCCACGCACAAGACCCAGATCGTCGCCCACCGCGGCAACAACATCATCGCCCCCGAGAACACGATGGTCGCATTTCGACAAGCCCTCGATCTCGGCGCAACTGCGATCGAGACGGACGTGAGGATTGCGGCGGACGGCGTCGCGTTCCTGTTCCACGACGACGACCTCGACCGGACGACGGACCGCACAGGCGACGCATCTGCCTTGACGATCCACGAACTCCGCGCAATCGATGCCGGCTCAAGAACGGGCAGCGAGTACCGAGGGGAACCGATCCCGTCCCTCGCCGAACTCGCAGCGCTTTGTCGTGATCAAGCGCGACTCATCCTCGACCTCAAGGTAAACGGCGCCGTCGAGGCGATCTCGAACGCCCTGCTCGACGCCGACTTCCCCCACGATCACGTGTCGGTCTGTGCCTGGAACGACGTGCAGGCACACGAGATTCACACGATCCTCCCCGACGCCCGAATGGTCTACATCGATGAGGATCCGCACCACCACGACGATGAGAACATCGCGGACGACTGGTATGAGCAGCTCGTGGCCGAGGGCTACCGGGGCCTCTCTCTCGAGTGGAGCAAACTCAGTGATGCCGCGATCCGCGGCGCTCACCGCCACGACCTTTCGATCGTCACGTGGACCGTCAACACGCCGGACGCCATGCGCGCCGCCGTCGAGTCCGGCGTAGACGGCATCATCACGGATGATCCAAAGACCCTCGTCTCCGTCCTCGCCGAACTGCGTTGATGACCGGCACTTCGCGCGCCCTAACGCCGGGAAACTGACGTCCCACGAATCGAGTGCGATCCACCTCCGGAGGATCAACAGTGCGATGAGCCACGTGGCTTTCGCGATCCTGCAGTCGCAGGAGCACGAGAACGTGGTGGCGCACGTGTAGGACCGCGGACAAGCGATAGACACAAGAACAACGCGAAAACAACCTCGAGGGTTGATCTACGCCCCGAGCGCTCGTCTCCTAAGCCCATGTCCGGACAATCAGCGAGCGACCAACCAAAGACGCCGACCCGCGGGCTCTGGTTGACGCTCCTCCTGGTGTTCGCCATGTACGTCCCCTCGGTCGGCAACGCGTTTGCCGTCGACGCAGCGCTGCTCGCGAAGCCCACCTTCCGAAACGGAGCCGAGCAGCCGCTCATCAGCACGCTGCACAGCCCCGCGTTCTACTTCACCCAACACTTTTGGGCCGGCAACGAAACGTATGACGCGCTCTACCGACCCGTGCCGATCTACTCGTTCGCACTGACGCACCACCTGCTCAGTAAGCCGAGTTTCTCGGCGAAGAACCATGCGGTCCCCCACCACATCATCGACCTCCTCCTCCACCTTCTCGCCGTGGTGCTGGTCTGGCGTTTCGTCCTGAGCCTCAAGATAAGTCCGCCCGTCGCAGTGATGACCGCGCTGCTCTTCGGCGCGCACGCCATCCACCACGAGGTCGTCGTCAGCATTGTCGGACGAACCGAGCTTCTCGCGTTCACCTGCGGCCTCGGAGCACTGCTCTTGTTTGGAAGAAACACGAAGGGGAGCCTCGTGGCCAGCAGCGTGCTCTTGCTCGTCGCGTTTTGTTCGAAGGAGAGTGCGCTCGCGTGGGTCGCTTTCTTGCCGTGCTTCCAGCTCGCACGTGGTTGGCTAATCGGCGATACACGATCCTGGCTCTTGAAGTACGCCATCGTCGTCGTACCCGCGCTCCTCATCTGGTTCCTGCTCCGCAACAACGCCCTCGCGGACATGTCCCACATCCCTCGTGAAATCGATAACCTCAAGAACCCGCTCGCCCACGTCGACACGACGACGCGTCTCCTCACCGCGATCAAGATCTGGGGCTACGGCCTGTACAAGTGTCTCGTGCCCTACCCCCTGTCGTTCCTGTACGGCGTCGGCACGTTCTCGATCGTCACGTCGCCCTCCGATCCCGGGTTCTTGGCGTCGACCGTCGCGTTGTTGACCATTCTCATCACCGGTCTCGTATTCGCGAAGAGGCTGCCGCTTCTCTTCCTCGGGATGGCGTTGTTGCTCGGTTTCTCGTTCACGGCGTCCAACGTTCCAGTGGTGGCCGGCACGATCTTCGGCGAACGCCTCTACTACACACCGAGCCTCGGCCTTTGTCTGATAGTGGCGCTGCTCTTGATCCAGTTCGCGAAGCAAGCCAAGCCGATGAGAATCGGCCTCGGAATCTATGTCGCGCTGAACGTCGCCATCGTACTTCCGCGGAACAATCTCTGGGACGAAGACGAACCGCTCCTGTTCAGCGATGTCCAGGTGCAACCGGGCTCTGCGAACATGCACCACGACATCGCGGCCATCCTCTACAACCGCAAACCTCCCGAAAAGGTCGCCGCGGTCGCTAGCGTCCACACGGCCCTCGCGATCTATCCGGAATACCCGCAGGCGTTGCTCAAGCTCGCGAGCTTCCACAGCGGGCGCAGGGAGACGCAAGAGGCGAAACACTGGTACGTTCGCGCGTGCCACAGCCCGTTCAGCCACATCGGTCTCCGTCTCAAAGTTCAGCGCGCACTCGAGGGAATCCAACACCCGTCCGGCATCGCGTCCGCCACCATGCGACAACTCCAGGACGCGCTACAGACCGACGCCGACATCGCGGCGACGTGGGTTTCGTTCGTCAACCGAGCGATGACAACCGGGAACTTTCCGGTCAACAGTTTGCGGATGGCTCTCGATGAGAGCAAGAGACGCTTCCCCCACGACCAACTGCTGGCGATATACCGCGGTCTCTTCGCGAGTCGGGACGGTGTCCAGGACGCGACCGAAGCCCGCGTCATCCTCGACGAATTCGAGCCAGCTTTGTGGCGGCTGCTCGCCGAGCAACGCGTGATGCCCATGTTCGTCCACGCCCGAATCGCCGCCGCGACTTGCTACGCGACCTTGTCCGATTGGTCCGCCGTCGAGCATATTCTCGACGCGATGATCGACGACCTGGACATGCCGGGCGGCTTCCGCACGACCGTGGAGAACGCGAAGAAACAACTCCTGGCAGCTCGCCGCTGAGCAGGCTTATCGGACTATCTACCGGCGAGGAATTTGAACCGCTGGAAGATCGGCTCCGGCACGATTCGCACGACGAACATCACCAGAGCCCACACGCGAGGAAGATAGGTCACGTGTCTCCGGCTATCCGTCGCCTTGACGATACCCCGCGCGACTTTCTTCTTCTCGCCGAACAGCGCGTGCTTCTCGTGATCAACGGTCATCGGTGTGTCGACGGGCCCGAGCTTCAGATTGTGAATCCACACGTCGGTCCGGTACATCCGGCTGCGCATGCCCTGAAGGTACTTGGTCAGCCCGCCCTTGGCTGAACCATACGTGTAGTTGCGAGGGCGACCACGTTCTCCCGCCACGGACGTGATCGCGGCGAGGTGGCCGCGGCCCTGTGACTCGAAAAAGTTCGCGAGCGGCATCAACAGCGACAGCGCCGACAGATAGTTCGTCGAGAGGACCTGCCTGGCGTGCTCGAACTCGGTCTCGCTCCGGATCTGGTCTCCCAGGTAACCGTGCGCGATCAACGCGATGTCGAGCCCACCGAGCGCATCGATCGCCTGTTGGACTCGCCCGGCATTCGACTCGAGTTCGTTGAGGTCGCAACTCTCGTGGCCGACGACACGATCACCGATCGATGTCACGAGGGACGAGAGCTTTTCCGGGTCTCGTCCGACGAGAAACAGTCGGTCGCCCCGCGCCGCATACAGTCGGGCGACCTCGGCTGCGATCGCCGAAGTCGCGCCGAAGATCAGGACGTTGCCCATGCTGCTGGTTCCGGCCTCACCATCTCACATTCGCGGTGATCATGAACCCGTCGAACGACTGGTTCCGCCCCACCAGTGTCAGCGGTACCGGCATGTCCGTGAACGTTACGCTGTCGACGTCCCACCTGCGGTTGTAGTACCCGACCGCGGCACCAAATCCCTTTCCAGTAAAGCGGGCACCTGCCTCGAACCCGTAGAGCAACGAACTCGAGGACTCGGTACCCCCGCCCGGCTTGGTCGAGATCTCGCCAAAAGCCATCGACGGTCGAATGGAGCCGTTCCGCTTTGGTGCGTCGATAGGGCCCGCGGCCTGTTGACTCGACAAGGTGCGGGACGACGACCCGCGAACCCAAGGCACCGCGCAGAACACAAGCCGCGAGAGTGCGAGAGCGGACAGGCTGCCTTTCAACACTTGCGCCAAGGACTGATCTTCTTCTTGTTGGTTGGGGGACGGGTGTGCGCCAACGGGCGCTCAGTCTTTGAAAACCTTGATGCGGATGCTGCGGTACCACACCGCGTTGCCGTGATCCTGCAGGGCGATGTGACCGGAAGCGTAAGTGCCGAATTCCGGCATTTTCCTGAACTTGCTCGCGCGGATCATCGCCTTCCACTCCTCGCCCGCGATCGGGCTGTCGACGACCTTGACACCGTTGAGCCAGTGCTCCAACCGACCCTTTCGGATCACGATGCGACCGGTGTTGTAGGCACCCGTCGGTTTCGGCTTGTTGCCCTTCGGCGCGACCATGTCGTAGAGCGACGCCGCGGCGTGCTTCGACCCCGCACGGTGATTCGCGTCGTCGAGAACCTGATACTCCGGCCCCGTACGGTACGTCGCGTTCTGCGTCTCGCGCACGTGGTAGATGACGCCGCTGTTGCTACCGCGACCGACCTTCCAGTCGAACCGTAGATCGAAGTCACCGAACTGCTCAGACGTGATCAGATCGCCGCCGCCGCCGGCCCTGTGGATCGCGCCGTCTTCGACGATCCAGCCTTTCGAAGCATCTTTCTTCTTGTAGCCGCGCCAACCAGTCAAGTCGCGACCGTTGAACACCAGCCGGAACCCCGCCTTCTTTTCCGCTGCGGTGAGGAAGTTCGGCGGCTGCGAAGGAAGCGTGACTCTGCCGGTAGCTGCCCATTCCGTTCCTCTCGCGACGAGTTGGCGAAACTGCGGATCGGCGTGGGACGCGCGCGTGGCGAGTACGTTTCGCCAGACGTGGCCAAGTGGAGTGTGGAACACACGACCCTTGCCCCAGGTGCGCACGATGACCATCGGTTCGTCGTTGCCTGAACCACCGGACTTCTTGCTCGAATGCGCGGTCGCGAGCACGCGGTGCTTCGCGCCGTGCATGTGCACGAGAGCGTGATAGAGTTCGTCCGGGTGCGTTCGCAGGTCCGGCATGTCCTTCGTCAGCGGATGGTCGCGATCGGTGACCTTGACGTCGAAGGCGTGGAACCGTCCGTGGCCGGTTCCCTTCCGCCAGCAGAACATCACGAGTTTCTCGAACTCGACCCAACCCTTGAAGGCACTGTTGGAAGCGTGGATGACACTCACGCCAGCGCCGCGCTCGACAGCCGCGAGAAAGTTCTTCTCCGCGGCCTGGCCCCAGCGCGGACCGCAGTAGTCGAGAACGAACACGCGGTACCTCGCGATCGCCTCGGCGTCGGCGAGGGTCTTGGCCGGTTCGTCCGTCACCGTGACGTCGAAGCGACCGCTCTCGGCGAGGATGCGCTGCAGCGACGGCGCCGTGAACTGCCACTCGTGATTGTTGGCGCCGGTGATCAACAGCACGGGGATCCGACCGTCGTCCTGCGCGGGTTTCGCCACCGGCTTCTCCTGCGCGACCCCGGCGGGTGCGATCAACAGAATCAACAGTGCACAAAGGAACGTGGCCGCGAGATTGGAGGGCTTCATGTCGGTCGAGGTGGGGTTCACGACGCCATGGGAGGTTGGCGCCGAACACCCCGAAACGTACCGACTCCACCTATCTCCCGTGACTATCAAAACCGTGTCCGGGAAGATTTTGATCGCCTCCATGGGACATTGGAGGTCCACACGGAATGTCCTGATCCGTTACGCTTCCCCCCCCTCCTCGACGTAGACTCCCCGCCATGCGCACTGCCCTCGTCTACCTGATCGCGCTCGGCGCCGTCGCCACCGCATTCCTACTCGGGTTCCCCGAACTGTTCGCGGGCACCTCGAAGAAGGTCAACGGTAGTGAAGGCGGGCGTAGTGCGCCGTCCGTCATCCTCGCACGAGTGGCGAAGGTCCCGTTCGCGGACACGCTCGAGGCCCTCGGCACGGTCAAGGCCAATGAGTCCGTGTCGATCACGCCAAACCGCGCAGACCACGTCGCCGTCATCCACTTCGAAGACGGGGAGAACGTGAAGAAGGGCGACCTCCTGGTCGAGATGCACGCAAACGAGGAGACGGCGCAACTCACCGAGGCCGTGGCCGTCCGCGATGACCGGCGGCTCAACTTCAAACGCGCCAAAGACCTGTTCGATCGGGACCTCACCAGTGAACGCGAGCACGATGAAGCAAAGGCCCTGCTCGACGCCGCCGAGGCTCGCGTCCTCAGCCTGGAAGCGGCGATCGCGGATCGCCGCATCGTCGCGCCGTTCTCGGGCGTGCTCGGGTTGCGACGGGTCAGCGTTGGCGCATACGTGCAGCCTTCGACGGTCATCACGACACTCGACGATCTGTCCATCGTGAAACTCGACTTCACGATTCCGGAACCGTGGCTGCCGAACGTGAAGACTGGAATGACGATCACCGCGCGTAGCGTCGCGTGGCCGGGACAGTTGTTCCCGGGTGAAGTCGCGACGATCGACACGCGACTCGACTCCCGAACGCGCTCCATCACTTTCCGCGCACGCATGCCCAACCCTGATCGCAAGCTTCGTCCCGGCATGCTGCTCAAGGTGACGATCAACCGTGGCGCGCGATCGGTGTTGCAGGTCCCCGAGGAGGCGCTGATCCTCTCCGGTCGAAGGCACTTCGTATTCCGAGTGGATTCGGAAGACACCGCGAGACGCGTCAGCGTGTCGATCGGGCGGCGTCGCGTCGACACTGTCGAGATCGTCTCCGGTCTCGCGCCTGCTGACCTCGTCGTCGTCGAAGGGCTCGTGCCCGTCGATGAAGGCCTCGTGAAACCCGACCAGGGTCTCAAGGTGCGGGTGGTGAAAACCCGGTGATCCTCTCCGACATCTCCGTCAAGCGACCCGTCTTCGCGACGGTGCTCAGCCTCGCCGCCGTCGTTCTCGGCATCGTCGGATACGCACGCCTCGGGGTGCGTGAATTCCCGGACATCGATTCCCCCACGGTCAGCATCGATACGACCTATCCGGGCGCCGCCGCTTCGATCGTGGAGACCCGCGTGACCCAAGTCATCGAAGACGCCGTCAGTGGCGTGGAGGGAATCCGCACGATCTCGTCGGAGACGAGCGACGGGCGCTCGTCGATCACGGTCGAGTTCGTCCTGGAACGCGACATCGACGGGGGTGCCAACGACATCCGCGACCGCGTCTCCCGCGTGCTGCAAGACCTGCCCGAAGAGGCCGACCCGCCCGAGATCGCCAAGGTCGATTCGTCGAGCGACTCGGTGTTCTGGCTCAGCTTGACGAGCGACAAGCGCGACGTGATGGAACTGACGGACTACGCGGAGCGCTACATCGTCGATCAACTCTCGACCGTTCCCGGCGTCGCACGGATCCGCAAAGGCGGCGGCAGCCGCTACGCGATGCGCATCTGGCTCGACAGACAGGCACTCGCCGCGGCCAACCTCACCGTGGGCGACGTGGAACAGGCGCTGCGTGCGCAGAACGTCGAGCTCCCCGCCGGTCGCGTCGAGTCGACAAACCGCGAGTTCACGGTGCGCGTCGAACGGGGATTCCGAACGGCGGAGAACTTCTCGCGCCTGGTCGTCGGTCGCGGCCAGCGGGGACACCTCGTCCGTCTCAACGAAGTGGCGCAAGTCGAACGCGGTGCGACCGACGACCGCACGTCCTTCCGCCGTAACCGCGTGGACATGGTCGGGCTCGGGATTCTGCGGCAGGCGAAGGCCAACACACTCGATGTCATCGCCTGTGTGAAAGAGCGCGTCGAGCGCATCAAGAAGTCCCTGCCGCCGGACATCGAGATCCATCCGAGTTCGGACAGCTCCGTCTACATCAACGCCGCAATCGAACAGGTGTGGAAGACTCTAGCGATCACGGCGCTGGTCGTCGTGCTCGTGATCTTCCTCTTCCTCGGCAACGCGCGCGCGACACTCGTCCCAGCGATCACAGTCCCCGTGTCCCTCGTCGGCACCTTCTTCGTGCTCTACCTGCTGGGATTCTCGATCAACCTGCTGACACTGCTCGCCCTCGTGCTCGCCATCGGGCTCGTCGTCGACGACGCCATCGTCGTCCTCGAGAACATTTCACGCCGAACCAGGAACGGGGAGCCGCCGCTTCGCGCGTCGTACCTCGGCAGCCGGCAGGTCGCCTTCGCGGTCGTCGCGACCACCGTCGTACTCATCGCAGTATTCGTCCCAATCTCGCTGCTCAGCGGCAACACGGGCAAGCTCTTCGCCGAATTCGCGCTCGCGCTCGCCGGCGCGGTGTTCGTCTCGACGCTCGTCGCTTTGACACTGACGCCAGCGATGTGCGCATTCATGCTCCGCAAGGGCGCGCCGCCGCGTCTCTCGCGGCTCGTCGATGACGGCTTCCGCCCGATCCAGGCAGGCTATCGCTGGTTCCTCGAAGGCATGATCCGCCAGCCTCTCGCCGCGGTGATCCTCGTCGTCGGCTTGTCGGCGACGATCGGTGGACTCTACCGGTCACTGCCGCAGGAGTACGCCCCACCTGAGGACCGCGGCAACTTCCGCATCACGGCGAAGGGCCCCGAGGGTGCCTCGTACCCGCACTCGGTCCGCATGGCGAAGAAGATCGAAGACGTCATGATGGAGATCTACGACGCGGGTGAGGCGCAGCGCGTGTTGATTCGCGTGCCTGGATCGTGGCGTTCGGGCGGCGACGTCAACTCCGCGTTCGGCACGGTGCTCCTCAAGCTCGACGATACGGATCGTCGCTCGACTCGAGACGTCATGAAGGAGGTCAACGAGAAGCTCGCCGCGCTAGCGGGCTACAAGGCCTTCTGCATCCCACGGTCCGGGCTGCTGCGGCGCAGCGGTCAACCGGTGCAATTCGTGCTCACGGGCTCGACGTTCACCGAACTCGTCGAGTGGCGCGACGTCCTTCTCGCCCGCGCCGCGGAGAACCCCAATCTCACGGCGGTAGGCTCCGACTACGAGGAGACGAAGCCCCAACTCGAGATCGTGGTCAACACCGACCGCGCAGCGGACCTCGGCGTGTCCGTGCGCGAGATCGGACGGACGCTCGAAACACTGATGGGTTCGCGGCGAGTGACAACGTTCGTCGACCGCGGCGAGGAGTACGACGTGATCCTGGAAGCGAGAGACGCGGACAAGCGTTCGCCACAGGATCTCGAACTGGTCTACGTGAGGTCCACGACGACAGACAAACTCGTGCCCCTCGCCAACCTCGTAGAGCTTCGCTCGTTCGCCGATTCGTCTACGCTGAATCGATACAACCGCCTGCGCGCGATCACCATCACCGCGAACCTCGCCGAAGGCTACAGCCTCGGCGAAGCGCTCACGTTCCTGCAGGACGTCGTGCGCGACGATCTCCGCGGTGCGCCCGGCGTCGCCTACAAGGGCCAGAGCCGGGAGTTCGTCGAAGCGTCGGGAGCGCTGATGTTCACGTTCGGTATCTCGCTGCTGCTGGTGTACCTCGTGCTCGCGGCCCAGTTCGAGAGCTTCCTGCAGCCCTTGGTCATTCTGCTGACGGTGCCGTTGGCCGTCTTCGGTGGCCTCGCTGGCTTGTGGCTGTTTGATCAGTCGCTCAACATCTACAGCCAGATCGCTCTCGTGATCCTGATCGGACTCGCGACGAAGAACGGCATCCTCATCGTCGAATTCGCGAACCAACTCCGCGACAAGGGGCGCTCGGTGCACGACGCCGTGCTCGAAGCGTCGGTACTGCGACTACGACCGATCTTGATGACGGGCCTCTCCACTTCTCTCGGGTCGATTCCGTTGGTCCTCGCGACGGGCGCGGGCGGCGAAGCGCGAGTCGCGATCGGCGTCGTCGTCGTCGCCGGTGTCTCGATCGCCACGCTGACGACGCTGATCGTAGTACCTTCGATCTACGCTCTCGTCGCTCGCGTCACTGGTTCACCGGAGAAGCGCTCCCGCGAACTGACCCGCCAACTCGCGGAAGGCGTCAATCCCGAAATAGACGACGACCTCCGCGCCCGCACAGCCTGATCGAGAGCCCGGGTTGCCGGTCAGCTTTGCACGAATACGCCGCCGTTCTCCTCGGCGAGTTGGCGCATGAAACTCGCACCCACATCGTCGCCCTCACCGGCGAACACGCAGTGAATCCGGATCTTGCGAATCTTGTTGATCGCCTTGATGACCCGCAGAATCTCCTTCGGGTCGGTCAGCACTCCGCCAGACGGCCTGCCGTCGGAGAGAACGAACACTTCGTCGACGTTCGTCGTCGGCTTTGAACCGTAGCCCATGTCCCGCGCCTCGAGCACGTGAACGAGCGCGTCGAAGACGTTCGTTCCGCCATGCGGCTTCAGCTTGCCGAGAATGCTCGCCGCCGTCCGGCGCGCGGAGACCCGCGCAACCACCGGCTTCGCGTTCCACGCGCGCACTTTGCTGGAGAACGTCACGATGCTGAACCGCGAGTGTTTCGGCATGCCCTGGATCGCCTTCAGGGTCTGGCGCTTCGCGACGGCGAGCCGCGTCCCGCGCATCGTCCCCATCTTGCCCTTCGACCCCACCGGAATCTTGGCCTTGACCCGGGTGCTCATGCTCCCGGACGTGTCGATCACGAACACGACTTCGCAGCCGAGCACCGGGATTCCGTAGAAGCTTCCGCCGCGGCGCGCCGCGTACGTCCGAGACTTGTCCGCCGGACCCCGCCGCTTCACGACGATCTCGTTCTTCTTGCTCGCCCAGAACTCTTCCCACTTCGCAGGATCGTCGACAATGATCGCCCCGGTGATTCGCCTCAGCGCCCGATGCGCCTCCAGCCCGAGGAACCGTGAGGCGTTCTTGTTCACGATCTTGAGAATCGGATCTACCTCGCCGCGCGATTGGCGCATCAACCGGATGAACGGCTCCACCGCGGCCTTGACCGGGTGATTGTGAATCAGCTGTACGATCGCCATGTCGCCGCGCCACCCGTGCTTGCCGAGCAAGCCGAGCGCAGCGCGCAGCGCCCGCTCCGAGACTTCCTCTTCGACGAACTCCGCGTGCTTGTTGAGAGTCCGTTGGATGGTCTGGATGAGCGCGACAACGACCATCGGGTGCGTCTCGCTCGCCATCGCGCGCGTGACCACGGACAACGACTCTGGTGTGTGCAGGAAACTGAGCGACTCGGCGGCGGCCAGACGCACGCGCCCGTCAGAACTGAGGAGCCACTTTTCGATCGAACTCCGGAAGACGCTCTTCTCCTTCATGCCCAGCAATCGAATCGCGGCGATCCGCCACATGGCGCGCGCATCGACGTCGAACAGTGGATCGATCTCATCGACCGAGACGACTTCCTCGCCATCGACCAACTTCACGAGCTCGGTCTTGGCCACGGAGTGCACGTGTTCCCAGGCAGAGGGCGCATCCACGCGAAGGAGCGCGAAGTGTCCGAGGTCGCGGACCATCATCGTCTTGTGATTGAACATGTCGTGTGCGAACCCGGTTGCCGCGAGCGCGAGCAGCGCACCCGCGGTCTCCTTCGACGGGTTCTTCTCCGCCAACACGACCAGCCGCTGCAGCATCGTGAAGTGCGTGAGGGCCTGATTCTCAGGCGGCTCCGCGAACACTCCCCCTTGCAGGGCGATGCGGATGTAGCCGACGTTGCTGTGCTTGAAGAAGTTGACCCCGCCATCGACGGAGATCTCTCCGGCCTCGAAATCGTGCACCCATCGACGCAGGGCCTTGGCCACGACCTCGGACTTCGACGGCTTCTTGGAAGCAGCCTCAGCGACATCCTCCTGGGCAACCAGACTGGAACTGAAGAGAGTGACGACGCAGAGCAACGCCATCGCGGGCGTAAACCCAGGGAGCAGGCGAGAGGGGTCGGACACGAATCCTCCTGGAAGGGGTCGGATCTGTGGGGGTGCCTTGGATCTTACACAAGAAACTCGGGTGCAGGCGATCACCCCAGGGACCCCGTCCCGTGACTACCAGCCGGACCGCATGATCGGGGACCGTCCAGACGCCCTGGTCCGCCAGCTGGACGCCGACCCGGTTCGGGTCGCACATCGATCTGCTGAAGGAGAAAGGCCCTCTCCGTACATGCCGAAGGGGCAAAATCGCCCCTTCGCACGACAACCATGCTGTATCATCGGCGATGTCGCCGGCCTTCACGCGGCTACTTTCTGTAGCAGATGATCGGGATTGCCGTACTGTCGCCGTCGCCTGTGAAAGTGGCCGTCGCACTCGCTGCGTTGTAATCGTACGCAGTCTTCATCCTCACCGCAGCGGTGTTTGGCAGCGGCAATGCGGAGAAAGAGTTGCGCGATGCCGCACTCAGTTTCAGTCGACCGTTCTGGCTGTCGGTCCAAGCACCCTGGACGACCAGGTTGAACCCGGCCCAGGTAGGGTTGTAGTTCGTCAGACCTGCAGAGAGTCCGAAGGCAAACGGAGACATCATTCCGACTGAATTCGTCGCCTGAGGGTAGAGGAACCACGTCAACGCCGGGTTGAGGTAGAGGCTGTTGCACGGAATACCGACGGGCACGCCCGTCACGGCCGCCCGGAACGCTATCACAAGCATCATGGTCGAGTTCTTGGCGAAGTTCTGGCCAGTCGCGAGAAGGAAGTACTTGTTGCGGAACATGACGTTCGCCATGTTCGGCCCGTAGGTCGCCATGTCAAGCTTCACAGACGCTCCACTCGTCGTCGAACTGCCACCGTCGACACAACCACCGTTGGTGTGGCCAAGGATGACATCGGAACCCCTCGCGAAGCTGCCGACGAAGAACGAATCGAGGTAGTACGAGTGCCTCGTGCTTCCCGACCAGGACGCGCTATTTGCCAACGATCCACCTTCGAACGTCAGATCCGTGCAGATGTCGAGGTTGCCGCCGTAGGCGTAGTTCGTGCTGAACGGGAACGCGATGCGCCACATGTTCGGCAACGGGTCGGAAGCCCCCAGTACGATCGGCCAGCTGACAGAGTTGCTGAACACAAGGGTCGGCACCGTGCTCGAGTTCGTGCTGAACGTCGAGTTGAACGTGGACAGGTCGCCTTGGAACACCCTGACCTGGACGCCGGTCCAGCTGCGGCCCATGCCGGTCGTCACGTCGTAGTTGCGGTGATCGTGACGAAAGCAGAGTTCCTTGAGAATCGAGGAGCTGCCGCGGTGGTTGCCGTCGATGAACTGGTATCGACCTGCCGCGTATGCCCCGAACGTTCTCACGGTGCCCGCCCCCTCGCTACGCGAGAAGATGGGGTCCGGACTGATGGCCATGGACTGAGCGGAGGCCACGCCGCAGAGCGCGGCGACGCTGATTGCGATGCATGTGCGTTTCATGATGGTATTCGCTCTAGAAGCTGACGCGGTTGGAGAACGAACCGGGGCTGTATCCCGGGTTGGTGGTTATGAACAACGATTGGCAGTAGATCGTGAACACAAACGGCACCGGCGGAATCGGCAAACGAGACTCGCCGGAAGCATCCTTGATCTGGAACGACGGCAAGATCCTGACGAACGACGAGTTGAGCGTCAGCCCGTGCAGATACGGCGCGATCGGAATCTTCGGCCCGGTGTTGGAACCGAGCCCCCAGATGACGGAGTCGTTCTTCGTGCCCTTGAAGACCAGATCGAACGACACATTCGAAGCCGCGGCGCCGTCCGTGTAGAGCATCGGCAACACGCCGACACCCCGCTCGATGGACGTCGTCCCGAGGCTGTTCGTCAAGGCGATCGAATGCCATCCAGGATCCGGCAGCGTGGGTAATCGCACCGCGACATCCGTGGGCGACGAGGCGATGACGGGGGCAGGCTTGCCCGAGATGGTCACCGCCGGTATTCCCACGTTCAGTCGAGTCCCGGTCAACCAGATCAGGTTGGTCGAACGGGGCGTGTGGAACGTCGGAGAGGCCGCCGTGATCCACGCTCCCGCGCTGACAGCATCGAGAGTCCCGATGAACCCACCGGACAGGTAGTAGGTCGCCGAATTGCGCTTTCCGGGCTCGTGTTGGCCGACGGTCGCGGTGAGAGCGAACGTGCTCGAACTCGACGATCCGCCGTCGGCTTGGCCTTTGGACTCCGAGAAGTAGTTCACGCTACTCGAGCCGGAGTTGTCCGTGATCGTCTGGGCGGATAGTGCACCACCCAGACCGACCAAGGCTGCCAGAGGTATATACAACGTCTTCATTGTGAGCCTCCGGTTTGGTTATCGTTGAGGGACGTCGACGGTGTCGACAGACTTCGGCAGTTTCAGGTTCCAACCCAAACGCTGCGCAGTCACCTCGTTCGGGGTGTAGTCCGCGTTGAGGATCCCGGCGCGAACCAGGATGTCTCGATAGGACTTCGAGTACTCCATGCCGAAGGGCACACCAGCCACCGTCGGGCGGAACGTCGTGTTCTCGCTGAACGGCGTGTAGTCGGTGTGGCCGCGGCGCACGCCGTTGACCTGATAGTCGAACTCGCAATCGACATCGCCCATGACGACGATCTTGTTGCGGCTCTTTTCGAAGACCGTGAGGCGAGCCAAGCTGCGGATCGCCGTCAACTGGACGGTGATGCCCTTGACGGCGGAGACGAGCTTCCACTCTTCCGGAATCGGAATCTCGAGCCGACCATTGACCAACTTCCCGGTGCCGCGGAAGTACGTGCCGCTCTCGTTGCCTTCGAGGCAAAAGAACGTGATCTGCTTCGACGGGTCGGTCGGGTGCGGCTGCACGAACGCCTTGCTGCCGCCGACTGTCAGGGTGCCGGTGACCTCGGCGCTGCCCCTCACGTAGAGGACCCTCGTAGCGGTGGGGCCGATGATACTGACCTTGCCGGCAGTGTAGGAGATGTCGCTGCCGGACGTGACCCAGGGAGTCGTGCCGGGGTCACCCTTGGGACCTTGCGGGCCGGTCGCGCCAGTCGCGCCAGTCGCGCCGGTCGCGCCGGTGTCACCCTTCGCGCCCTGCGGGCCGATGGGGCCAGCGGGACCGCCCGGGCCGATAGCGCCAGTCGCGCCGGTGTCACCCTTCGGGCCTTGTGAGCCGACGGCGCCAGCGGGACCAGCGGGGCCAGTGTCACCCTTCGGGCCTTGCGGGCCAGCGGGACCAGCGGGGCCGGCGGGGCCGGCGGGGCCCGGGGCGCCGGTGACGCCAGTATCGCCCTTTGGACCCGTGGGGCCGGTAGCACCGAGAGGACCAGCAGGGCCTTGCGGGCCGGCGGGACCGATCAGGCCTTGCGGTCCAGCGGGACCAGCGGGGCCAGCGGGGCCAGTGTCACCCTTCGGGCCTTGTGAGCCGGTATCGCCCTTCGCGCCCTGCGGGCCGGTCAGGCCGTTGGCGCCGGTGTCGCCCTTCGGACCCTGGGGGCCAGCCGCGCCGGTCGGCCCGGTGGGGCCAGCCGCGCCGTTGGCGCCTGCGGCACCGGTCGAACCGGTCGCGCCCTTGGGACCCCGGGGACCGACGGGACCGGTGTCGCCCTTCGGCCCCTGCAGCCCTGTCGGCGATCCGACCCACTTGCCGGTGGCGTCGATGACCGGAGTGGTTCCGATGCTCACCGACTTGGGATGAATGTGGTTGCCCTTCACGTCGTTCGCGTTTCCAGCGACGTGTGAGTACGCCTGCGACGTGATCGGAAAGCGCGGTGCCATCTCGGCGTCCGTCGCGACGGTCAGTCCGAGATACAGCGTATTGCCGTCAAACAAGGTCGTCGGGAAGCCAATGACGCTACCGAGCTGGATCTTGAAGATCCCACCGTTGACCGCCACAGCGTTGTGCGTTTCGGTCCAGGCTGCCGAACCGCCGAAGGCGACACGGTAGATCGCGACGAGCATCTTCACATTGCCGGACACTCCACCGCCGCTAGATTGCAGCGAGAGTCGCCCTTGGAAGGGCATCGTCGACGGAACCGTCGGGGTCTGCGCTGTCAGAAGCGCAGATGCGAAGAAGAAGGAGAGAAAAAGGGCGCAAACTTGCCGGGGCATGGCGGATCCTCTTCAGGTGTTGGACAAACGTGAACGCGACAGACAGAAAGGACGAGACGTTGGGTGTTATACGGTATGTTGGTCGGGTGGACGTGGGACCAACATGGGGTCAAGGAGGCCCTCTTGCGTCGTAGAGTATGGAACATCCCGTGGGCGATGGTGCCCAAACGGAGTGCGCTGGTTGGAAGATTCGGCCATTGCCATGGTAACACACCGTTCCCGAGGGCATCGCCCACCCACGTGTGCAACCTGCTCGTTCGCGATGACTGAACCGTCCAGCGTAATAAGAGATTTGATT
>CAYYAQ010000062.1:6759-28874 GCA_964469555.1 uncultured candidatus Brocadiaceae bacterium | reverse complement strand
GGCAGGCGCAAAAGGTCCTGCTGGCGATCGCGCTGTTGCGGGCGCCCAAGCTGCTGCTTGCCGACGAGCCGACGGCGAGTCTGGACGGCGCCTCGATCGACAGCTTCGTGGCCGGTGTGGAACTGCTGCGGGAACGGCACGGGACGGCGATCTTGCTCGCCACGCACGATTTCACCCTCGTCGAGGCCGTCGGCGCGCGGCTCTTCGAGCACCACGAAGATGCGTTCGAGGCGGCGAGCGCGCGATCGCGCACCTGGCCGGACTGGGAACGGCGGGAGTGTCGAGGAGTCGTCCTGCGGGTCCAGGGGCTGACGAAGTCCTTCGGCGCCAATTCGGTCCTCTGCGACCTCGAAATGCAGATGGCTCCCGGCGAAGTCGTCGCGATCGTCGGTCCCTCCGGTTGCGGCAAGTCGACTCTCGCGCGGATTCTCACGGGCCACCTGAAACCGGACCGCGGCAGGGTCGAGTGCGCCTCGCGACAGAAGCTCCTGTTCCAGGAGACGGGGCGTGTCCAGGCAGATCGCCCGACCGAGACCGGGGTGACGGATCGGCAATTGCTCTTTCAGGACGCGTTCGCGTCGCTCACTCCGGGGCGCACGATCCGCGAACTGCTCGAAGAGACCCGGGTCGAGTCCTTCGATTGTGACCGTGAGGCCGCGGCCATCGGACTCTCGGCGGATAGTCTCGCCCGGACCGCGAGCGAATTGTCCGGTGGCGAGCGTCGCCGGGCTGCGCTTCTGCGCGCGTTGTCGGTCGACCCGCCGGTGTTGGTTCTCGACGAACCGACGGCTTCCCTGGACCACGACTCCGCTCGATCTGTCATGATGATGGTAATGAACGCGCAGCGTCGCCGCAGGCTGGCATGCCTGCTGATCACCCACGATCGGGAGATGGCCGATGCGTTCGCACATCGGGTTCTCGAACTGACACAAGGGAGGCTACAGGGATGATTCGTTGGGATGCGTGTTTGGCCGTCGTCGCGCTCGCCGCTGCGGCGATATCTCAAACCAAAGACGCGGCGGCTCCCAAGCGCGCGGCCAGTCCAGAGGTCGTCGTGCTGGACAACGGACTGCATGTTCTCCACGTTCCTTCGCCCGAAGCGACCGACGTGAGCATCGCGCTGGCTCTGCCGATCGGCTGGGGACACGACGCGAAGGGTCGCACCGGCTGCGCGGAGGTCCTGCGTTGGTTCTTCGAAGTGACACAGGTCAGCGTGAAGACCAAGCAACGCTTCAACATCGACGTGCAGGCCGGACAGACCTTGATTTCGCACAGCGGTCCACGCCGCGACGCCGTCGATCGTCTCGCGTTCATCGAGAGCTTGCTCGCCGGCAAACTCGAAGTGACCAAGGATCGCGTCGCCGTCGCACTCGGACGCGCGAAGCTGGAGAGCGACAACCACTCCTGGCTCTATCCGGGCAGCGTGATCGAGCAGAAAGCCTGGCGGACCGTGTTTCGTGGCAAGCCCGAAGGTAGGCAGAGTCGCGGCATCCCCGAGGAGATAGCCCGATTGGATGTCGCCGCGGTGCGGAAGCGGTATGTCGATCGATACGGATGCACGGGCGCGGCGCTCGTCATCATCGGCAATCTCGAACCCAAGATGTGGACCGCGTGTCGCGATCGGCTCAGCAAGCCGTCACGGTCCGGGGGCCCGCCGGCGCGCGTCGTGCACGACGCCGCTCCCACCTTGACCGCGGACGCCGTTCACGCTCGCGTCGACGGACCGTACGTGAGCGCGGCGTTCCCCGCGCTACGTCCGGGAGACGAGGACTACCTCGCTTTCGTGGTCGCGATGATCGTGATGCGCGACCGCGCCTACGCCGACCTCAGGCAGCACGGGGTGGAATGGGATGCGCTCTCGCCGCCGTTTTCGTACCTGAGCTGGAAAGGTGAATCGCTTGTGCGCGTGAATCGGCGCGGCAAGAACGGCCGGGACCTGACGTCCGCGCGCGAGGACATCGAACTCTTCTTGCAGCGGATGAGGAAAACTGGTGTTCGACGTAGCGCCCTCGGGCCGGCGAGGATCGAGGTGGCGAACACCATGGCCGTGCCACCCTACGCGAGTTCCTCGTGGTCATATCTGCTTCCTCGCGCTCGCTATCTCGCCACGGCGATCTGCCTCAACTGGCCGATGGACGCGGTGGACCGAATTGGAAAGATCAGTCTCGAGGACGTGAACCGCGTCCTGAAGGCGACTCTCTCAGAATCGAATGTGCGGTGGTTCTCGTTGCGACCGGCGAAGAAGTTGTTGCCGCGGCGGATGTAGAAAATATCGACACAGTTCGAATGCCGTGGACTCGGCTCCTCCTGATTGAAGCCGCGCGAACTATCTGGTCGATAAAGGACCAGATCCATGGGCTTCATCAACCTCGCAGAGAAAACGGTTCACGCCAAGCTGGTGTACTACGGAATCGGCGCCGGCGGCAAGACGACGAGCCTGCAGGCTGTTCACGGCGTGATGTCCCCGAGCACCGACGTCAAGCTCGTGTCGATCAAGACCGAGCAGGACGCGACGTTGTTGTTCGACTTCCTGCCGATCAACTTGGGGACCGTCGAGGGTTACCAGATCTTGATCCAGGGTTTCACGGTGCCTGGCCAGCCGAAGTACAAGCGCATGCGCAAGTACGTGCTGCAGGGCGCGGATGCCGTCGTCTTGGTCGTCGACAGTCAGCGCAGCCGCCTCGAAGAGAACCGCGAAGCGCTGACCAGTCTGCGGGAGAACCTGTGGTCGAACGGGCTGAACCCGGACACGATTCCGGTCGTGATCCAGTACAACAAGCGCGACCTCGACGACATCCTGACCGAAGAGGAGATGAATCCGCATTTCCTGATTCGCGACGACATCCAGGCGTTTCCGAGCGTCGCGACGGATACGCAGGGGGTGTACGAGACGTTCGTGCACGCGGCTGGTCAACTCGTCGAGCAGAAGATCAGGCAGTACGATCTGGGCAAGGGTGAGATCACCGCGGAAGGAGTCGCGGAGTCGGCGCGCAACAAGCTCTGGTCGCTCTTCGACGTGTGGAGGGAACTGCAGGGAGACGGCCTCGAGCGGAATGTCGCCGAGTTCACCGTCGACGAGGAGAAACAAGTCTGCGACGCAGACTTGGCCAAGACCACGGACTCCGCCAGCGATGACAATAAGGCAGAGGGCGACGCGGGCGCGCATCCCGCGGAGCACAGTGCCCACGACGATTGGAATTCCCTGCTCGACGCCGTGCGGAAGAAAGATGACGATCCGAACACGGAGATCCAGCCTGAGACCCCGCCTGAATCCACCACGAAGACTCAGCCCGAGGATGTACAGGCCGAGACGGTCACGCCAGACGTCGTAGTCGAGCGAGAACAGGAGCCGGTACCGGGTCCGGGTGAGACCACCGTCACAAAACTCGCTGGGATGTCGGGTGCCGCCGAGAGCGCACCGCTTTCGGAACTCTTCTCGGACGAGGAGCTGGACTTCGACCTGAATCAGACATTGGTCGTAGCGGGCACCGAGCCGGTTGCGCCGCTCGATGATGGCGAATCCGGACTGCTGGACATGGCGTTGCAGTCCAACCTCCAGATGGCCGAGGCGTTCGGCGAGCTGGACCAGCACCAGATGGCGTTGCGCCGCAAGAACGAGGAGTTGATCAAGTTCACACAGAACACGATCCACGACCTGAACAAGCCCTTGTTGGCGATCAAGCTGATGCTGACCTCCGTGACCAAGGGCTACTTCGGAGAGACCGAGGGGAGAGTGGGATCGGCGATCGAGAACTCCATGGCGGCAGTCGACATGATGGAGCGGTTGGTCGGCGACTTGATGGACAGCATCGTCTTGGACACGACGTTCGAGATGAAGTTTGCCGAGGTGGATCTCGGCATCTTGATCGGCGAGGTGTTGCGCACGCTGCGCTACAACATCGAGGAATACGACGTAGGGCTTAGAGTCGAGCCGATGCCGGTGATCATGGTCGACGAGTGGGCGCTGACGAAGGCGTTCATGAACTTGATCGGGAACGCGATCCAGTACCGCTCTCCGGACCGGGATCCGCGGATCTGGATCAGTTACGAGGATGAGGGCGAATCTCACGTCATCATCGTGAGCGACAACGGCATCGGCGTGCCCGAAGGGGATCGGCACGATCTGTTCCTGCGCTTCGAGCGGGGGGCAAACACGTCGGGGGTCAGCGGCACGGGTCTCGGTCTTCACATCGTGAAGGAGGCGATCGCAGGGCACGGCGGGACGATCGAACTCGATTCGGAGGAAGGCGTCGGGACGACGTTCACGATTCGGCTGCCGAAGGCGCCGGTCACGGTCCCGCAGTCGGAAATCACCCAGACCGTGGGTGTGTGAAATTCCGAGCGGCGATCGGTATTGCAGGTGGCTTGGACACCAACCCGCAAGATCGACCGAATCGAACCCTCCACGTCGCTGTCCTGGGCGGTGACGGCGTCGGACCCGAGGTGACCGCCGCCGCGGTCGAGGTCGCACAGGAGGCCCTGCAAGGCGGATCCGCCGTCGTCGAGTGGCAGTCCGCGCCGATCGGCCACGGCGCGTTCGTGGGTACCGGGTCGTCGTTCCCCGCGGCGACGGCGAAGCTGTGCGAGGAGACCGACGCGGTCTTGCTCGGGGCGATCGCCGGACCCGAGCAGTCGGGTGTCAAGGAGGCGGAGCCCTGCCTGTTGACGCTCCGACGACAGCTCGAGACCTACGCGAACCTGCGTCCTGTCCGACCGCATCCGGCGTTGGTCGCGGCCTCGCCCTTGCGCCCGGAGAAGCTCGAAGGCGTCGACATTCTGTTCGTGCGGGAGCTGACGGGTGGGATCTACTTCGGGGAGAAGAGCCGGACCGACCACGAAGCGTTCGACCTGTGCATGTACACGGTCGTGGAGATCGAGCGCGTGGTGCGAAAGGCGTGTGAGCTCGCGCAGAATCGTCGCGGCAAGGTGACGATGGTCGACAAGGCCAACGTGTTGGAGACGTCGCGGCTCTGGCGTGACACTTCGGAGCGCCTGACCCGCGAAGAATTCCCTGACATCGAATACGACCACGTGCTGGTCGACGCGATGGCGATGTACCTGTTGGATCGCCCGGCGACGTTCGACGTGATCGTGACGGAGAACATGTTCGGCGACATCCTGACGGACGAGGCCTCGATGTTGGCTGGTTCGATGGGCCTGCTGCCCTCGGCCGCGCTCGGTGATGGAACGAAGGGCCTCTACGAGCCGATCCACGGCACCGCTCCCGACATCGCCGGACAGGGCATCGCCAACCCCTGCGCCGCGATCCTGAGCGCCGCCATGCTCCTGCGCCATTCTCTCGGCCTCGACGCCGCCGCCGACCGCGTCGAACGCGCCGTCGAGCAGACGCTCACCGACCGCATCTGGACTCGCGACCTCGGTGGAGACGCCACGACGGCTGCGTTCACGCGCGCCGTCATCGACCGCTTGTAACTAGCGCAGGCTGGCCAGCCAGGTCTTCAGGTCGGCGTGGAGGGCCTTGTGGTCGAAGTCCGCGAGCGCCGCCTCGTCCTCGACCAGGTGCAGCGAGGATCTCTTCTTGCTGCTGGCCGTGAGCGACAGAGTCCGAGGACGGCAGATCATGGAAACATCTGAGTGTGGAGCCGTGTACTACCTCCCCTTGTCGAGCCCTAGCGATCGGGACTTGGGGGTTCAATCGTGTAGGGAATCGCCACAAAAGCCGGACCGCTGTGAGCCGCGATGCCGAGGGAGGTATGATCCGACGTTCCTCTGTGATCTCGGACTTCGCGACCGGATCCTTGCTGCCTGCCCCCCCCAGCAACGACAAACGAACCCCATGGATCCTTGGCGCTTCGCCGGCCTCCTCGCCCTGACCGTCTGTGCAAGCACGACGGCGGTCTCCGCACAAAGGTTGACATGGGATCTCGACGAGTACACGACGGCTGCGTTCACGCGGACGACGACGAGTACCTCGAAAATCGTCGACCCGCCATCGAAGAAACCCGTGGAAGAGATCGAGGGCATGGTCAAGAACGTGCGGAAGCGTCCGCCCCAGGTCAACCTCATCCCGAATCCGTCGTTCGAGAAGGCCAAGAGGGCGGTCCCGGTGTCCTGGGGCAAGAAGCTCTACCGTGGGACGGCGAAGCACACGTTCGCGAAGAAAGGCGGCAAGAAGGGGAAGAGGTGCGTCACCATCTACTCGAAGGACGGTGCGGACGCGACGTGGCATTGCAACGTGGTGGTGAAGGCCAACACGCGTTATCGATTGTCCGGTTGGGTCAAGACGAAGGACATCGGTCGCGGCACCGGCGCGCAGATCAACGTCCACCAGTTCGGTAGCTCTGTATCCACTCCGACGGTGCGAGGGACCGCGGGCTGGAAAGAGGTTCGGGTCGAGTTCAACTCTGGCAAACACAAGGCACTGCGAATCAACTGCATGCTCGGCGGTTTCTACCAAACGCGTGGCCAGGCATGGTTCGACGACATCGTTCTCGTCCAGATTCCCCGCTTCGGTGCCTCGAAACCCCGGAACAGGGTCGACGCCGCGCTCTTTCGCGGCGCCCGCCGCTCGACCCTCCTACGCGGCAAGGACCTGGACCCCAGGAACCAGTACCTGAAGACCCCGCCCCGCGACCTGCGGGATGTGGCGTCGTACCTCGCGTTCGACCTTCGGCACAAGAGTGGGGCCAAGCTCAAGAAGCAGGCGCTCGTGATCGCCGGCGTCGCACCCTCGTGGCTCGAGGTGAGTTTCATGTCCCTCGCGACGGAGGGGACGCAGCGCATCCTGGCACGGATTCGACCGACGCGCGAGGCCAGGAAGTCGCGCAAGTCGAAGAAGCCGAAGAAGCCGAAGAAGCCGAAGAAGCTGCAGTTGATCGTGACGGGGGACATCGTCGTCACGCGGATCATCAGGGATCGAAAGCTCGTGAGCTTCACCACCGAGCTCCGCCTCGACGTCGAGGTGCCGAAGAACTGGCGTGGCCTCCCTGGAGTCCGGAGATGCGCGGTCGACATCCGCGAGAGCTGGGAGCATCAGCGGACGGACTTGCCCGAAGGCGGGATCTTCCAGGCGCGGGTGGACCAGGCGATCCGAAACGGCGCGCGGTACTTGCGCGGAGAACGGGCCGGAAACGGCGGTCGACTGGCACTCGTCGTCCTCACGCTGATCAAGGCGGGGGAGAATCGACGCGATCCCCTGATGAAGCAGCTCCTCACTCGGTTGCGGAAGTCGGTGCTCAGGCGGACGTACGACTGCGCCGTCGGGATCATGGCGCTCGAGGCGCTGTACGCTCCGGCTGACGAGCGTGATCTCCTCATGAGTGGGCGCATCGCGGAACCCATAGCGCGACGTCTGTCTCCGGAAGACCTCGCGATCATGCAGCGCTGGACGGATCAACTGCGAAAGAACATCGATACCCGCGTGCAATCCGGGTACCTCCAGCGATGGAGCTACACGCCGGCGAAGCGTTTCGACAACTCGAACACGCAGTACGCGATGCTCGGGCTATACACCGCTTCGTTGTGTGGAGTGAAGATCCCCGCGACCGTGTGGTTCGCGTCGGCGAACCACTGGCTGGCCTGTCAGAGTGGTCCGACGAGGGGCGAGGCGGGTGGTGCGGTCAGCCTCGATCTGACCAGCTACCGGGAGGCGAAGGAGAACGAGAAAAAGAAGCGCCGCACGGTCACGCGGAGTGCTGGCGTGCGACCGCGGGGCTGGGGATACACGACCAAGAACCGGGGGGTGAGCGGCAGCATGACCACCGCCGGGATCACCGGTCTCGTGATCTGCGGAGCCGCGTTGCGCGCGTCGAAGAAGGGCACGGGCCAGTTGCGGGCCAAGATGAACCTCGCGATCCAGCAAGGGTTCGCGTGGCTGGCGCGCAACTTCTCCGTCACCAACAATCCCGGCGGCAACCAGCGCTGGCACTACTACTACCTCTACGGCCTCGAGCGCGCCTGCGAACTCAACGGCACGAAACTGCTCAACGGGCGGCGGTGGTATTTCGAAGGAGCGAGCCTGCTGTTGAATCAGCAGAGCAAGGACGGCGTGTGGAAGAACATCGAGGACACGTGCTTCGCGATTCTCTTCCTGAAGAAGGCGGCTCCCCCGGTGACGACCGGTACGCGCTAACCATTTCGCTATCGTACGACCTGGAGGAGGATCCTTGGTTCCTGAAGAGGAAGTACCAATGATCTGCTTTGGCAGGACGCACACATGACCGACCACATCGACCGGCGTTTCTTTCTCACCGTGTCCGGCGCGAGCCTGGCACCGTTGGCCTTCGGATGCGTGAGCCCTCCGGATGCGACGCCGCAATCGAGACCGAAGCACCGATCTGGTCCCGCCGGCGACAAGATCGTGATCGGCGCGATCGGGGTCGGGATTCGTCTGCGCAGCTTGTTGAAGGGGCGTTTCCTGAAGGACGACCGGGTGCGCGTCGTTGCGGTCTGTGACGTCGTCAAGGATCGGCGCGAGGACGCGAAGGCGTTCGTCGACAAGGCGTACGGGAACCAGGACTGCAAGCCGTACATCGACTACCGCGAACTTCTCGCGCGCGACGACATCGACGCGGTGGCCATCGGGACGCCGGATCACTGGCACACGACGCAGGTCGTGCATGCGGCGATGGCCGGAAAGGACATCTACTGCGAGAAGCCGCTGACGCACACGTTGCGCGAGGGCAAGGTGATCATGGACGCGGTCAACAAGCACGAGCGCGTGTTCCAGACCGGGAGCCAGCAGCGCACCGAGTACGGGCACAAGTTCGTGAAGGCCGCAGAGTACGTCCGCAACGGGCGGATCGGCGATGTGATCACGGTGCACGTGGGCGTCGGCGATCCGGCGCGCAGGTGCGATCTTGCCGGGGAGTCACTTCCCGAAGGCACGGACTGGGATCGGTGGTTGGGTCCCGCCGCAGATCGCGCGTACAACAAGATTCTCTGTCCAGAGGGGCTGCACCGGCACTACCCGCAGTGGCGAGCCTACTGGGAGTTCGCCGGGGGGGGCGTGGCCGACATGGGCGCGCACCACTTCGACATCGCGCAATGGGCGTTGGGCATGGACGACAGCGGCCCGATCGCCGTGTTGCCCCCGGCGCGAAGAGGCAGCAAGCGCGGCGCGTCGTTGCTGTACGAAAACGGGGTCACGATGGTTCACGGTGGGCCAAGCGGCGCGACGTTCATCGGCACGCAGGGGATGATCCACGTCGACCGAGGCCGCATCGCCGCGACGCCGGCGAACATCTTCAAGAAGCCGATCGGCGACGACGAACTCACTCTTCCGCGTCACAAGAACCACTTCGACGATTGGGTCAGTTGCATCCGGTCACGCAAGGCTCCGATTTGCAGCGCCGAGATCGGCGCCCGCTCCGCGGCGGTTTGCCAGCTCGTGAATCTTGCCTACCGGTACAACCAGAAGATCACGTGGGATCCCAAGGCGTGGAACTTCGCGTCTGGCGAGCCCTCGTCGTGGCTCGATTACGATCGTCGCCAGCCGTTGCCTGAGGGGTAGGTGTGGGGCGATAGGTCGAGGGAGCGGCTACGCCCCTCGAACCACGCCACATCGCTAGCGACCCTTCACGGCGAATTCCGCTGCGGAAGCCCACGGCCCGTCGTTCACTTCGGAAAGCGCCCGCAGCATCACGAACCTCCCCTTCGTCGGTTTGCACTTCGCAGTCTGTGCGACCTTCTTCTTGCCGAACGTCGCCGTCGCCGCAGGTTTACCCTTGCCGATCGTGTCGGCGGAGTCGCCCACGAAGAACTCGCACTTCGCGAACGAACCGTTCCAGCCACCGTCCTGCCGAGCCATGTACACGAACCCCGTCACCTCGCGCACCGCGCCCATGTCGATCACGAGCTCGTGGGGATGTTTCGCCATGTCCTGATCGAACCGCGTGTGCCAATGCGTACGTGGGTCGCCGTCGATCGCGTTCTTCGCGACCTTGCTGATTGTTTCGCTGCTGATGCGGACGAGCTTCCAACCGTCCCTCGAGATGAGGCCCTTCTTCGGCAGTTGTTTCACCTCGCCCTGCGCGCCGCGTCCACGCTTGCCGCGCCTGCCTCGCCCACGATTCCCGCGCCCGCCCTTCGCGCGACGATCCTTCTCGTGCAGCGAGCGGTCTCCCCAATCCCCCTCCTGGACCGGGACGTGTGCCGCCGTCGCGAACGCCTTCATTCTCGCCAACACGTCGGCGTTCGCCGCCGATACATCGTGCGCCTCTGAAACGTCCTTGGTCAGATCGTAGAGCTCCCACGCCCCGTTCGACCGCGGTCGGATCGCCTTCCACGATCCCATGCGCACCGCGGTCTGCCGCCCGAGTTCCCAGTAGAGGTAATCGTGCCGCTTCTGCGTCTCTCCGAGCAACTCCGGGAGAAACGACAGTCCGTCGACATCGTCGGGCGCCTTCGCCCCGGCGATCTCTGCGAACGTCGGCAGAAGATCCGGGAAGTAGCACAGATGGTCGCTGACGCGTCCAGCGCGGATTTGCCCCGGCCAGTACGCGACCATCGGTACCCGCAACCCGCCCTCGTAGAGGTTGCCCTTCTTGCCGCGGAACTCGACGCCCGTCTCGGGATGCACGTTCGCGCCGTGGAATCCCCGCGGGTGATCCTTGTCCTTGAAGTAGTCGGCGCCACCGTTGTCCCCGCCGAACATGACGATCGTGTTGTCCGCCACGCCCAACTCGCGCAGCAACGCCAACACGTCGCCGACCTGCCGATCGAGCATCGTCACCATCGCCGCGTAGCGTCGCGCCGACTCAGGCCAATCCTTGTCCTTGTAGATCTGCCACGCCGGGTCGTCGTCAGGAATGTCGAAGATCCCGTGCGGCGGCGTCACCGGCATGTAGCAGAAGAACGGCTTGTCCTTGTTCGCGCGGATGAACTTCTTCGCCTCCTCGACGATCACGTAGTGGGAGTATGTCTTGCCCCCGCTCCCACCCTTGTTTCCCGCGAGCGGCATCTCCTCGCTGTTGTTCACGATGTAGGCGGGGTAGTACGTATGCGCGTGCACCTGGTCGTAGTAGCCGATGAATGTGTCGAAGCCGTGTTTCTCCGGCACGCCGCTCGAACCCCGACCGCCGCAGCCCCACTTTCCGAAGCCGCCGGTGGCGTAACCAGCGCGTTTCAGCACCGAACCGATGGTCTCCTCTCCGGCGCGCATCGGAGTCCCGCCCCCGTTGCTGCGCACCGACGTGTGTCCGCTGTGTTTGCCTGTCAGCAGGCAGCCACGCGTCGGGGCGCAGAGCGGTGACCCGGCGAGACACTGGGTGAACCGCAACCCGTTCGCCGCCATCTTGTCGATGTTCGGCGTCTTGATGTTCGGGTTCCCCATGCACGACAGTTCGTAGTAGCCGAGCTCGTCCGCCATGATGAACACGATGTTCGGCGGTTTTTTCGAGAGGCTCGAATGCTCGACCGAGGTTGAAACTTCCGCGGTGTGGCATTGCACGAGTGCGAGACAGAGAGGGAGACAGAGCGCGGTAAGGAAAGGAGGTGACATGCCGACACCGTAGCGTTGCGCGGTGGCGTGCGCACGTAGTGGCCGCTGCGGCGACTCAGTGTTGTCGGGTTTCCGCAGCGCTCGGCTGCGATCGGGTCGCGCCAGTGCCCTGGGCCGGCAGTTCGGGTGCCTTGTCCGTCGAGTCACCTTCGAGCAGGTTGGCGCACGCTCCGAGCGTCGGCGACAACTACTGGAAGGAAAGGAAACAAGGCCGACTCCGAAGAGCCGGCCTCTTTGGTACCCCCTCAAGGATTCGAACCTTGGACCTATGGATTAAGAATCCACCGCTCTAACCAACTGAGCTAAGGAGGCACACTGTCACTCGCCGACGGCGAGCGCCGGGAAAGTTAGCGAGGGGGGAACCCTGGATCAAGCGGGGATTCGGCGGGATTCCTCGTCTGGCCGACGCTGCAAACGCCTGGGTGTCGGGAGCGCGAGCGCGGCCGACACGGTTCGCCGGTCAGCCTTGACCCAGAGTTGGGCCATCGGCAAGATACGCCGCCCCACCGACGTGGGACCTCGAAGCCTGGTGGTATTAGCTCAGTTGGTTAGAGCGCCGGATTGTGGTTCCGGAGGTCGGCGGTTCAAGTCCGCTATACCACCCCATTCCCCGGCCTTCTCGCTTTGCGAGAGGGCCGGTTTCGTTTTTGGCGAATCGCTTTGGACCGCGCGCCCGGGACACCCGTAGGAAGCCGGCCGTCGCGGAGTTGCGCGCCGGCCAGGATTGCTGCAAGGTGTGCACCACATGAGCCAGTTCGACGACCCCTCTGGCGCCATGCCACCGCCCGACGATGAGGCGGCGTCCGGCGACGCGCAACCGACACCGGACTCCGAAGCGCAGCCCTCGGAACTCCCCGAGTCGGGCACTGAGTGGAGCGATCCGACCGCCGCGAGCACTCCGGGGGTTTCGCCGCCAGGTCCGACGACAGACCCGAACACGCTCTCGCTGCCCCAAGAACGACTCGACCGCAAGGTCATCGCCTACTGGTTGCTCTCCGGCTTGATGAGCTGGATGTTCGTCGCCGGGATCTTCGGCGGCGGCGCCGCGGTCGTCTACTCGCAGTGGCCCGTGGCCTGGCCGTACGTCCTGCCAGGCGTCGCGACCCTGATCGGCCTGCTGCTGCTCTGGGTCGTGATCTCGCCGTCGCTCGCGTATGCGCGATGGCGCTTCAGCGTCGACACCGAGCTGTTGCTCGCGCGCTACGGCATCCTCTTCATCGAAGAGAAAGCGATCCCGATCTCGCGGCTGCAACACGTCGATCTCTACCGCGGGCTGCTCGAACGGTTCTTCGGGCTGACCACGCTGATCGTGTTCACCGCCGGGACGGAGGGGGCGCACTTCCGCCTGCCCGGCCTGTCGGTCAACCGGGCGAGAGAACTGCGGGACATCATCCTGGCGGCGAGGGGCGATGACGTCATCTGAACCCCCGGGAGGCGAAGGCCCGGCGCCGATCGCCGTGCCCCCGGCAGCGGACGCCGCGCCGGCGCCCGTGCCGCCCGTACCCTACGTGCCGTTGCTCGCCCAGGGACACCTCCATCCGGGCATCCTCTTCCTGCGGCTGGCCACGGCGCTGCGCGGAATGATCATTCCGGTCCTGGTCGCGGTGTTCCTGATGGAAGGGAACTTCCAGCTCGGGATCATCGTGATTTCGATCTTCATGCTGGTGATGAACATGGCGTACGCGCTGATCCGCTTCGTCACGTTCCGCTACTGGCTGACGACAGACGAGTTGGTCACGACGGAGGGGATCTTCAACCGCCAGGAACGGCGCATCCCCGTCAACCGCGTCCAAGATCTGAGCTTCGAGCAGACGCTCGTGCGGCGCTTCTTCGGATTGGTGGTGGTGACCGTCGAGACCGCGTCCGGCGAAGGGGCTGAGGCGCGGCTCGACTCGCTGGGCTTGCGGCCAGCGGCGCAGCTGCGCGAAGCGATGCTGTACATCCGGGCGCAGCGGCCCGTGGCGCCGGTCGTGACCGAGGACGGCGAGCTGTTGCCGCCGGCGAGCGGCGTGCAGGAGCCGGACCAGGTCCTCTTCCGCGTGCGGGCGTGGAACCTGACGATGCGCGGGCTCACCGACAACCGCGCCGGCGCGATCATCATCGGGCTCTTCGTGCTGGCCGAACAGGCGGATCAGGTCGGCGCGCTGTCCTGGCTGACGAACTTCGTCGACCTCGCGCTGAAATACGTCACGAGTCTCGAGCTCACCTCCGCGGTGCTGGTCGGGTTGGCGGCGCTGTCCCTGGTCGTGATTCTCGGGTGGGTCGTGTCGATCGCGGCAGCATTCCTGCTGTTCCACGGATTCACGCTGGTGCGGCGCGGGGAAGTGTTCCAGCGCCGCTACGGGTTGTTGACGACGCGGGTGCGTTCGCTGCCGAAGCGGAAGATCCAGCGCGTGTTGATGGAGCAGAGTCTGGTGCGGAGGCTCTTCCGGCTCGTCATCGTCCGCGCGGATTCGGCGGGGTCGGGGACGAACCAGAAGGAAGAGCTCAAGGGTGGTCTCGACGTCGTCGCGCCGATGACGAAGCTCGCGACGGGGCGGTTGCTCGTGCCGCACCTGCTCCCGGGTATGAATCCGCATGGGCTCATGTGGAGTCGGGTTTCGAGCAAGGTCGTCACGCGGTTGCTCGCGGAGGGGTGCGTGTTGGCCGTGATCGCGTTCTCGGTGGCGTTTCCGTTCCTCGGGTTGCACGCGCTGCTGGCGCTGATGTGGCCGGTGGTCATGCTCGGGACCGGGATCTTGATCTACCACAACCTCGGATACTCACACGTGACCGGGCACTTCGCGATGCGTTGGGGAGTGCTCGGGCGCTATCGGGCGTTCATCCCGCTGCACAAGGTGCAGGCGGTGGCCCTGCGCGCTGGACCGTGGGATCGGATGTTCGGTCTCGCGCGGCTCGTGGTCTACGTCGCGGGCGCGGCGCCGACGACGTTGCAGCATCTGACGCGCGCGGACGCCGAGCGGCTACAGCACGACCTCGCGCTCACCGCCGCGCACTCGAAGTTCGTCTGGTAGGCGCTTCGGGAGAGAGAGTCCCCGCGGGGAAGATCCCGTTCCTGGTGAGGCGGTATGCGTGGAACGTCTGGTTCTGGGCGCCGGCGGTTTTGGAGGTGCGGTCGTCGACGGCCTGGCTGACCCAGATGATGCGGTCGGTGGGGCACATGACCGCCTGGTGCAGGCAGGGATGGCCGGGTGGGTACCGGCGCAGCAGGGCGACCATCGAGGGTGCGTCGAGGGTGCCGCGGTGGGCTTCGAGATACTCCGTGATCCGTTGGTAGCGGAGCCAGGTGCCCTCGCGGTAGTTCTTGGGGTGGTAGTTCTCGCTGCGCCGCGGCTGCGTCTTCGCGATCTCGCGTCCGATGAAGTGATTCGTGCGGCGCACGGCATCGGGCAGGGCGCGGTGCGGCGGAATGTTCTCCGCGGCGTCGCCCATGCCGGAGAGGAAGAAGTGGTTGCGCGTGACTTCGACCGCGGTCGCGAGCCGCTCGTCGCCGCTGCCGACGATGAAGTTGAACCCACACGTCCGCGGACCCTTCCGAAAGATCTCGACGGCCTGCGCGAGCGATCCGCTGCGGCGCAGCACTTCGCGCACGATGAAGATCATCGGCATCCCGTCGAAGCTCTCATCGTTGCTCGCCGAGCCCTTTTCGCCGACCGAGATGCCGGCCTCGTTCATCCCCGTCACCGCGCCGAGGAAGCCGGCCCACGCGGGGACGACGTTCGCCTTGCCGTTGGTCGGGAATCGCGCGATCACCAGCGCGTGGTTCTGCATCCGGTCTGCGCCGCCGATGTTCAGCGCGTAGTCGAGGCTGCGCGAGTGGTAGAGCTTGCCATCCCGGGTCATGCCCCGCGCGGCCGCGGCGCCGCTGCAGTGGAACTTGCTCGGCATGGCGTGCAGCAGGTGGATGTCGTGAAGACTCGCGCCGCTGCCCTCGGCCAGGCCGCGCATCTCGTCGTGGAGGTGCGTGGGGACGTGGCGTTCGAGCTGCTTCCACATCTTGGCCAACGTCTTTCGACTCAGGCCCGCCGCGTTCGTCCAGGTCAGACCCTCGCGCACGATTGTCCGGACCGCGGGCGCGAGCAGTCGTCCGTGCTGCAACCCCATCTCGTAGTGAGTGCCGCGCACTACCAACACGCGCTGACTGCCGTAGCTGTGCAGCGAGCCGTCCGCCGACTGGCCGAGATCGGTGAAACCCGACGGCGTGGACGCACAGCCGGACGCGAAGAGCGCAAGGACCGTGAGTGTCGCGGTGCTAGCGACGGGGGAACATCTCACATCATTGGCTCGATGCCGAGCTCGGCGAAGCCCTTCTCCTCGAAGTTCGTCTTGAACATCGCGCGCAGCTTCTCGGCAGCGGCGTCGTAGGCGTCCTTGTCCTTCCACGTGTTGCGCGGGTCGAGGATCTCGGTCGGGACGTCCGGGCAGTTGTTCGGCATCTTCAGACCGAAGACCGGGTGCTCGGTGTATTCGACCTTGTCCGGATCGAGATCACCTCGCAGCGCCGCGTTCAGCAGGGCGCGGGTGTGGCCGATCGAGATCCGCTCGCCGGTGCCGTAGGAACCGCCGCTCCAGCCGGTGTTCAACAGGATGCACCGCGTTTCGTGGTGGCCCATCTTCTCCGCGAGCAGCTTGGCGTAGACCGACGGGTAGTGGCTCATGAACGGCGCGCCGAAGCACGCGCTGAATGCAGCCTTCGGCTCGGTGATGCCGACCTCGGTGCCCGCGAGCTTCGCCGTGAAGCCGGACACGAAGTGATACATGACTTCCTTCGGCGACAGCACCGCGACCGGTGGCAGCACGCCGAACGCGTCCGCCGTCAGCAGCACGATCGTCTCCGGGTGCGGGCCCTTCGCGCCGTCCATCACGTTCGGGTTGCAGGTCAGCGGGTATGAGAACCGCGTGTTCTCCGTGACCGAATTGTCCGAGAGGTCGAACTCCTGTGGGTCCGTGTCTTCGAGCGCCTTGCCCGGCAGCGCGGGGACGTTCTCGATCACCGTGCCCCGCATCGACAGGGCGTCGGCGATGACCGGCTCGGCGTCCTTGTTGAGGTCGATCAGCTTCGCGTAGCAGCCGTCCTCCAGGTTGGAGATGCCGTTGCTCGTCCACGCATGCTCGTCGTCGCCGATCAGCTTGCGGTCCGGATCGGCCGACAGCGTCGTCTTGCCGGTGCCCGACAGCCCGAACAGGATCGCGCAGTCCCCGTCGGCCCCGACGTTCGCCGAGCAGTGCATCGACAGGTGCCCGAGATTCGGCACCATGAAGTTCATCACGGTGAACATGCCCTTCTTGTTCACGCCGCAGTAGTCCGCGCGACCGACGACGAGGATCGTCTTGTTCTCGATGTCGAGGATCACGGCGCGCTGTGACTTGCTGCCGTGCACTTTGGGGTCGCAGTGGAATGACGGCACGTTGAGCAGCGTCCAGCGCTTCGCGTCCTCGTCGGCGACGCCCTCGATGCCCTTCGGGAACATGTTGTGCACGAACATCGCGTGGGTTGCGTATTCGCCAACGAACCGGAACGGGACCGCGTACTCGGGGTCCGCGCCGCAGTAGACGTCCTGCACGTACAGCCGCGCGCCCTTCGCGTTGAGGTGGGCGACCGCATCCGCGAGCAACTTCTTGTAGGCCGCGGGGTCGTATTTCTGGAAGTCGTTCTTCCACCAGATCATGTCCTCGGTGTCCGGCGACGCGACGGCAAACGTGTCCTTGACCGGGCGACCGGTGCAACTCGGATCGGTGTAGAAGATCAGTGGGCCGTCCGCGCCGAGCTTGGTCTGGTAGGCCTTGTGCTCGTCGTCCGGACCGCCTTCGCGGATGCGTCCCTTGTCGTGGGTGAGTGCTTCCTGGAACAGCTGATCCTTGGTGAGGTCGTAGTGGAACTCGACACTCTCGAGCCCGAGCTTCTCGCCGAGTTCGTCCTTGTATGCGGTCGTGGCTGTCATGATTTGTCTCTCCAGGCTTGGGTCGACGGGGGTGACCAATGCGGAAGTGGAACAGGCAGCGGCGTTGGGGTCAATGTTGATCACCCCAAATCTAGCCGGGTCCGGAAAGGCACCTCAAGCCCAGTTCATCGACCAGAATTGCGCTTTGGCCACCACTTTTCCGCCGAGTGCACCGCCTCCGCCGCGAGACTCGGATCGAGCCTGGGGTCGAAGCCGAAATCCTAGCCCGCGAATTTCCGCAGCGCGATCGCCGCGGCTTCCCGCTGGGTGGGAAGGGGGCTGCGCAGCGACTTCAGGATCCCCGGGATCGCGGTTTCTCCCTGGAGTACCGCATCCCGTGCAGCGGCCTCGACTTCGAGGTGCGTCGACTGCGCGTTCAGCTTGCCCATGCGCGGGTAGCGCAGCGGTGGGGTCTTGGCGAACTTGCGCCGCAGAAACAGTACCGCCAACGCGGTGTCGACCGGACTCCCCGGTCCTCGATGCGCTGCTCCTCTTCGCCCTTCGCCGTCATGATCATTGGTCAGGGGTTTGAAGTCGTCGAGCGAAGGCGTCCGCGACGACGCGGTCGTGCCACTCGGCCTGACGCTGTCCAAGAGCGCGGTTCCCCACCTCATCGAGGCCTTCGGCGACGAGTCTGAGATGGTGAGGCAGAGTGCCGAGGCCACGCTCACGACCATCGCCTCGATCCTGGAGAAGAAGAGGTTCACGGAGCGCTTTCAGAAGCGGCGCAAAGACAACCAACGGCAACCGGCACCACCCATTACCCCGGGGTGGAACCACGTCAAAGAGCACACTCCGACCCCATTCTGCCGATACAACTGGGGCGCCATGAATTGCTGCCTTCTTACCCTCGCAATCCTGTTTCCTCTCCTCGCGCTCGACGCGCAGAACCGTCCGCGACGCGGGGGTGGAGGCTTCGATGTCGGACTGACGTTGGTGCGGGCGGCGGACTCCGATCGATCCGGTGACGTCACCGCGGTCGAGTGGAAGGCGTTCCTCGCATCGGTGTACGTCGGCCCCAAGAAGGGGATCGATGGCAAGCAACTCATGGCGCGGATCCTGCTGCCGCAGCTCGATCGCAACGCGGATGGTGAGGTGAAGTCACTCGATCTCGATCGGATGTTCGTGTCGCGCGATGCCGACAAGAACGCCGTGTTGTCGAGTGACGAGATTCGCCGCCGCGGTGGCATCATGGACACCGTTGTCCTGATGAACGCCGACACCAACGGCGACGGCCAGATCGGATCGACGGAGTGGACGAACTTCCTGACGCAGGCCCAGGCGTCGACGGGGATCACGATCGCGACGGTGCAGACGTGGATAGCCAAGGCCGCCGCCCCGACCGACTCGGACCGCACCGCGTTCACGCCCGGTGTCATGTTGACGACGCTCGAGGCGGGGCTCGATCAGGACAAGGATGGCAAGGTCACGCGCGTCGACCTTGGCCGCATCTTCTCGGCGGTGGACAAGAACAACGACGGCGCCGTGCAGAAGGACGAACTCGTGTTGAGGCGCGGTGGTCGCGTGCGGATGGCGCCAGTCACGGCGGAGGACCGTGCCAAGCCGGCGTTGATGCCCTGGCAGCGCAGCCTCGAGGATGCCCTCGCCCTGGTGAAGAAGACCGGCAAGCCGCTCCTGATCTGCGTGAACATGGCGGGCGAGCCGGCGAGCGAGAACCTCGCCTGGAAGCGTTACCGCGATCCAGAATTCGTCGCCCTGGCGTCCGGATTCATTCCGCTTCTCGTCTCGCCTGACCGTCAGTCCGTGCTCGATCACGGTGACCGCGGGAAGCGGATCGTCGACACGCGGTTCGGACGCCTGGTCTGCGCCGAGTACATCGATCACGAACCCGAGATCTTCGCGAAGTACTTCAATGGACGTCGCGTGGCGCCGCGACACGTGGGCATCGACAAGGATGGCAAACTCCTGTTTGACGTGTACCTGGCAACCGATCTGGCGCTGATCGACGCCGCCCTCGAGAAGCACGGTCGACGCGGGGGCGCGACCGCGTCAGCCGACCGCAGCGAGAACGGTTTGTTGGGCAGTCCGGACGCCATGGACCGCGTGGCCCTTGAACAGATGTTCCAAGACGGCGACGTGGCGACGCGGCTGCGGCTCACGGCGAAGTCGCTGTCGGGACAACGGGCGGTGCAGCACCCCGAGGTGTTGCGGCTGGCGCTGTTCCAAAAGAACAAGGCCGTGCTGGCGAGCGCGGTGGAGATGGTCACAGCGAACGTCTCGCGGACACCCGCCGACCTCTTCTATCGCGTGCTCGATCTGGGCTATGACGACCCGGTAGTGATCGACGGGCTCGTCCGCGCCGTGCACGTGTGGGCGACAACCGAGGGTCTGTCGTCCGACGACGAGAAGCGGGCGAAGTTCGCGCAGCGAATCATCTCGGGTCTGCAGAGTTCGTCGCGCATTCTGGGCGTGCGGCGTTGGCGGGGGCAGATCGCCTCGGGTCGCGCCGTGATCCAGAGCCCGCCGGACGCCAGCGAGCTCAAAGCGCTCGACGGGCGACTCGACGAGTTGGAGAAACTCCTGCGGCAGACGCCGGACGATCGCGGACTGCGGCTGTCGATGGCCGCGACGGCCATGCGCTACGCCCGCATCCGTATTCTGCAGGGCAAGGACCCGACGCTCCTGTTGCAGGATGTGCGGAGCGCGTCCCTCAAGGCGACCAGCGCTGACAAACCGAACGGACTTGCGCTCGCGCACCTCGCGGTCGCCTGCCACCTCTTGCGGGAGCCCGCCACGATCGACCACGCCGTCAAGGCGATCTTGACGCTGGCCCAGGAGCCGTACCGTGCGGCGTCCAACATCGGAGCCGAGGTGTTGTACGTCTTCGCTCAGGAACGGACGCGAGTGATGTTCGCCGCGATGAGGCGCGGACAGGAGTGGCCGACGAGTTGGTTCGCGGATGTCCGGGCCGCGTACGAGGTGTTGTTGGATCACCCCGCGGGCACCGAGAAGCACGCCCTGGACTACGCCCGGTTCGCGGGGGCGCTGCGGTTGTGGGGAATGCAGTGGTCTGTGTTCGGGCGTGCCTTGGTTCGCTTCCCGACGTCCGTCGAACTGCACGCGGGTTTCCGAACCTTCTGCCTCTTGCATCGCGGTGCGGAAGGGTTGGAGCGGTCGTACCTCCAGTGGATCCGTGTTACGAAGAGCACGCCGACGAAGCTGTGGTTCGCGGGCCTCGCGACGCTGATGTCGGCGGAACGTCGCGTGCTCAACCGGATGCCGAAGGCGGCGCTCGCGACCTATGCCCGGTCCATCGCCAGCTTCAACCGTTCGATGCGTGACGACCCGACGTTCGAGGATACAGCCCGCCACTACGTGTGCCTCTGCCACGCGGGCATCGCGCACCTGAAGGCGTCGGCGGGTGATGTCGAAGGCGCACTCGCCTCGGTGAAGTCGGCGATCGCCGCGCGCCCGAACAGTCTCAAGAGTCGCAACGGGCTGGGACGCACGCCCTTGCAGACGGCGATGGCGCTGCTTGGGAAGCTCGATTCGAAGAAAGCGCAAGATCTCCGCCTGGCGCTCGAGCGAGCCGGCGCGCTGTCCGGGACGCCGAGGTGACCTTGCCATGGCCGGGGGGCCTGAGTCAGTAGGGCGAATCGGCGTCCAGAAGATGTTTGGGACGTGCGCCGCCCTCTTCCCCGACGACGCCACCCTGAGCAACAAGATTGCGGCCAAGAAGTAGCGTCGTTTCCTGGCGGGCCCTTTCCTAGACGGTGGGGGTCTTGGTGAGGTATTCGAGGAGATCGAGCTTCGTGAGGATGCCGGCAACTCCGAGGTCGTCGTCGACGACGACGCCGATCTCGCCGCGCTCGAAGATCTCGGTCAGGCACGACGGGCTGGCGTTCAGCGGAATCGTGGAGACCTTGCGTTCCATCATCTCGGCGACGGATGTTCCGGGCTTGGCGCTGCCTTCGACCAGCACGCGAAGCAGGTCCGACTCGGTGAGGATCCCCGCCAGCTTGCCGTTGTCGATGACCGGAATCTGGGAGAAGCCCCGCTCTTTGCACAACTCGACCATCTGGCCGACGGTCGCGTCCAGCGGCGCCGTGATGACCTCGCGCGGGCCGATCGACCGCAGCATCTCGGCGATCGTGCCGATCGACCAGTCCGGTTCGAGGAATCCGTTCTCCCGCATCCACCGATCGTCGACGAACTTCGTCAGGTAGTTGCGAATCGAGTCGGGCAGGATCGTCACCACCCGTGACCCTTTCGGGAGCTCTCGCGCCACCTGGAGCGCAGCCCAGACTGCCGACCCGGACGACCCGCCGACCAGCAGGCCTTCCTGCCGGATCAGCTGCCGCGCCGTGTGGAACGAATCGCGGTCGTTGCTGCGGATCCACCGGTCGACGATGTCGCGCTTCAGTACATCGGGAACGAAGTCGTAGCCGATGCCCTCGACCTTGTAGGAAGTGATCGGTCCCGGACCGGCGAGAATCGAACCCTCCGGGTCGACGCCGATGATCTGGATGTTCGGATCGCGCGCTTTCAGCGCCCGCGCCACGCCGGTGATCGTGCCACCCGTGCCCGCCGTTATGACCACCGCGTCGAGCTTCCCGTCGCAGTCGTCCCAGATCTCCGCGCCGGTCCCTTCCTCGTGCGCGTTGGGATTGCTCTCGTTCGCGTACTGATCCAGGATGTGGCTGTTCTCGATGATCTCCTTCAGCCGAAGCGCCACGCCGATGTGGCTCTCG
>CAYYAQ010000062.1:0-6749 GCA_964469555.1 uncultured candidatus Brocadiaceae bacterium | reverse complement strand
TGGGGATGACCTGATGTAGACGCTTGGCAACCCCGATGTGGCTCTCGGGCGAATCCCACGCTGCCTCGGTGGGCGTGCGGATGATCTCGGCGCCGAGCGCCTCGAGCACGACCTGCTTCTCGCGGCTCATCTTCTCCGGCATCGTGATGATCATCCGGTAGCCCCGCGTGGCGGCCGCCACGGCCATGCCGATGCCGGTGTTGCCGGAAGTCGGCTCGATCAGCGTGTCGCCGGGCTTGATCTGCCCGGATCTTTCCGCGTCGAGCACCATTCGGACACCGATCCGGTCCTTGACCGAGCCACCGGGGTTCATGAACTCGCACTTGACCAGGACCTCCCGGTCCAGGCCTTCGGTCAGGTGCTCGAGGCGGACCATGGGGGTCTGGCCCACGGTGGAGAGTATCGAGTCGTGGATCTTCGCCATTGTGCCGCCGATTCAACGCCTTGGCCGCTGGGCAGGCAACAGCGGATTACCTCTTTGCAAAGCCGGGCCGGCACCGGAATATGGCGGGCGTGACCGACCAACCGTCCGACAGCAAGAATCCTGCGCCCAGCGACGACGCCAAGAGCGGCTCCGACACCGGGGCCAAGACCGACCCGATGAAGGTCATGAGCGACGCGCTCCAGGCGATCGTCAGCCGCTCTGACGAATCGGCTGGCACCACGCCTGCCCCGGCAGGTGGTACCCAGAAGGACGCTGCCCAGCAGGGCGACGCGCCCAAGGAAGGGGCCGGACAGGACCGCGAGAAGCAGGGCGGATCTGGCGGTTCCCGCCCGTCCGGCGACCGACCGAAGCGCAAACGCAATCGCAAGCCGAGGTCGTCTGCGACCGGGACACAGGGCGAGAGGCACCCGCTTCCCGCCAGGCCCGATGGTCGCGGCGGCAAGAAGCGCAAGGCACGCGGCGAGTCCCCGATGGGGCACGCCAACGACGCGGTGCGAGCGCTGTCCTCGATGCTCCGCTCCGTTCTCGATTCACAACACGTGCACTTCCTCAGTCGCCCGCGCTTCATGGAACTCGAGATGCGCGTGCCGCTCGACGCTCGCATGGACGGTACGCGCTGTGCGAGCCAACTCGTCAACGCCGTGCTCAAGCTCGTCGCCGACGTCCGCGACAACGACGACGCCCTGGTTCCCGGCGCCGTCTACTGTTTCTTCAGCGAGAGCGCCGAAGCCGAGGGTTGTCGACCCGACGAACCGCGCCTCGTGTTCGATGGCTACGGCAGCACCGGGCGCCCGAAGTTCACCGACTTCGTCACGATGGCGATCGAACGGAAGTCTGCGGGCATCGACAAGCTCCTCGGTGGCGAAGAGGTCACGTTGACCCACGTCAGCGCGGGGCGGGTTCTGCGCACCGCGCAGCTCGCCGAGTTTGGCAAGACCTCGCCTGTCTTCCGCATCCTCGGTCAGGTCGACGCGGGCCTGTTCGCCGTGCGCGGCCAGGACGCGAAGGCGGCGTTCTCGTTCCAGGTGCTCCTCGGCAAGGATCTCGAGGGCCACCCCGTGCTGCGCCTTCACCCGGTCGGTCTCTGCGACGTGATGAATCTCGTCGACCACTCGGTGGCGCAGATTCTGCAGCGGTTCCAGGGAGACCTGGACGAAGCCTCGTTGCGGCTCCGCGGCTTGCAGAAGAACGGCAGCGCTCCCGACGAAGAAGAGTTCATCCTGCCGATGCTCCAGGACCTCGCAAAGCGTCTCGAAGATCGCGAGCGCCATCGCAGCCGCCGCACCGAGCACGCCGAGCGCCGCGCCGCCAAGGGCGACCGCCCGACGACCAAGGCGTACGGCGAGGCTGGGTCGGTGGGGGACGACGGCATCCTCTGGGACGACAAGGAAAACACCATCGTCGTTGTCGGCGGCCACGGTCGCGTGCACATCTTTACGCCGGAAGCGCGCCACGTGACCAGTGTGAACATGAACCGCGCGAACATCCAGCAGCGGCTGAAGAGCCAGCGCTGGCGCGAGACCGAGCCCGGCGAGCGCGGCGGATTCCGCATGAAGCTCCGGCAGCTGGTAAAGACGAAGCGCGAGGAGACCGAGTCGAAGCCGAAGTCCGGCGGGCGCCAGAAGGTCCAGAGCAGCGAGTTGCAGTCGAAGATCGCGGGTCTGATGTCGGGTCTCGGTGGGGGCGCGGCGACGCCGCCGGCACAACCCGAGGCGGCGAAGCCCGCCGAGACTCCGGTTGGGACGGGCTCGTCCGAATCGACACCACCCGAGACCGATGCGGCGGAGACCACTGCGGTCGAGACTCCGCCAGCGGAGACAACTGCGCCCGAGACTTCCGCGACCGAGACTTCCGCGACCGAGGCGACTCCGACCGAGGCGACTCCGACCGGGGCGGAGGCATCGGAACCTCCCGCGACGATTCCGACACCCGAGCCTTCGTCTGGCGACGCCGCGACCGAATCCGACCCCGAGAAGTAGGAGCCGACGTAGCCCTGTTCAGGCCGACGCCGGAAGCACCAGGAAGAGGACGACCAGGTAGATGATCGTGCCGGTCGTGTCCGACACGAAGTTCAGCGCCGGGTGCGAGAACACCTCGGGCTTCATGTCCATTCTCGAGAACAGCAACGGGATCATCGAGCCGACCACCGCGGCGGTGATGACGTGGGCGCCGACTGCCGCGGATACGCCGAAGCCGAGCGCCGCGTCGAATGGCTCTCCTTCGAACATGGCGAACAACCCCGTCAGCCCGAACACGATTCCGCCGAGCACGAAGCACAGCAGCAACCCGATACGAAACTCCTTCCACAACACGCTCTTCAGGGCGGTGTGATCGAGGGAGTGCACGGCGAGCGCGCGCAGGATGAGAGCGCTCGCCTGTCCCCCGACGTTGGCGCCGGTCGCCAACAGTAGCGGGAGGAACGCGATGATGGCGCCGGGACCACTCTGCAGGATGGGTTTGCCCTTCCACTCGATGATCAAGGCGATCGCCAGGAAGCTGATCGCCAGGAAGGCCAACCACGTCACGCGACCGCGGAAGTGCATGAGGACCGACGACGCCATGTAGTCGTCAGGTTCGTCTTCGACCGCGGTGATACCCGCGATCATCTTTACGTCTTCGGTGAATTCCTCATCGATGATGTCGACGGCGTCGTCGTGCGTGATCAGCCCGACCATGTGTTGCTCTTCGTCGAGCACGGGCAGAGCCAGGATGTCGTACTCGCGGATCATCCGCGCCGCGTGTTCCTGATCGTCGTTGACCGTGACCCACACGAGTTCGGTCTTCATCACCTCGCCGACGGTCAGGCTCTGTTCCGCGACGATGAGGTCGCGCAGCGAGATGAAGCCGCGGAGCTTCCCGTCCCGGTCCAGAACGTAGCAGTAGTAGATCGTCTCCTTCGAAGGGGCTTGCTGGCGAACCTCTTCGAGGGCCCGGGGCATCGTCAGCTCCTGGCCGAGAAGGCAGAACTCCGTGCTCATGATCGCGCCGACCTTGTCGTCTTCGAAGCTGTCGCGGCGCAGAAGATCGAGGCGCGCCTCGCGGGCGAGCAGCGGCATGAGTTGCTGGCGTACTACCTCATCGAGGCTGTCGAGGAAGTCGGCGCGCTCGTCGGACGGCAACCCGGCCAGGAGCTCCTGGATGCGCGCCCGGCTCGATCCGAGGACGATCTTCTCCTGCAGGTCGGGTTCGAAGTACTCGAACATCTCCTGCTCGACGCCGATTTCGAGCAGGCTCATGGCGGTCGTGATCTCGTCCGGCCGCAGGCAGGTCAGGATCTCCGCCGCGCGTCTGGGGTGGTTGTTCTCCAGCAGCTCGCGCAGCCTTGCGTGCTCCTCATCGCCTCCGGCGAGGAGTTCGCGAAGTTCCGGTCCTAGAGGGGGGTAGCGCATGGGAACGCCATCTAAAGGGATGCCCGGAAGGGGGCGAAGAGGATTCTTGACGGCACGCCTCGCGGTGCGTAGCGTCTCGCCCCCGCGGGTGCCCAGGCACCCGCTGTCGGGGCGTGGCGCAGCCTGGTAGCGCGTTGCGTTCGGGACGCAAAGGTCGGAGGTTCAAATCCTCTCGCCCCGACCATCTCCCCTCTCGCGACGCGAGAGGAGGATTCCCGGCTCGCTCAACGTTTGCGGCATGGCGGGCGGCAAAGCCTACGGCTCTCTCGTGCCGATTAGCATAGAGGCGGGGAGCGGTGGTGGTGGGGGGTCCAATAGGTTCGGAGGCGGCGGCGGAGGATTCCTTGGCATGGTGGCAGATGGCCCGATTTCGATCTCAGGGATCATCAAAGCAACCAGCAGCGATCTCGGCCAAGTCACCGGTGGAACAGGTTCAGGTGGCAAAGCTTGGATACGGTCGCTTGTTTCAGTCTCGGTGACTGGGTCAATCACGGTGTCTGCAGGCTCAGCGTCAGGCGGGGGCGGCCATGGCGGAACTGGCTATCTTCGAGTTGACAGCTATGCAACGCCGCCAGCCTATGCGATCAAGAACAGCCAGACCTCAATGACCCTACGTCTACCGGATCTCGACAAGGTCACTGAGTCCAAGATTGGCACCACGATGAAACTGCGCGTCATCGCCCTCCCCGACGACACGATCATGCTTGCCCTCGCCGCCAAGGGTGCTGACATCAACTTTCCGCCGTTCGGCAAGCTCAAGCTAGACCCCGGCACAATGCTCATCTTCGGGATCAAGAAGGCGACGAGCGGGCTTGACGGCATCGCGACGTTCGACGTGCCGATCCCGAACAACACGCAACTGCTCGGCGTCATGGTTCACTGGCAGGCGCTCAACACGATTACCGTGTCGAAGCGCCCACTCCTGACCAACGTGCTCATCACGACGATCACGAACTAGGAACGAGATCAGATGCACAGATCTTGCATCGCGGTCTTGGCTCTACTCCCGCTTACCGCAGCCCAGGCGACTTGGAAGTCCATGCCGTTGGCGATCGACCTCATTTCCGCTTAGCCTTGGTGGAAATGAGGGAACCCACCAACGCCCGCACCCGCCGCGCGCGCCGGCAGGAACCAGCTCCTGCTGGCCTACTCCATGTGGGTTGTGCTCGGCGGCGGGTTGATCGTCCTCGGAGTTCTGGTGGGCCTGGCGTATGTGCGCGAGACGAGACAGGACGATTCTGACGCTCCAGAGGTGGTCGCCGAGAAGCCGCGGGTCGACCCCTTGCCGAAGTCCGAGAACAAGCCCGGGCCGAAGCTCGAACCCAAGCCGAAGCTCGAATCAAAACCAAGGTCCAAGCGGAAGCTCAAACCAAAGCCGAAGCCCGAGACCAAGCCGAAGCTCGAACCCAAGCCCAAGATCTCCGAGCCCGCGACCCTCGAGGAGGCGGGCGGCTCCTTGAAGGAACAACAGGAGATGCTCGATCGGTCGCGCGCGGTTGCCGCCCGTTCCGAGAAGATGGTCGAGAGCGGCGCGCTCGCCGACGAAGACTTCGAGAACGTTCTCAGGATCGCACAGCGCGGTCGCACCATCCGCGCCAGCTGGAAAACGGCGAACGACGGGAAGCGTTGGGTTGCTGTCCTGCGATACACTCGTGAGAAGAACGCCAACTCGGACGAACACGAGAGATACCTTGACGACGTAGAACGCCGCCAGCGCGAAGCCGCGCGCAAGGTCGCCGAAGCAGCGAAGGCTGCGGCACGAGAGGAAGCCGAGCGCAAGGCGGCCATGCCTCCGCCAGCGGTGCAGGTGATCCACGATCTCCTCAGCGATGCAGCCAAGGCGCAGGATGCCTCGCGTTCCACCAAGTCGAGATCTCGCGTGAGCGCGGCTCTGAACAAGACCCTGGAGAAGGCGTGGGGGCTGACAAGCCGGCTGAAGGGAAGCGATCGCGGCCACCAGGCAGGGTTGAGGATCTTCATCCACAACAGCCGGGGCGCGTGCCAGGAGGTTCTCGCGGAGCTCGCCCGACATCGACGAAAGCAGGACGTCATGAAGATCCGCGCGCGAACCCAGGGAGTCGCGGTGTTGGCCTACGAGAAGACGCTCAAGATGGGGGGCGATGCCGTCTACAGCACCGGGATCTCAGCGAGGGCGTGGGCGCTGCACCGGATCGCGGTGTTGTCCCAGAAGATCGCGAAGCATCACACCGAAGTGAAAGCCAGCTACGAGAAGCAAAGAATGACCTATCCGCGGGCCAATCTCATCGGCAAGTTCCGGAACAAGTCTCACGACGCGATCGCTCGCCTGAAGGCTGACTACCCCAAAGCCAAAGACCAGTCCGGCAGACTGCTGTCGAGCATCGTCAAATAGTGACGCGGGGCGTGGGTCGATCCGGCTGGATTCCATTCCTGCCGAGAACGGGTGGTGGTGCTACTTCAACCGCAGCGGCACGGCATTGCTCGCCATGTAGAACTTGCCAAGGGTATCCAATTCACCCGACGGGCGTGGTGCGCGTGCACGGTGAACCGCCCCTTGCCGGAGTATGCGAGGAACTGACTGCGCAACTCGGCGGCGCGCCGGGACGCCACGTGGATCATCTCGGCGTTTTCTCGGTCCGGTGAAGTCCCCGACATCGTGTTCTAAAACGCGAAAACCGCCCTGGATCGGAGGATCAGGCCGTACCGGACCCCCGAAACTCGACCGTAGGGAGGAGGGCCCGTACGAATTATGCTGTAGGATCTCCAGGTGCCTCGTCCGTCTACCACTAGAAGAAAGACACCATGAAAGCTGTTCATAGCCTCGTGTTAGCTGTTCTCCTTCCATCCGTCAGTCTGGCCCAGGAAGTCGAACCTTCCGGCACCTGGGGGCAGTTCACCGCCGCCAACGGGCAGGATTGGCAGGTCGATTGGAGCGC
>CAYYAQ010000061.1:0-28951 GCA_964469555.1 uncultured candidatus Brocadiaceae bacterium | reverse complement strand
GGGCTCGTGTACCCGAGTCGAGAGTGTAACCGACGGCGGTTGTAGAAGACCTCGACAACGCGATCATCTCGGATGGCAACCTGTTGGCGCGCTCCAGCCTCGGCATCCTCGTGCAGTTGACGACAAAGAACTACACCCACCTGTTCGCATGGCAGCAGGGATCCGGTCAGGACCGCAACAGCATTTCCGTGGATCCAAGGTTCAAGAACGCCGCTTCGGACTTCCGATTGGACCTGCTCACGAGTCCCGCCATCGACAAGGCCTTCGGAACACCTTCGTTCGTGACCGACGACCTCGACGACAACAAGCGAGACGCGAAGCCCGACATGGGCTGCTACGAAGTCCCGGCTTTCGAGACTCTCGGGACCGCTTGCCCGGGGACGGGATCACTGACGCCAAAGATAGGATCGACCGGGAGCGCGGCCATGGGCTCGACCGACTTCGTGTTGACGCTGCGCAAGGCCTTGGGCGGCAGCACGGCGTTCTTGGTTCTCGGCGAGTCGAAGACGAGCTGGAACGGTGTCCCGCTGCCGATCAGCTTCGGTGGAAGCTGTCGCCTGCTCGTCGCGGGTCACATCATCCAGCCCTTGCCCACCAGTGGTTCCGGTGCGGGCAACGGCAGCGTCAACCTCAAGGTCAACCTGCCCTCGGGTGCGGCGTGGAAGGGCCGCGTCTTCTACCTGCAGTGGGCTGTCGCAGACAGCTTCGCGCCGAAGGGTCTGGCGTTCTCGAAAGCCGGTCGCCTGATCTTGCTCTAGCCCGCGCGTGAGTTCGTTGAGATTCAGCGAACTCAACGAATCATGCCCTGCGTGGATGTTCTTCGCGACGATCGTGGAGGTGCACGGCTCCTTCGTGCCGTTCGCTGCCCTCAGAGTCTACGCGCTGGTTCGGTTGGTGCAGCGGCCCGGTGACGGACTCGCCGTCATCGCCGGACTCGCGATCGGAGTCGCCTACCTGGCACATCCCACCGGCGTATTGTTGATCGCACAACTCCCGCTGGTCGCCATGCTCGTGCGACGCGGTTCCGAGTCCGAAGCTGACGCGCCACGCGTTCGCTTGTTGCGGCACGGCGCGCTCGTCGATCTCGGCAGCGGGTTGGTGGTGAGCACCGCGCCGTTCTTTCTCGAGGCACTCGACCGTGGAGTCGCACCGTCATTCCCGCTCCGAACGTTGTTTGCCACGCCCGGGATCGCCACCGACCCGCAACTGTGGACCGAAAACTCCTGCGGCGAGCTCTTCATCCCCTACGCGCCTCTCGTACTCACGTCCTTGATCGCTCTGTTCCTGCCAGCGACGCGGCGGGCTGCGGCGTGGCTGTGGTTCGCGATCGTGCCCTACATGATCGTCAGCCAACTGCTGATCCTCCACGGTGGCGAACACGGAGCATATCGGGCTGACCTCCCGGGGTGGCGCCTTCTTCTGGGCGACTACCGGAAGACCGGTCAGCAACCAGACAGCGCAGAGCGTGAAGTATCGGAGCGGCCTCATCGACAACATGAACGTGCTCGAGTATCTCAAACTCCGCAGTTCGGCGACATCATGTGCTCTCTTCCTCCGGAGCCCTGCGGTTCCACAACATCGCGACACACCCCGCCGCGACGAGCGCCCAGGAGGCCCAGAGCCAGTACACGCCATCCCAACCGCGCTCGCTGTCGGCGACGTTTGCCGTAAACCAGTCTCCAGCCGAGGCACCCATGTAGCCCATGAAGTTCACGAATCCGACGGCTGACGCGACCGCGCCGGACTTCGCGAGATCGGTTGGCGCCGTCCCTACCAGCAGCACCTGTGGTCCGTAGATGGTCACGCCGATAAAGAACAACACGACAACTGTCGCCGTAGTACCGGACGTGACAACCGTCTTGAAAAGAAGAGTCAAGAGAGCGAGTGCGACCAGCATTCCACAGATCACGGGGGCGCGCCGCCCGCCGAACCAACGATCCGTGAGCCAGCCCGCTCCGAGAGAACCGAGGATGCCGCCAGCGGGCAGGATGGCGAACTTGATCGCCGACTTGCCGACCGACCCGCCTTGCACTTCATTGATCAGCGAGATCCCCCAATCGAGGTATCCGTAGCGACAGGCGTTGAGCAGGCCCAAGGCCACCGCGAGAAGCCACAAGTCACGGTTGGTGAGCGTGAGTCGCAGGGTCTCACGAAACGGCAATCGAGTGCGCTCGATTTGTGTGACCATCGTCTCGGCGCCGGTCGCCGGAGCCACCCGAAGCAAGACAAGCATGTGCACACAAGACACGAACAACACGATCGACGGCGCGTACAGGGCACCTTGCCAGCCCCACCTGTCGACTGCCCATCCCGAGAGGAGATAGGACATGGATGCGCCGACCATGTATCCCGTGCCGATGAGACCTATGGACCGGCCACGGATCGCCGCCGGCAACCAATTGGCGGCCACCTTCATGGTCGGCGTCCAGCCCATCGACTGCGAATAGCCGTTCATCGCCCAGACGAACGCGAAGAACCAGATCGAGGCGCCCGCGCCAAAGATGAGATTGAGGGCGATCGACGCGAACATGCCGATGGAGAGCATGAGCCGTGGCGAGACGCGCTCGGCGAGTTGGCCGTTCACGAGTTGCCCGATCCCGTAGGCGATCTTGAGTGAGATCAAGACCGAGGCCATGTCGGTCTTGGAGTATCCGAACTCGCTCTCGATCCCCGGGAGGGCCGCGGACAGGTTGGTGCGACACAGGTAGAACGATCCGTAGGTGGCCCACAAGACCCAGAGGGTCATGGCCCTTCCGTCCGCGGATCGATTGGGCGTCCCGGTCAGAACCAACTCCGTGATCCGAAGCTCGTCGCGCTGAGAGGCGGCACGCAGTTCCACCCATCGACCTTGAAGTCCGACGTCTGGGTGATTCCCGTCCTGACAGGATTCCCGCACTTGGTGAGAGAACAGTACGGATTGAAGGTGATCCGCGACGGGGTCGCGCTGTAGATCCGCTGGTACCCCGGATTGATCTGGATCCACTTCGACCAGGCCGGCAAGTTCTGAGCCGGAACGACGGTCGCTGTCGTCGCGAACAACAGCAGCGAGAGGAAGCGCATGTGCATTCGTATGCCGTGATATCAGAAGCGGCGGACATCGTGATGATACGACGCCGACACTCCATCAGGCTAGTCTGCTCTTCTCGCCAACCTCGAGCGATCTAGAACTTGATTGCGTTGCTGAACGAGCCAGGGCTGTAGCCCGGATTGTTCGACGAGAACAGCGCCTGCACGTGGGTCGAAATCGAGTACGGCGTCGCGGCGAGGAAGCCGTCCGCTCCGTAGTACGAGTATTGCTGAGCGCAGCAGGACGGCGCTGTTCGCGGCAACGATGCGCGGATCAGCGGCAGAACTTGATCTCGAGGCCGACGCTGCCCAACCACGGCCCGGCGTTGAGGGCCCACGCCTGGAAATACGCGCTCTCCCCCACCAGGACGGGCGCATTCGGAATCGGCAACGCGATGTCGGCCGCGCCGCCGGTGCCGGCATTGGCAGCACCCATCAACCACAACTGAAAACCGATGAGGATGCGCGAGCTGCTGATCGGGAATGGGATCTCACCGGGAAGGACTCCAGCGATCAGCGCACGAACTCCGATGGCCGGTCCGCCGCGGACCTGCATCGTGACCTGCTTTCCAATCGCCGGCGTCCCTGACATCTGCAGGTCGAGCGGCTGAGTCGTCGGGTCGAGCGTCGAGTAACGACGCACGCCGCATACGCCGATCGAATTCGCCTTGTTGGGCGACGGACTGGGGAACGTGACGAGACGCGGCCGCCCGTCATGCAGTCGTCCGGTGGAGATGTCCGCCTGCTGCTGTCCGAAGGCCACGCGATCGAGCAGTGTCTTTCCGTCGACGTCGAACAACAGGACCTCCTCGCCAGCTACCGAGAGCTTGAACGTCGCGTGCAGTTGGCCCTGCGACGGTTGGTCATCGGCCCAGATGAGGAATGTCTTGCCCGGCTGCAACACGTAGCCGCTCGGAATCCGCCACCGCTTCGGATCGCGGATCGAATCCGTGAGATACATCCCACCGATCACGACCGGTTGCGTGTTGTCGTTGTAGAGCTCGATCCAGTCTTCGCGCTCGCCGAAGTTGTCGACGATGCCCGTCGTGTTCTTGGCGAGCAGCTCGTTGATCGAAATCGACTCGATGAGGAACCGCGCATCGGTGAGCGCGCTCCACTTCGTTCCGTTGAGGATGCGAGCCTTCACGGTCGTGCTCACCAGGAGCTTCACCGCTGCTGCGTACTTGACGGCCGACGTGGAGATGCCACCACCGGATACCCGGGGATCCACTCCGTTGCTCGTGTAGTAGATCTGCCCCCCGGTCCCCGAGATCGTCAGCAGGAACCCGGATTTCACCATGCCACCGTGCTGGCTAAACGTCGGCGCCGACGTCGGGGGATAGAGGCCGAGACTTCGATACTGACCTAGGACGATCGCGGTCCGCTTCGGAAAGTAGGTCGTGGTCAGTCTGTTCGTCTCGGACAGCCAGTGGCTGTTTCGCGTGTACAGTTCGTACGGGCCGTTGCTGTAGGAGTGCACGTCGCGGCGATAGTCCCCCCACCTCGCCGACTCGGCGACGATGGCGGTGTCGAGTTCCACTATTCGCCGCGAGGATCTGGCAGCGGCCTGCTTTGAAGTCAGCGCACCGGAATTGAAGAAGTGACGGTGGATCCGATCCCCGAAGCGCACGACGAAATCAGCATTGCGCGCCAGGTAGTTCACGAGCCCCGGCGGATCCGGGGTGGGACTGACCCCATTGCGATTCTCACTCTCCAGCACACGCTCCGCATCCCAGGAGTAGAAGCGCCACGGCGCCGCGCCCGGACCGCCACCGGCAGCTCGCCAGTTGCCAGACGTCTTGAGATCAGAGTTGCCGCCGAAGCGGTTGATGATCAGGAAATCGATGTAGTTGTCGAGCGCCAGGGTCTTCCGAATCGTCGGCCAGTTGCCCGCTATCACCGCGTTGCGCATGGCGTTCCATGCCGTCGTCGTCCCATCGACGAACTCCGAACCGTTGCGCGCGTCGTAGTCGATCGAATCGCCGCCATGCCACGCGGCGTAGTGCGCAGCCTCCGCTCGTTCCTGGAGGTTGTAGACCCCCCAGAACATCCCGTTGAGGAAGAGGCAGACGAAGCGACCCCCGCCTGCGTCATGCTGCCCCATGTCGATCAGTGAGTCCCGCATCCACTGATCCCGAATCATCGTCCCGCGCCGGCGCTGCGAACTACTCCAGTGAATCCAGGAGTTGTTGTACATCGCACGCAGATGAACACTGTCGAAGCGCGCGACCCGCGAGCCGGGAAACAGCTCGAACTTCAGGTCGCCGTTGTAGGAGTCGCGGAAGCGCAGACTCAACGAGTGCTTCGGCGAACTATTCGGGTTTCGGCTGGCCCCTCCCTGCACACGGAGGCCAGCGTTTAGCTGGAATTCTGCGCCGGTCACCGGGTCATAAAACTCGGCCGACACTTCGCGTTCCCACTTCGGCCCCGTGCTCCTCGTGTTGAGGTAGAGCCCTCGGGTTCCGAACAAGTCCGCTATCGGAATGGTGACGGAGATCATCGGCACCGATTGCAGTCCTTGTTTCACGGTCTGCTTGTACGCACTCGCGAGCACGATCTCTGGGTCCATGCCGTAGTCGCCCGTGCGGCTACCCCAGTATCGGGGATACCCGGACGGTCCGTCCGGTTGCCGAATTACGTCGTCGACGAAGAGGAACGTCCGGGAGTCGGTCGGCGACGGCCCCAGGCCTGACTTGAAACCAGCGGCGCGGAGTATCGTCGTCGTCGAAACCTTGATCGGACCGGTGTAGGCGAAACCCGTCGTCGAGGTCGGCTTGCTGCCGTTCAGCGTGTACCGGATGTTCGCACCCGCGGTCGCACACGTGATCGAGACGTTGACAGATGCGGTATGGAACCCGCGCTTGCCGAGGATCGTCGTCGCACCCACGAATGACGGGAGCCCGGAGTTGTTCGCGGCGCGCGGCGTGGGGCTCGGGAAGAACAACATCGAACTACCGCTCAGGCCGTACGAGTAACCCGTGCGCTGTGCGGGGAAAAAGAACGAACTCGCGATCGTCCGGCCATCCGACCGAACCAACGCGAGGTATTCACCGTCCCCATCGCACGTGAAGTTCGTGTGCAACTCGCGACCGGACACGGCGCGGTTCTTCCCCGACGCGAAGATCACGAGATACGCTCCCGCGGCGATCGTCGTCGAGGGAATCCGCCACTTCGTCAAGTCAGCCGGATCGTCGGTGACGTAGTAGCCGCCGAGATTGATCAAACTCGACGACTTGTTCCACACCTCGAACCAGTCCTTGTACTCACCATCCGTGTCCGCGAAGGTGTTCGCGTTCCGGGCCATCAACTCGGAGAGGACCGGACCCTGCGCGCCAACAGACACAAGCAGGAAAGCCGCGATCACGACGTGGCAAACCAGGTCACGCATATCACTTACCGAGTTGGGCGAGAACGGCGTTGCTGAGTTCGAGTTTGGTGCCCGAGATCGCGACGCCCTGAACCACGCCGATCGCGGCGCGATCCAACGTGTACTTTCCGTAGTTGATCGCACCGTATCCCGTCGCCGCCTTGCTGTAGCCCTCGGCGTAGCACCGCTTGTCGTGCTGCGCCGGCGCCTTCACCCAAAACACGATGGAGTACGGTGATCCCTTGCCATCGTAGGCCAGCAACCCCTTCTTGATGCCGATGTCGACATAGTCGTCGACACCATCGAACAGGAGGGCATTGCCGAACTTCCCCGCGACCCAGGGCGAGGGCGTCGTCACGAAGTTCTTGAGAGTGCCGTGGTTGGCGCTGCCCGAAGAATCACTCGCAGCCGTGCCGGACTTCTCATCGAGCTTCCACTCACCGCCCCACTGCGCGACGGCGACAGGTGAGGAGATCACCACGATAGCGAAGGCGAATGCAACAGAAAGGGGTGGGCGCATGGGTGTCCTCCGGGGGTGACGAGGCGTGGCGTACACCACCACGCCAGTCTAGGAGGATTCGGCGAAGGGCGCAATCGCGGGCGGCCTCGTGCACGACTTTCGCGGCGTGGGCGCATGGAAAAGCACCGGCGTGCGTCCGAGGACACACGCCGATGTTCGTGACCGCGTGCGCGGTCGACGCGCTACGAGCCCTAGTTGCCGGTCAGCAACCGCACGTAGTTCGTGGAGACCAGGCCGAGGTTGTTGGCAGCCCTGTCGAATGGGAACGCCTGGAAGGACGCCCTCAGACAAGCCTGCGTACCCGTCGGAACCGGCAGTTGGAGCGTGTGCGATCCGAGCGAGTTGCAGGTGTAGAGCAGCGTGAATCTATTGTTGAAGTACATCATGCAGCCCGCAGCGCCGACGACGCCCAGGTCCAACGGCGGATCCCACAGGGAGAATCCGATGCTGTAGTAGACATTGGCGTTGGGTAGGGCGTTGGTGACGATCATGGAGTAGTTCGAGCCGATCTTGCCCGTGCCGCTGAAGTTCAGGGCCGGCTCCTTGCCGTTGCTGCCCTTGCAGCTGAGGCCGAACTTGTGCAAGTCGGCGGCGGAGAACAACACTTCCATCTTCGTCGCCGCGAAACCGGACGAGCCGGTTGCCGGCGGACTGGTCGTCCAGTTGTACGCGAAGACACGCTGCCGTGTCCCGCGGCGGTGACCGGGGAACACGGTCGAGGTCGTTTTGAGGATCGCACCCCAAACCGTGATCTGAACGACGATGGCACGACCACGAGACGAGACGTAGTTGTAGTCACGCTCGAGCCCGATCCGCTCCCACTGATTGGAGCTCTGATGCCAGTCGTAGTTCCTCTGCGCCAACACCGTGACGACATTGCTACTCCCGAGGTTCGTGGCGAAGTTGGTGCCGAGCGTCGTCAGGTTCGTCTGCGACATGCGGATCTCGATGCGATCGAAGTGGCGGATGCCAGCGACGCAGCTGACGAATGCCAGATCACAGATCGTCTTGCTCTTCGGGTCACCGAGGTCGTTCGCCGCGATCAATGCCTGGTACTTCTGGTTGCTCCAATTACCGGCGGTGTTGTGACCGAAGGGAATGACGTTGCACGAGCCGACTGTCGAGCTGTTGTCCGGGATGAAGATGCTCGTGCCGCCACCGCCTCCGCCGCCCTTGACCGACTTGATGGCGGCTACGAGGTCTGAGCGGTCGATGCGCGTGCCGGGGTTGGAGCTCGTCGATGACGTGTTGCAACCGGCGTGGGTGTGAATGCCGACGACCTTGCCGGTGTTGTTGTGGATCACTGGAGAGCCGGAGTTGCCGCCGGTCGTGTCCGTGCGATAGCGGATCGTTGTCGAGTTGACCGAGTACATCGGGCCAACGTGGGTCTTCTGCACCTGGTTCCAGGTCCGGGAGACCGGCGAACTCACCGTGCCGTAGCCGGTGATGCGGATCGTGTTCCCTGTCGACGACGACGGGACCGTGCCCAACGAGTACCAGTCGCCCTGTGCGTCGCCCGGCAGCTTGCCGGTGTTGCTGTTCTTGCCGACCTTGCCGACGGCCCAGTCAGCGCCAATACCTGAGTTGAGCCACTTGAACGTGGACGCGACCGTCGGGTACTGGTCGTTCGGATGGGAGGCGACGAGACCACCCGCACTCGTCGAGAGCGGGACGTTGAACGACAGGATCTGCGCACGCGTGGAGGCAACGCAGTGCCCCGCCGTCAGCATGATGTCCTTGTCGCACAACCACCCGGTGCAGCCGACGGACAAACGCCCCTGGCGCTTATCCGTGCTCAGGACCCGATTGTCCGCGGTGCCACAGATCGACTCGGGCTTGGCGGCTACCTCGCCCGTGCCCGCCGTCGCACCGACGATCAGCACGCGGTTGCCCTTGGTGTTTGGTCCGGCGACGAGCTCGACCTTGATCGCCTCACCGTCGAAGAAGCACGACTTGTGGAAGTAATCGACGAGGCTGACGCCATCGAGGTACTGCACCCAGTTCTTCTGCAGACCGGTGATCTGGAGCTTGGTGCCCTTGGGCAGGTTCGCCTTGTCGAAATGGATGCGCAACCAGACGGCACCCGGAATGCGGACAGTATGGGAGAACACCACCTTGGCGGTGGAGCCGGTGTTGTCGACGTACTTGGAGTCGATGTTCAGCTTGTGTTCGTTCGATTTCGGCGTCGGGATCCAGGGCGACTGCGCCACGGCAGCGGCAGCGAGGGTCAACACCATCGGAAGGGTGAGAAGCTTCTGCATGGTTCGCGTGGGTTCGTGTCGGTAGGGCAGGGTATGACGAACTCAGCAGGATACCCGATCGCCACCACCCAGTCGTCGGAGGCCGGCTGCGTCCGCATCGGATGCGGTCGGCTTGATCGGCGCATCTGCCCCCGACACCGAGCTCTCGCGCGGAGGGTATTCGAATCACAAATCGCTCGTCTCTGAACAGGTCGAGACGATTTTCTACGCCGCGTTCGGGATAGCCCGCCCCACTGTAGTAGTTATAGGGGTACAGTTAGATCGCCCCCCATGCTCTTCCGCATCGATTCACTTGCCGCGACCACGATCGTCGACCAGCTCGTCGATCAGGTGAAGCACGCCATCGCGCGGGGCGAACTCCGACGTGGGGACAAGTTGCCCTCCGTTCGCGGACTCGCCGCGACGGTGACCGTCAATCCCAAGACCATCGTCAAGGCATACGAGATCCTGCAACAGGAGGGCTCCATCGTCCGCCGGCACGGTGCCGGCTGCTTCGTCACCGACGCGAGGAAAGCGCTTCGCGACGACGAGCGACGCCGACAGGTGCGCACGTTGGTTCGCAAGGTGCTCACCGAGGCCTACCACCTCGACAGCAGCGTCGACGAATTGCGCGAGATCATGGACGAGGAGCTCGGAGCGATCCGCGCAACCAAAGACACGGAGAGAGGTGAGTCATGAATCCCCTGATCGAATTCCACGATGCCCATCGGTCCTTCGGCGGGCGGCCAGTCCTGCGAGGGCTATCATTCACCGCTTCACAGTGACGGGGACGGCATGATGATGTCCAGTCTGATCGTCGGTCTGGTCATCGGTGCGGTGCACGGCACGTTCGAACGCGGCCAGGGCACGAGCGATTACACCGCGCACCGCGGCATCTCATTCGCCCGCCAGAACGTGGTGGCGTCCCTGGTGATTCTCGTCGCATCCACCTGCTGGTTCCTCTGGCCGCCGCTGATCTGGGAGTTCGTACCCGACACCCACGCGGTGCAAGAGCCGATGCTCGACTCGATCATGATCTGTTCGGTGATCCTCGGCGGATTCGGCATCAAGATGTGGGTACCGGCCATCCTCGTCTTCGGCCTGTCCGCCGCGATCGCTCGATTGATCTTCGACTCGCGGGGACGCTGGCGTCGACAACGCGCACAGCGGGAACCGGCGCCGCCTCCGCTCCTGCAGACGGTCGAGTTCTAGCCGAGCTACGGTCGCTGGCGCTATCGTCCGTTCAGCTCTTCTCGGGTCAGCTTGCCGTCGTCGTCAGCATCCCATGTCGCGAAGGCCGCCCCGTACGCGCCGTCCCATTCGGGCGCGGACAACTTGCGGTTCTTGTCCTTGTCGTACTCGCGCTGGATGCGGCGGGCCTCGGATGGGGAAGCGTTCTGCCCCCGCTGGGAGACCAGCATCGCGGCGACTTCCCGGCGGCTCAGCGAACCGGACTGGTCCTTGTCGATCTTCGCGAACAACTTGCGGGCGACCGAGACGAACGCGGCTCGATCAATCTGAGTGTCCTTCTTGAGCTTGAGGACGCCGCTTCGAGCGATCATGTCGCGCAGCGAGTCCTGGGCCGACCTCGGACGCGGCGCGCCGCCGCGACCGAACAAGCCACCGAACATCGAACCACCGGCGGCCTGGCCCTTCGACTTGCCTTCGAGTTGGTCGCGGACCTGGCCCGCCCGTGAGTTCACAAACCTCTCGAGAGCCTGCCATTGCGGTGCGCGACCGCTCCCTCCCCGTCGACCAAACGAACCAAACAGGGAGGCTCGACCGCCCTGGACCTTCGTGATCACGTCGCTGCGATTTGCCTCTTCCTCGATCGCCTTCGCGGTCGTCTTGCGCGCCAACTCCACGAAACTCATCATGGTCTTCGGCGACCCTGGTCCCTTCACCAGAGCCCACAGGTGCTTCTCGTAGATCTTGCGGAACCGAGGCTCCGCGATGACTCGTTTGAACAGAGCCATGCCCGTCGCTTCGAAGACGCTTAGGTTCTGCTGGTTCCGACCGCCCATCGAGAACCCGCCCATCGACAAGTTCAGGTCCCACGGAATCCAGACCACGCGCTTGTTCTCTTCAGGAACCGCGATGTAGTAGTTGTGCGCGAGCATGAACGGACTGTCGAGGTTCGCGAGGAACGCCGTCACCGCGCAGTAGTTCAGGAACTCGTCGACATCGAGTACCTTCTCGATCCCCGCGACCAGGACATCATCGTCGCTCTGGGACAGGAGCTTCACGACACCGATCAGCGGCTTCGCGAGCTTCTTCCTCACCTTGGTTTTCGGGATGTAGATCTTCGCGTAGTCGTCGTTCCACTTGTCGCCGAGATACGCGTTCGTCTTGCCCTCTGGCTTGAAGATGGCGCCCTTCTTGTCGCCCTCGTAGTTTCTCGAGAGGAAAGCGCGGTCGACCTGCTCGACGATGGTGTAGTTACCGAGGTATTCCCGCTCGAACTCGCCGGTGACGGTCAGGAAGACCCGCGCGAAACACACCCGACACGCAGGCACGCCAGCGTCGCGGTAGACCTGGTACGACACGGCCTCGCGAATCTGGTACGGGTCGGTCGCGTTGTTCTGGAGGTTGAGCTTCTTGAGCCCGAGGAAGCGCTGACCCTGCACGAACCGATCGAAGTCGAGCTTGTACGATTTCTTGAGGGTGCCACTCGTGCCCCAGAACGTCGAGTTGCCCTTGAATCTCAGGCCGATGCCCTTCACCGAGCGCTCCCCGATCTTCACGTCGGCCTTGACGTACTTGTAGCGTCCGCGCTGGGACAGCCCCATGGTGGCCCTGCCAGCCGGGTACATCTTCGCGAGGGATTCGGACGGGACAGTGATTTCGACAACCCAACTCTTGGACAGGCCAAAGAGTTCCTTCTGGTCCTGCTGGGCGGCGGCGGCGACAGCAAACACCAAAGCTGCGATAACGCTGGGGATGGAAGAGTGAGTCATGGGGAGGCCGGGCAATTTACGGGTTGACGTGTATTGCGGATCGTAGTCCCCGGGACCGGGGGGGTTCGTGGCGAACTCGTACCATCCGCGAAAGTGGCTGAAAGAGCCCACGGCTGTCGTGGCGACGCCAGCGCTGTGGGATCCTCGGCATGTATCGATCTGTTCTTGTCTTCACCGCCGCGGCGTTCGCCACCCTCATCCACCCGACGGATAGCAGCTACCCGTTCGGTTTCGTCCACATCGGAACGACGATCTACTTCTCGGCGACAGATGGCAGCAAGGGGGAAGACCTTTGGAAAAGTGACGGCACCAGCACGGAGACGGTTCCGGTCAAGGACACCTTCACCGGCGCGTCGAGCTCGTCGTTCAGCGAGGCGGTAGTCCTCGGAGCGACGATCATCCTTCACGCCAACGATGGTCCAGAGGGACACGAACTCTGGAAAAGCGACGGCAGCGGCACCGTGACGGTGAAGAACATCCGTGCGGGCAGCGGTAACTCCTCCCCCACAGGAATGACGGCGTACGGTAGCTACGTCTACTTCTCCGCCAACGACGGCTCTTCGGGTTTCGAGCTCTGGCGGAGCGACGGTACGATGACCGTAACGACGCTCTTCCAAGACATTGGAAGCGGCAGCGCCAACAGCAACCCACACGACTTCGTGGTGTACAACGGCACGCTCTATTCTGCAGCGCGAGGGACCTCGGTGGGCGAGGAGTTGTTCAAGTCCGATGGCCGAGAAGGGCGACCAGGGGCGATGTGCGCAGCATGTCGAGATCTCCGTCAGCGAGAAACACCAGGAACGCGGGAGTATCGACGGTTCATCCGTCGACGGAGCGCTACTACGCTATCCACATGACGATGTGCGGCGATCAGGTGGATAGACGTCGGTCGCGAGGGCCGGCGATCTGGATCACCGCATGTGTCTTGCCGTTGCTCGTGTGGACCCTGCTGCCCGAGAACCCACGCGTGGCGGGACTCTGCCACGACGACGGCATCTACACGGTGCTCGCACAGAGCATCGTCGATCGTGGGGTCTACCGCGCTGGCCACCACCCCGAACCGATCGAAACCGCGAAGTACCCGCCCGCCGTCCCCCTCATCGTGGCGGCGTGCCTGACGGTCACTCCAAATCTCGACACGGCGATCACGGCCGTGCGAATCGTCAACGCGCTCTTCCTCGCCCTCGCACTCGCATCGTTCTGGGGAATCCTCGCGCAAGAAGGCCTGGGTCGCGCTGCGCCGGCTCTCGTGTTCGCGATCGGCTGGAGCACTTCGTCCGCAGACTTCGTGCGAGTGTGCATGAGCGAGGTCCCGTACCTCGGAGTGTCGCTGTTCACGATCTACCAGCTGCTGCGCTTCGAGGCCGCGGACGAGAAGCCGTGGCGACACGGGGCGATTCTCGCAGGGCTCTGCTTCGCGGCATTCGCGACGCGCTCGTTCGGCGTCGTGCTGTTGCTCACGGTCGGCTTGCACCTCGTCCTCGCCAAGAGGATCCCAACCGCCATCCGGTTCGGCGCGGTGCTCCTGCCGATGGTCATCGCACTGCAGCTCTTCATGTCCCATGTCGCGACGCCTGCCAAGGGCTACGAGGACGTGACTGTGTACGGGCTCCCCTACTCGCGGATCTTCCTCAACAGCTTGGATTGGATCGGCGCGACGACATGGACGAACACCCTGCATGCCGCTCTTTCGGGGATGCAACAGATCTGGCCGGCCGCGACCTGGATACCCCCGACGGGGACGATCGGCTTGATCGCCCTGTGGGCTCTGGTTCTTTTGACGATCGTCCTTCTGTGCTTCGGTGCGAGACACGAGTCACGCCTCGCGACGGACACGCTGTCCATCCGACCCTGGCACGTCCTGATTCTCGGTTCGATCGCCGTGATGCTGCCGTGGCCCGCCAGCGTCGGTCGTTTCCTGATCCCACTCGTGCCGTTCTTTCTGCTGATGATCGTGCGCGGTGTCGAGCGGGTCGTCGGCGCTCGAAGCGTACCGATGACCGCGATCGTGCTCTGCCTCGCGTCGATCTCGCACTCGATCGGGACACGAGTCGTACACAAGGAGAACGCGGTGGCCTTCGCGGGACGGGATTACGACCTCGTAGGGCTGCTCGACTTCTCCAAGCGTCTTGGCTCACACACAGCTGGACAAGACGTGATCGTCGCGTGCACCGCCGAATCACTTTTGGCCAGCCACGACGGCATCCGCGGTGTCTGGGGCTGGACGATCACCGCAGACGAACACATCTACCGCAATCCCGAGAGCGCGTTGGAGTTCCACCTCGGTCTGTCGAAGTGGGAGTGGGTGCGACGCGAACTGTTCGCTGCCCGCGTTCTGTACCTGGAGCAGACGAACTCGAAAGACCTCCCGATGGCACATTCCATGATGCAAGAAATGTACGGTGTACCCAATCCGCACCGTCGGAATGATGACCGGGAAGATCTGTTGCGTGACCTCGAACGTGACACGCCGAAGGTCCGGGACCAATACCGCCGGTTGGGCGTGACGCACGCGGTCCTCTTGCTGGATCAGGGCAACCCACTCTACGAAGTGCTCCTCGCCCGCCTCGTCCGGAGATTGCTCGATGAGGGCCGCGCGACGCTGGTGCCCGAGGTTTCGAGCGAATCGATCCAGGTGTTTCGGATCCGTCCCTGATCTCGCGTCAAGAAACCCCCTCGCATGGATGGTGCGCCGGACACGATGGCGTGGCAACCGAGGCCGTCGAACGCTCCCGGACGCGCCGGAGAGAGGTATGATCTCTCCGCTCCGGTTCGGCACGAAGACCATCACGCAGATCTGGACGAACGTCCACGACAACTACTGGGCCAACGGCTCCTTCCGCATCGTCAGCAACTCCGAAGTCCTGATCTACCCGCCACAGGCGCTGACACCAGCGACCTACGCCATCACCGTGAGCAACAAGCCTTCGGTGGCCCCCGGGTTCTACAATCTCGCGATCGGCAACAACTTCACGAACCTGTGGCTCTTCCCCCGGATCGGCTTCGACGCAAACGGCGTCGCCGCGCAGAAGCTCAACACTGTCGCCGCGATGAAGGGGCTGACGATCTACATGCAGGCCGGTCTCCTCGACCTGACTCCGAGTGCGACCTGGCCCCTGCCGGTATCCGACTCTTTCAGCACGACCTACCGGTAGCTGACCTACTTCTTCCTTCTTCTTGCCCAGCGTCTTCGGTTGCGTCTTCTGGGCGGCCAGCCCGCCGGCGAACCAGGCAATCGTGACCCAGATGCATCCGCGCATGAAGACAGGTTCTATCTCAGCATGCGAGTTCTCGGGGACCCCCAAACTCGAGGTGAGGAATAGCGCCTCCGCGCCTTCCTCCTGCTGCCGACCGGGTGACACCGCTTCATCGCGTAGGACCCGATCCCAATATTCTCCACGATTCGCGATCACGACACCGCCCAGGGACTGCGAACACCAGGATATCCGCTAAGATCTGCACCCTCGTCTCGCGAGCAGCCACATTAGCCGACGTCCGCAAACTCGCCCTCGGACTCCCCGTCATCAACATCCAAGCGCATCCATGAAACTCCTCCTCGCACCCGTCATCTCGATCCTCTTGTGCTCGATGCTCTCTGGACAAGGCTGTCCGCGGGTCGAAGATATCAACAAGACCACAGCCCCCTACTCCAGTTCCCCCATGAGCGCTCGGGTAGGACCGGGACACACTGTTGTGTCGAGTTTCGTGAAGTGCGGTACCTTCCACTATTTCACGGCGGACACGCTCGCCACGGGAAGGGAACTGTGGAAGACCGACGGAACAGCCGCCGGGACCACGATGGTCAAGGACATCCGCTTCGGTAAGGCGCACTCCGGGATCTCCAACCTCGTGTGCTGCGATGGCAAGATCTTCTTCACCGCGAACGACGGCTCGAACGGCAACGAGCTGTGGACTTCGGACGGTTCGACTGCAGGGACCGGGATGGTGAAGGACCTGCGCTCCGGTGCCCTCGGCTCAGCCCCGAACTACGTCGTCTGCATGGGAAAAAAGGTCTACTTCGCAGCAAACGATGGCTCGTTGGGCACCGAGTTGTGGGAATCCGACGGAACCGCGACGGGCACGGTGCCCGTGAAGGACATTCGCTTGGGCTCCTCCAGTTCCTACCCGGCGTTCATCATCTCGGATGCCGCGGGCAAGAACATCTACTTCCGCTGCTTCCACAACAACTACGGCTACGAGCTGTGGAAGAGCGATGGCACGGCGACGGGAACAGCACTCGTGAAGGACATCCGCAGCGGCTCGTCGAGCAGCTCCCCGAGCTACATCGCGAGTTTCGGATCCCTGATGCTGTTCACCGCCTACACCGCCACGATCGGAACGGAGCTCTACAGGACCGACGGGACGGCGGCGGGGACCTATCTCCTCAAGGACATCCGAACCGGTACGTCGAGCTCCTCGCCGAACATCACGTCCCCCGCGATCATCGGCGGCGAGTTCTACTTCAGGGCCTACCACAACTCGTACGGGTGGGAGCTCTGGAAGACCGATGGAACGACGACCGGAACCGTGTTGGTGAAGGACCTCTCCCCAGGCACCGGCAGCAGCAGCCCAACTGAGTTCCTCGTGAACGGCACGGACCTCTACTTCTCTGCGCACCTGTCGGCGACTGGCCGTGAGGTCTACAAACTCTCCAGTGGAACCGTAAGCCTCGTGAAAGACATCTACCCCGGGGGGTCCCACGCGTCGCCCTCGAACCTGACGTTGGTCGGGAACAAGATCCTCTTCACGGCGAACGGCTCCTCGTTGTCGGGCTACGAGTTGTACGTCTCGGATGGGACGACCGCGGGCACGACGCTCGTGCGCGACATCAACCCCGGCATGCCGAGCGGATCACCGGCCTGGATCACCCCCGTGTCGACGACGAAAGCGATCCTTGCAGCGACGGACGATTCCGCTGCGGGTGCCGGTCGGGAGGTCTTCGAGACGGACTTCACCGCCGCAGGCACGAAAGCCGTCAAGGACATCCACACGGGGACCGGAACGGCCTCGTCTTCGGTGAACTACATAACGTCCCTCGGGACAAAAACTCTCGTCTACGCCGCCAACAACGGAGTCGCCGGCAACGAGGTGTGGAAGACGGACGCATCGGGCACATCGCTCTTGAAGGACATCAACCCAGGCACCGGCAACAGCAATCCGGCGTACTTCGTGTCGTTCTGGAATGGCACGAAGATGATCACGGTCTTCCGCGCATACACCACCACGAGTGGCTACGAGCTCTGGAGTACCGACGGGACGACGGCGGGCACCACCCTGATCAAGGACATCCGAACGGGAGGGAGCAGCAGCTACCCCCAGAACTTCGTGACGTGTGGCACGGAGGCGTTCTTCTCCGCGTACACCAATGCGACAGGATACGAGTTGTTCAAGACCGACGGCACGACCGCTGGCACGGTCCTCGTGGCAAACATCGCGACGAACAGTAGTTCGTCGAGCCCGACTCAACTGATGTGTTCCGGCGGCAAGGTCTACTTCACCGCCTGGGTCAGCAGCTTGGGTCGTGAACTCTACGTCTCCGACGGGACCGCCGCCGGCACGATGCTGCTCAAGGACTGCTACCCGGGTTCTTCGAGCGGTAGCCCGACTCATCTCGTGAGTTTCGGCAACCGATTCGTGTTCCGCGCGAATCACCCGTCGTACGGCATCGAACTCTGGATCTCCGATGGAACCCCAGCCGGGACCCACGTGCTGAGCGACATTCGCGGCGGACCGAGCAGCAGTTATCCGAGTTGGCTGACCAGGTGCGGAGACAAGTTGTTCTTCCAAGCCTACGCGGACCTCGATGGCTACGAACTCTGGCAGTCTGACCTCACGACGTTCGGCACGAGCATGGTGAAGGATCTCTACAACGGCGGTAGCAGCAGCTCACCGACCTATCTAGTGGCCGTCGGAGACCTGGTCTACTTCAGCGCCCTCACAGCGACAGACGGTCGCGAACTCGCCAGGTCCGACGGAACGATCGCGGGCACGTATGTCATCGCCAACTTGAATCCCGGCACAGCCAGTTCTTCACCGACGAACCTCATCGCCGCAGGCAAGGGCGTCTACTTCTCGGCGACCGTCGCCAACACGGGAAACGAACTCTACTTCTCGGATGGGAGCAGCCCGGGAACGAGCCTGATCTGCGACATCTACCCCGGGGTCAATTCGAGTTCGCCGTCCTCCTTGCGCATCTGTGATGGCACGCTCTACATGAGCGCCACGACGCTGACGCACGGACAGGAACTGTACTCTGTCGGAGGAACCCCAGCGACAGTCGAGACGCTCGGCGAAGGTTGCGCCCAGAACTACCCGATCCTGCGGTCGACGCCGGGCGCAATCGGCGCGAACATGATGATCAGCGGCAACAACGCCCCGAGCACCGGTGTTCGGGTGCTGATAGTCGGACTGCTCGCGACTCCAACCTACATCAAGAGCCTTGTCGGTCCTGGCTGTTGGATCTGGGAAGATCTGACACTACCGACGATCCTCTTGCCGCTGCCCGCGGGATCGAGCTGGAAGCTCACGTTCCCCCTTCCCAACAACTCGAGCCTGATCGGGTCGCAAACGGCGATGCAGGCCGCCTACGACCCGATGCCTTTGATGTTGACGAACGGGCTGAAGATGACGATCGGGAACTGACGCGCTTGCGTTGCCACCGACCTTTGTCGACCGATCTGCTGGCGGCGAGCCATCGAGAAGCTAGAAAGGCCGACCAAGATGTGGAGCAGCGTCGGGATCCGGGCCGTCGGGTCGCGCACGCGACTGCACTGCGTTGGCGGAAGCGTTGCTCATGCGGTTCTAGCTCTGTCTCCCGCGAGTCAGTGGAAGTCCCGACTCTTCGTCTCGTGCGGTTGCACGTGCACCTTCGGCGCCCACAGTTGCTGGGCGACAAGGTGCGTGACGCCGGACTCGACTTGCAGCTTGCCGGTAACGCCGAGGAACGGCTCCGTCTTCGCGAGCACGCGGAACTTCGTGAAGACCTTCTCCCACAGCACGACGTTCACGAAGCCGGTCTCGTCCTCGAGCGTCATGAACACCACGCCCTTCGCCGTGCCCGGGCGCTGCCGTGAAATCACCAGGCCCGCGTAGCGAATGCGGCGGCCGTCGGGCATCGCGCGGACCTGCGCCGCGTCGGGGAGGCGCTGCTTCTGCAACTCCTCGCGCATCGTCTCCAACGGATGGCCGCGAGGGCTGTGCGACGTGAACGTGTAGTCCCAGCGCACGGTCTCCATCGCGTCGAGCGGCGTAAAGTACGCCTCTGGGTCGTGCTCCTTCAGCTGCAAACGGCTCGCGTCCTTGTGTTCGTAGCCGAGGACCTTCCACAGCGCGTCGCGGCGCTCGCCTTCGAAACCTTCGAGCGCGCCGGCCTCGGCCAACCGCGCCATCGTGCCATCGCCCAGGCCACACCGCTCGGCGAACTCGACCAGTGTCCCGAACGGGTGCGCCGCGACGATGCGTTCGATGTCCGCGTCGTGCACGCCCTTCACGAATCGCAACCCCATGCGCACCGCAAAACCCTCGCCACTCCCGGTTTCGGGCTCCAGCGTGCAGTCCCGGATGCTGTGCCGCACATCCACCGGGCGGATCGCGACGCCATGGCGTTTCGCGTCCTCGACCAGCGTCGCGACGCTGTAGAACCCCATCGGCTGCGAGTTGAGTAGCGCGCACACGAACGCCGCAGGGTAGTGGCGCCGCAGCCACGCCGTCGCGTACGCGATCAACGAGAAGCTCGCCGCGTGACTCTCGGGGAAGCCGTACTCACCAAACCCGCAGATCTGTTCGAACACGCGCTCGGCAAACTCGCGGGCGATGCCCTTGTCCATCATCCGCGAGATCAATCGCTCACGGTGCCGCTCCATACGACCGGACTTGCGCCACGCAGCCATGTCGCGGCGGAGTTGGTCAGCTTCGCCCGGCGTGTAGTCCGCGATGACAATCGCGATCTGCATCACCTGCTCCTGGAAGAGCGGGATGCCGAGGGTCTTCTTCAGCACCGGTTCGAGGGACGGGTGCGGGTAGGTGACCGGCTCCTGACCGCTGCGGCGCTTGAGATACGGGTGCACCATGCCGCCGTGGATCGGTCCGGGCCGCACGATGCTCACTTCGATCACGAGGTCGTAGTAGTTGCGCGGACGCAGCCGCGGCAGCATCGCCATCTGTGCGCGGCTCTCGATCTGGAACACCCCCACCGTGTCGCCTTCGCAGATCATGTCGAAGGTCGGCTCGTCCTGCGGCGGAATCGTCGCGAGCGACCACGACTCGCCGCAGTGCTCCCGGATGAGATCGAACGACCGATGCACCGCGTGGAGCGCGCCGAGACCCAGCAGGTCCACCTTGAACAGGCCGAGGTCCTCGATGTCGTTCTTGTCCCACTGGATGACGGTGCGGTCCGGCATCGTCGCGTTCTCGACCGGCACGAGTTCGTCGATGCGTTCGTGACCGAGGAGGAAACCACCGGGATGGATCGACAGGTGCCGCGGCATGTCGTGGATCTCGACCGTCAACCGGAGGAGGTTCTGGTGCAACCGGTTGTCGGGATCGAGTCCGGCTTCCTCGAACGACTCGGGGGCGACGGAACCGTAGTGCGACAGGAAACGCGCGAAGCGATCGACGTCGGTCTCCGCCATGCCCAGGACCTTGCCGACCTCGCGCACCGCGGAACGTGCCCTGTATCGGATGAAGTTGCAGACCATCGCGGCGTGGGTGCGACCGTACTTCTGGTAGACGTGCTGGATCACCTCCTCGCGGCGGTCGTGTTCGATGTCGAGGTCGATGTCGGGGGGGTTGGCGCGCTCCTTGGAGAGGAAGCGCTCGAAGAGCAAACCCATCCGCACCGGATCGATCGCGGTGATGCCCAGGCAATAACAAACGGCGGAGTTGGCGGCGGAACCGCGGCCTTGACAGAGGATCTCCTGTTCGCGACAGAAGCGGACGATCTCGTACATCGTCAGGAAGTAGCCGTCGTACTCGAGGTCGTGGACCACCGCGAGTTCGCGTTCGAGTTGCTTCGTGACGTCGGCGGGGATGGGCTCGGGATGGTAGCGCTCGGCGGCGCCGTGAAACGTCAACTCGCGCAGCCATCCGGCGGAGTCGGTGCCGTCGGGGAGCTTCTCGCTCGGGTAGCGGTAACAGATCTCGTCGAGGGAGAACGTGCAGCGCTCGGCGACTTCGATCGTGCGGTGCACGGCGTAGGGGTCGTCGGAGAACAGGCGGCGGATCGCTTCGGGCGCCTGCAGGGCGTGCTCGGCATTCGCGCAGATGCGGCGACCGGCGGTGGCGAGGATGACGCCGTGGCGGATGCACGTCATGACATCCTGGAGGTCACGACGTTCACGAGTGTGGTAGAGGACTTCGGAACCGGCGACGACCGGGATATCGAACGTGGTGGCACGGTTGCGGAGTTCCCGTTCGAGGGCGCGCTCGTGCGCTTCCTTGTGTCGGGCGGCCAGCAGGTAGAGACGCCTGTCAGAACCGAACGCGTCGCGCAGGTCGCGAATGATCCTCGCGTGGTCGTCGCGAGCGAGCACGCTCTTGCCGCACGGCAACACGGCGACGAGATCCTGTGCGCGGCTGCACACCTCGCTCCACTCGACGCGGCTCTCGCCCTTCGGCGAACGCAGGCGACCGACCGACAGCAGTCGGCACAGGTTGCCGTAGCCGCGGCGGGTCTGCGCGAGCAGCAAGATCGTCGAGTCATCGGCGAGCGTGACCTCCGAGCCGACGATCACCTTGACGCCCTGTTCGCGCGCCGCGACGTAAGCGCGCACCATGCCGTAGACCCCGTCGCGGTCGGTGAGCGCCAGGGTCGGCAACCCGAGGCGATGCACCTCTTCGACCAACTCGTCCGGATGGCTCGCCCCCTCGAGAAACGAGTAGTTGCTCTTCACCCACAGCGGGACGTAGCTACCGGTCATCCGTCATTCCACCTCTCCCTGCAGGAACCAGCGGCGGCGGCGGCGGTCGTGGTAGAGCCAGAGCCAACGACCGTTGCGGGTGCGGGCGTAGTAGTAGTCGCGGCGGACCTCGCGCAGCCACCAACCACCGTGGATGACGTAGGGGCCGAGGACCTCTTCGACCGGGCCGTCGGCGAAGTCGAGGATCCAGCCGTCGGGTTCGTACTTCGAACGCATCGGCAAGGGGATCGGCGACGAGAAGCAGCGGCGGATCATCGTGCGCGCATCGACACTCGTAGGATCCGGCACTTCGAGACGACCGAACGTGGCGAAGCCGAAACGCGCCTCCGGTAGGTGGCCCTCCTGCAAGTAGGCCTGCACCACCGACGCCTCGCCGAACTCGGCGCGGATTCGCGCGAGGGCCCGCTGCGCCGCGGCGAGATCGCGGGGCGGAGCAGCGAACAGGTCGCGCTGACGCACGGTCTTCGCCACGCCGGTCACGTCGAGGTGAATCTCGTTGACGCCAGCCGACAGCGCCACCCCGGCCAGACGGAGTTCGATGAGGTTGAGCAACTGCGACTCGTCGAGGGTCGCCTCGGCGGGATCGAGTTCCTCGTCGACCGAACTGTTGTCGTCGAGGACCAGGCGAATGTGCACCCGCCGCACCGCGTGCTGCCGCCGTTCGAGGATCTGCAACAGGGGCGCGAGCAACGACGCGATCCCGGCGAGCAACCGGGCGAGATCCGCCTCGGGCCGATCGAACAACAGCGACCGGTCGAGGGGCTCGGAAAGCGGCACCGGAATCAGGTTCGCGACGGCATCGCTGCGGGCGAGGGCGTGCAAGTCGTGGGCGTCCTTGCCGAAACGCCGCCGGATGCCGACCGCTGGCAAATCGAGGAACTGCCCCAACCGCTCGACACCCAGCTCAAGGAGCGTGTCGCGCAGCTTCGGCAGGAAGCCGAGACGGTCGATCGGCACCGCGCTGACTTGCGCCGCTTCCTCGACACGGGAATCGAACACGATGACGCCCGCACCGCCTCGACCTCCTCTCTTTCCCGCGACACGGGCACGCACGCGCCCCCGACCACAAGCCCGCGCGGCGGCGTAGCTGCCGAAGCGCGTGAACCCCACGGCCACGGTCGAGACGAACGCCGCGTCTTCGAGTTCGCGCCGGATGCACGTCCCCCACTCCTCGAACGACCGGTAGAGGGGCAAGATGCCGGAGGCGTCGAGCCAGAACACGCCTGGGTCACCATTCCCAGAAGCAACAGATGGTTCGACCTGCGGCGAGAAGTGCCACAGCCGTCCGGTCAACTCCGCCACCGCTTCCTCGATCTCTTCGTCCGACACAACGCCCGCGCGCAGGTCCGACTCGAGGGACAGCGCCGCCGCGTAGCGCATCCCAGGGAGGATGCGACTGCGGCGCGCGGCCTCGTTCACCCAGAGCAGAACGCCGTTCGGCTTGTCACGATCGACGACGGCGACGGGCTGGCTCCGCCAATCCTCGCCTCCCGACGACATCCTCCGCAACAGCATCTGCAAGGGCAACGCAGGTACGTCAACACAAGCCGTCCGGTCCACGACAGAACTCCAGATGTCGCCACTCCCCACCACCCTGTTTATCCTTCCGCACCCGCAGTTCGCAGGCGAACCGGTCCCGCGCGGTGCGCTCCCTCCGACTCTCTCCCCACAGGGATACCATGGAGCCGAGCGAACCGCTGCGCCCTGATCCCTTGGAGCAGTCGCGCACCCGCCGGGTCAACGCGAGCAGCGCGACGTCGTGGCGCCGCGTCAGTCCGGCCAACCGCGTCTGCACCGACAGGGACATCGAAGCCTGGTTCCCGAGGTCCATCACGATCGTGCCAAAGCCTCCGGAACGGAGCAACGCGTCCGCGGCCCGCGCCGCCTGCATGCCCTTCTTGACGCGGATGACCGGAAGCGCCGACAGATCGATCCCCGCCATCGCGAGATCCGGCGGGTAGAAGAGCGAATCCACCGCCGTGATCCACGCCGCGGACTCACCGCGTTGTTGGGTCTCGAGCAATACACCGGCGACGAGGGTCAGCGCCGCCGTGTCCGCGTTGCCGGACAACTCCACCAACCTCCCGGCGAGGTTGTCGAGGTGCCAGCCGGAGCGCCGTACGACCGGATGCATGTGCGCGGCGACGATGACACCCTTCATGGTCATCGGCAGACTCGGCGACAGTCCCGTTGCTTCGGTCATGGGAGGTGACGCCGCACTTCGACGACGCGACCGAGGATGCGGAACTCGCGCCCCCCTTCCGAGGTCGGCGGCAAGATCGGTTTGAAGCGCGGATTCTCCGGGTGCAGTTCGATGCGGCGACCGGTGCGCCGAAGGGTCTTGACCGTCGCCTCGTCGCCGACCATCGCCACGACGATCTCGCCGGAACGCGCCGTCGGCTGCGCATGCACGATCACGATGTCGCCAGGCAAGATCCCCGCGTTCTTCATGCTCTCGCCTTCGACGCGCAGGGCAAAGAGTTGATCCTCCCGCGCACCCCGAGACGGAAGTTGGGCGGGGATGCTCCACTCTCGATCTTCGATCGCCTCCTCGAGCCCACCCGCCGGCACCCGACCGAGCAACGGAACCATCACCATTCTCCTGGCCAGAAGGGCTACCCGCTCGTGATCGGGCAGGCAGTAACCGCGCGCGCCGTGGTTCTTGCCGAGACGCCCTTCGTCCACGAGACGCGACAGGTGTTGCCGCACGGTCTCCACCGCCCGGAAGCCGAACGCCGCCTGTACCTCCCGCAGCGTCGGCGACCGCCCCGACTCGAGTTGCTCGCGCACGAAGCGGTAGACCTTCTCGCGGGTGTCGCCTTCGGGGGTGTAAGGTGGCGGCGTCATGGGCCGGGCGACGTTAGCAGACAAATGTCTACCTTGTCAAGCGAAGCTCTTCGAAAGCATGCTTTCGCTGCTTCTACTTCAACTTGCGTCGGTCCGGGTACGGTCCTGCGTGGTTGGCGCGTCCGACGAAAACGACTAACCCCACGATCATGATCTGGGATCGGTTCGACGACGCCCATGACGATCTCCTCGACGAGAGTCGCGAGGCCTTGCAGAAGAAACTCGACGAAGCACGCATCACCTATCCTGAATTCCGCCCACCTCCGAGCGGGAACAAACCCGGCCCGCAGGGTTGGTACGAAGACACGATGGCGGAAGAGAGTTCGTGGTCGAGCTACCGCGGCACATTGCAAAAGCTGTCGGACGAGCGTGAGACCGGATAAGCCTGGCGCGGCAACGCGGCCCTCGACCGGTCGGTCACGACTCGACGAACATCGAGTGTGGAGAATAAATTCGGTCAGAGGTTATCAAGATTCGGCAAACAGGGACCGCAAACGATCGCTCAGCAAGTACTCCCGGCGCTATTTCTGAGAAAACGCCGCCTCTCCACCCCGCTGACGCAACCATGGATGCCAAGATCTGCCCCACTCACCATCCTCCTCCTCTCTTCTCTAGATCACGACTCAGGAACACTATGAAAGTCAGCTCTCTAGCTCTCGTCCTACTATTCACCGCGAGCGCCGCCTCACAAGCAGTCGAGCCAGCAAACACTTGGCGCGACTTCCAATCCACCCAAGGACCGGGATGGACGGTCGAATGGAGCGAGACCACGGGAACGCCAAACGCGATCTACGGACCCGGCCTGCGCCTCGGTGGCGCCGTCGCGTCTCTCGAAGCGGCCCGCACCGAATCGAAAGCCCTCTTGAACCGCTTCGCTGACCTGTTGGGTCGCGGCGAATCAAACTTCGTCGAGACCATCGGGGTCAAGGTGAACAAGGTCTACATCCTCGTCTACGACCAGGAGTACAAGGGTCTTTCCGTCATCAGCGGTCGCGCCGATGTCCGCATCAACGACATCGGTGTCGTGACGATGTTCGGCTCGCAAGCGGTAAAAATTCCCGCCGGGTTCAGCTTGAAGCCGGCACTCGCCGCCATCGCCGCGAAGGCGATCGCGGAGGACAAGATCCTCGGCCAGGCCGCGAAGGCCAAGGGCGAAGCCCCGCGCCTCGTGATCTGGGCGAACACCGAAGGGAAGGTCCGGACGACCGCGACTCTCGCATGGGAAGTGCAGATCGACGAACGCGCCGCGGGCAGCGTCCAGGTCGGCAAGGTCTACGTCGATGCAACCACCGGCAAGGTCGTGCAGTTCAAGAACGAGGTGTTCTCTTGTGGCTGTGGTGGAGGTCATAAAGAATCCTGTAACACCCTGAACGGTGGCGTCCACGTCTTCCGGACCGAGCCGGCGCGCAAGGCAGAGAAGCTCGCACCCGTCGCGAAGACTTCCGCGGCTGGCGCCCCGATGGCTGCGCTGACCGGAACGGTCATGGGATGGGTCAACTTGGGTCACAACCCGCTCGACGCCTTGGTGAACAAGCCAATTCCAAACCTCCTGGTCACCAGCAGCTCCGGCTCTGCGTACACCAATGCGGCAGGCAAGTTCTCGATCGCGAACTCCGGCACCACCGCCGTCACCGTGTCCGCGACGCTGACCGGTCGCCACTCCAAGCGCGTCCGCACACAGACAGGCACCCAGATGATTGCCTCGAAGTCCATCACGCCCGGCACCCCCGGCACGATCCAGTTCGGCACGTCCACGATGAGTCAGCTCAATCGGTCCCAGACGACGACGTACTGGTTCACCGACGACTGCAACGTCTGGTTCCGCGGCCTGCTCCCCGGATCGACAACGCAGATGAACACGCTGTCGACCATGAATCCGCGGGTCAACATCCCGTCGAGCTGCAACGCCTACTACACGAACTTCACGATCAACTTCTACAACGAGAGCAGCACGTGCAACATGACCGCCTACGAGACGGTCGTGCAGCACGAGTGGGGCCACGGCGCAGACCACGCGTTCGGTGGACTCACCCAGGTCGACGGCCTGTCCGAGGGTTGGGGCGACACGCTCTGCACCTACCGGTCAGGACAGCCGATCGTGGGACCGAACTTCCGGAAGAACGGTGGCTTCGTCCGCACCGCTCTCAACACGCGCAAGTACCCGGCCGGTGGCGGTGTCCACCAGCAGGGCGAGACCTTCATGGGATTCAACTGGGACGTGCGCGAGAACTTGATCGCCACTCACGGCTCCGCCCCGGGCATTATCATCGCGGAGAAGATCGTGATCGCTTCGATCGTGGCCGACGCGAAGAACCAGCCGAACGCGGTCCGCGAAGTCTTCATCCTCGATGACGACGACGGCAACCTGAACAACGGCACGCCGAACTACTACGACCTCGAGAGGGCCGCGTTGAAGCGGACACTCCCGTACCCGAAGAAGACCAACCCGAACGCTGGCTCCTACTCGACCTACGGCAAGGGGTGCCCGGGCACCGGGAAGTCAAGCAGCGCCTGTGGCTCGGCCAACCCGAACACCACGGCGAACAGCAGCATGACCCAGAACTCGAACATCTTCGCCCTCGCCGTCGCCGCGACGAGAGGACAGCGGGTCATCTCCGGGTTCGAACTGTTCACGCAGCGCCTCGGTTCCGGGAGTATCACCTTCAACACGCAGATCTACTGGGCCGACAGCACCGGCAAGCCGACCGGTGCTCCGGTCAAGACCGGCACGATGACCATCGGCTCGACGCAGGGGTGGTACAAGACGACCTTCACGACGCCGCTGGTCGTCGCAGCGGGCAAGAAGTTCTTCTTGTCGTACACCTCGGTGAGCGGCCAGATGAAGTTCCCGATCGCCGTGTCCGGGACCAAGGTGTCGCACTTCTGGCACTCTCCGAGCAGCACCTCGTGGAATGGCCCCGCGCCGAACGGCTTCATCACCCAAGCGTGGGCGTGGAAGGTCAACTGTGCGACCAACACCGGGGCGATCCCGATCCTCTCGAACACGGGTGTCCCGGAGCTCAACTCGAGCTTCAAGGTCCACGTGTCCTCCGCGCGCAACAACGCGATGGCGTTGTTCCTCATCGGTTTCTCGGACACCGCCTGGGGCACGGTCTCGCTGCCGTGGGACCTCGGGTCGTTCGGCGCGGTGGGTTGCAAGCTGTTCGCCTCGGGTGAAGTGATCCTCGGGTTCTCGACGACCGCGGCAGGATCGTTCACCCACACCCTGCCGATCCCGAACAACCTCAGCCTGCTCGGGCTGAAGTTCTACAACCAGCACGTCATCGACGAGCCCACGTTGCCATTCGGCCTCGTGCTCGGAAATGCGGGCGCGGGCAAGATCGGCAAGAAGTAGCCGACGGTCCCCGACCTGTTTGCGACAGCGCCCGCCGAAGTGATCCGGCGGGCGCTGTCGTGTACGGAATGCCGTCGGCTCGAACGATGCATCGTTGGTATCGTGGCGGGATGCTCGATCGGGACGGCCAACCCGAGGACGACCCCGACAGCACGGGAGCGACTTCGCAGATCGCCGCCGAGAGCCGCCAGCCCGAGCAAGACGGCGAGGTAGCCGCTGATCCAGCCCTCTCCGACCTTCAGTTCGACCTCGGCAGCCATGACGGTGCAACATAACTGCCGGCGTGGTTTCGAGTGGGAAGAGAAGTCGCCTGCTCCACCCGGTCCGGATTCCCGGCTAGGATGTCGGACACACCGCTCTTGAAGACCCTCGACCACACGATGCACGATCTCGCCACGCGAAAGGGATTCCTCGGAGTCTTGATCGCCACGGTTCTCGCCGGTGGCGTGTCGGCCCAGGCAATCTTGGTCGCAGACGCGTTCGGCAACGGAGTCGACGGCATGTTCAGTCCGACGTTTGACGTCACGATCAACACGGACACCAAAGCCCGCCTGCAGTTCACGTCGCTCAGCATTCCCGCTGGCGTGACGGTGTTCGCGACAGGCAAAAAACCGCTCTACATCAAGGTTCTGGGCCCGTGCAGCATCGCGGGCAAGATCGTCAGCAACGGTGGCATCGCTAT
>CAYYAQ010000060.1:0-29564 GCA_964469555.1 uncultured candidatus Brocadiaceae bacterium | reverse complement strand
GTCTGCTGGTCGGCCACAGGACGTGAAGTCGTCACCGTGCACCGTGACCGAGACATCGCGTTCATCGTGGCGACCGCGCCATCGCGCCCGGCCGACGTCCTGGTCAAGCTCGCCACGGCTACCTACCAAGCGTACAACCGCTGGGGTGGCCACAGCCTCTACCCGGACGAGAGTCCGAGTGTGTTCGAAGGCCGTGGCCTGTCGTTGTTCGAATCCGATGTCTTCGCCAACCAGGGGAGCATGGTGTCGTTCGACCGCCCCACGCCGTCGGAGTTCTGGGAATGGGAATACCACTTCGTCATGTGGCTCGAGAAGTTGGCGCAGGAGCGCGGGTTCTCCGTCGCCTACACGACCAACTTCGACATCGCGACAAAGGACGTCGCGTCCGCCCCCCGCCTCCTGATCTCGGTAGGCCACGACGAATACTGGGCGAAAGACGAGTTCGATCGGCACTACGAGAGAATCTTCACGCACGGGGGCAACACGCTGTTTCTCGGTTCGAACACGGCGTACCGGCAGGTTCGATACGTGGACGTCAACGCCCCCGACCACAGCCGCGGCCGCCAGCTCGTCTGCTACAAGTCGATGATCGACCCGATCCGAGACTGCGTCGACAACGATCCGGAACTGCACGCGACGGCACGCTTTCGGGACGGCGCTCGGTGCCCGGAGAACATGCTCGTCGGTATCGCCTACCAGAGCAACCTCCCCTACAGGCGGCAACTCGAGCCGCGGTTCGCGTACCGCGTCGCCAACATAGATCTCCCGCTCTTCCGCGACACCGGCTACGAGGTCGGCGATCGGGTCGCCGACATCATCGGTCACGAATGGGACAACCGGGATCCGGAGGTCGAGCGTTCGGCGCCGGGTGACGTGAGGATTGAGGAGCCGCGGATGTGGAGCGCGAAACGTTCCAGCATCGCAGCGATTCCCATCGACAAGATTCACGTCGTGTTCACCGCGGATCCGATGGACGTGTTGGGACACCAGGGCCATGCCGAGGCGGTGTACTATGAGTCCGATGCCGGGGCGAAGGTGTTCAGCTCCGGTACCAACCGGTGGACCTGGGCCCTCAACAAGGAAGGCTACATCGAACCTCAGTTCCGGAAATTCAACGAGAACCTGATCCTCGACTTCCTCGAACACTGAGTTGCGCTACGAATCGTTGAACTTGAAGTCGACGGCGCACCGGCAGCAAGCTAGCGCGGAATCTCGAGCCTCAGTTGCCTCACCACGCACTTCGCAATTCGCAAGTGGCCCTTCTCGTCGGGGTGTGCATCGCGATCCGAGATGCGGTGGCGCTTGAGCCATTGGAGGTCGGTCTGAAACGGCATCCGGAATACGCCGAGCCGCGCGCACGTGCCGACCAGCGAGTCGATGCCCAGCGCGTCCAGCACGATCATCCTGGTGCCGAGTCGGTCGCACACCTGCTTGAACAACCCGAGACCGAAACTCACGGCCTTCACCCCACGAGGATCGAGGTCGCTCGGCCGCCAGTACGGGTTCCCGGAGTCATCGCCCATGAGTTTCATGAACAGGATTTCGACGAGCCGCAGGGTGCGGATGTTCTTTCGGAATCCCGGTGACAGGAACCGGCTCGATCGCGACGAGTGCGAGGGCACGTTGCCCCACATCACGGGAACGATCACCATGTCCGGGGAATAGCGGTGCCCGATCTCCTCGATCTGTTGCAGCTGCTGATGAAGCCCATAGCCGGGGACAGCCGCGTTCACCACTTCCACGGACGTAGCACTACGGCCGCGATCCTCGTTGAGGCGAGTCTCGATGAGGCGTGGGAAACACTCGCTCTCGCGCACACCCCAACCAAACGGAACGGACCCGCCCAGGACCATAATGCGAAACGTTGACGGAGGCTTCTCCCGCAGCACCTCGCGGTTGCGCAGTCCTTCCGAGTTGATCGCGAACAGCTTGTCCCGGTATTCCGCGCGGACCCCTGGGATGAGACGCGGGCGTCCCACGTCGACCGACAGGATGTTGCTGGCGAGCAGATCTCGGTCCTCGATTTCCGTGTAGTCAAACGGATCGCACGTCCACAGAATGACCTCCACGAGCAGAAGTCCGGTTAGCAAACCACCGAAAACGAGAAGTGTCTTCGCCAGCGCGTTCCTTCTTGTGCCGGGGAGGCGAATCACGGGATTTGTCGCGGTCCGTTCGGACTTTCGAGGTGAGGGTCAGAGGCGCAATGCACGAACGGATGACGACTCGCTGCGCCAACCACGCTGCCCGAATCGTAGTCGGTTCGATTCGAAGCTGCATCAGATTCCACGCGCGCGCCATCCGTCTTTCCCCGTAACGTAAACGGTAGATCGCGGGCGGCCGGCCTACTTCTTCCGCGGGGCCGCGGTCCGCGACCGCAGGAATTCGACGAGCGTCTGCCGCAGCGGCTCGTCTGCTGGCACCTCGAGTTCGCGCCGAAACCTGGCGAGGAATTGGTTGGCCTTCGCGCGGTCGTTGCGATGGATCCAGTAGATGGAGCGCAACGCACTCTCGCAGGCGACGTCGGCGCCAAGCAGTCGAGCTGCTTCGATTTCGGGCATGGCGCGATCCGCGTGATCGGTGAGCAACATCGCGAGCGCGAGGTACAGGCGGCTACGACCGTCCTTTGGCAACCTCTTCGCCGTCTCCTCGGCGAGGGCCAGCGCCCGCGCGTCGTCGCGGAGTAGTGGGTCACCGGGAAGCAGCAACGCCGCGACGAGGTCCGATTGCAGCTGGGGCAGGCGCGACGAGCCCTGCTCTAGAATCCGAAGCGTCCCTATCCCATCGCGTTGGAGCTTGCGGATCGAAGACACGGTCCGGTACGCGTAGGCGTCGTCCGGATTGAGAGCAATCGCTCGGTGGAGGGCGTTCACCGCGCTTTCGAGATCGCCGAGTCGGAACAGGGTGTACCCGTATCGCTGCCAAGTCAGCCAACTGTCAGGTCGCGACTCCAGGGTTCGTTCGTACGCTGCCTTGGCTCTCTGGTGTTGCCCGACCCTCGCGTACGCATCGGCAAGGGACCCCTCGATCCCCGGATTCTCCCCGTCGAGTTCGTGGGCTTTCGACAAAACGGCGAGCGCCGAGGCCCCTTTGCCCGCCTGGAGAAGCGCTTGACCCAGAACCCATCGCGCTTCGGCGGACTTTGCAAACGTACTGACTCCCTCTACGAGGATCTCGATCGCTCCGGCCGTATCACCCGCCTCGAGCATGCCCCGCCCCACGTTGACATAGGCGGCAACCGGATGTGGACGCGTGCGACCGAACGCGTGTTTCCATTCGCGCAGCGAGGACTCCGTCGCGGTGAAGTTGGATCCGAACCCAGCGTAGACATCCCAGAGCGGGTCCTTGCCACTGCGATCCGGAAAGAACGGCACGATGTCGAGAGGCTTGCGCTCAGGCCGCTGCTCGACACGAGGTGCCGTCAGGTCTCTCGCCGGCGGATGGCGCCTGATGAGGTGGTCCCGAATGACGACGCGCACGATATCGGCCGGGCGCGCTTCGAACATGTGGCACGAAATGCAGTCACTTTTCGCCGGGTCACGTGTGTGTCCGAGCTCGTCCTTACTGCAGTCCGTCAGCGCGTGGCATTGCAGGCACTTCGCGCGGTAGAAGTCGGCCTGTTCCCGTTTGGGAATCTTCCGGTGCGGATCGTGGCACGTCAGGCAGGTCATCTTGCCGGCGCTCTCCGCATGGCAACGGCTGAGGCGCAGGCGGTACGCCTGCCCACCCGCCTGGATTCGCGAGCGCCGCTCCGCTTCCGTTCCGTGATCCAGGTGGTACACGAACCGCGCCAGATCCATGCCGGGCTGCAAGGAGAACATCGGTCGGTCGAACGCGCGGATCAGCATGTTGCCGTACCGCGCCTCGGTCTCCAGGTGGCACATCAGACAGAGGTCGCCGCGCTGTCGATCGGAGAAGCGGGCCGGGTTCAAGATGCGCGTGTGCGGACCTCCTGCCGTTCCCCTCGCCTCAGGAGTTCTTTTGGCCCACTCGACGTGACGCGAACCCGGACCGTGGCACCGTTGGCAGCCGATGCCCGGCGAAAGGTCGTGCGGAAAAGCGTTGGACTTGTGTGGCAAGTCGGCGCCGACCGGCATCTCCGGGTAGGTGCTGTGGCAGGACATGCACGTTCGGTCGACCATCCGCTCGAACCGTTGATGACCCTTGTGGTCGTAGCCCGGAGCCATGCCCCACCCGCCATCCGCGTACCAGCAGATCGGCAGTTGGTACAATTCCCCGTGCGCATTCTGGGTCAGGTACGCGCGCACCGGGTTGCCGACTCCCATCACCCAGTCCACCCTGGACTGAAACACTGCGAACCGTTCGCCGCGCTCGTCCTTGCAGTAGCGTTCGAGCCAGTACTTCCCGTCGCGCGCCGACATCTCGTAGTAGAAGCCGGTGGCTTGGTGGTAGAAGGGCTTCCCCAAATCCTCGAACGCGTGGTCTGGATCGGGTCGAAAAAAGGACTTCGACATCCCCGACGTCTGAAAGCTGTCCCACACTTCCTTGTGGCATTCCTCGCAGGCCTTGTCGGACACGTAGCCGGCGGCGGCGCCGCGAGTCACCTTCCAGCCCCCGACCGTTCGTGGGAACGGGCCGTACCGATCGCTCTCGCCCGAAACGTCGCGCGCAGCGACGGGGACTCCGACCGGCGTGCTCGTTTCCTCGCTGCACGAATTGGAGGCGAAGAGAAGAATCAGGAGCGTCGCTTGCACCGCACGGAGTTCGGCCATGGCGTTCCTCAGGAGTCTCTGGCGCGGAGCCGGCAACCTGCGTCCACGGTCTCCCACACGGTCATCTCCGACAGTTCTGGCGGGTCGGACTCGCGCAAGACGCGCACGTGCACCATCGCTCCGTCGCCGGACTCCTCGGTGCGTTCCGCTTCCAGAATGGCTTGCCGGCCCTTCTTCGGATCGCGAGTTGCCCGGTCCTCCGCGATTCGATCTCGCCCGACCGTGTTGGTCGTCCCGGTCGATGCTTCGCTCGGGTCAGTCCACGGCAGGGGCGAGGAATCGACGAAGAACCAAGTCAGTGATGCGACGAGCGCGATCACCACGAACACCACGGCGAGTCGTTTCATGGGATCTCCTAAGAATACCGTACTCCGCGGTGCTCACGCAGGTAGAAGGCGCTCAGGATCCGGTCCACACGCAAGATTCCCTCCCGGGTTACGGTCACGCGATCCTCATCGACTTCGATCCACCGTGCTCGTCTCAGTTCTGCGATCGGGTCGGCGAACTGGGAGAGGACGTCGACACCGAACTTCTGGCGAAAATAACGGCGTTCGACTCCACCGAGCTTCAATTGGAGCACGAACTCTCGAACCATGCGCTCAGATTCGTTCATCGAATAGCCTCGGAACAGCGGAAACTCGCCCCGCGACACGAACTTGACGTACTCGTCGATAGACGTCCGGTTCTGCTGGTTGAAGCCACCGAAATGTGAAAACGCCGAAGCTCCTATCCCGAGCACGTCCGCGCCGTGGTATTGCTCTTCTTGGTACGCGAAGCGGTGCAACTCGGGCTCGAGCACCATGGCGTACGCGCTCGCCATGGTGTAGCCCGCGCGTTCGAGACGATCCCGCCCATGACGCAAGCGAGCGCGCTTCGTCTCCCACGTCGCCAGCCGCTTCGTGAGCGTATCGTCCCGAATGGAACGCCACAGCGGTGTGTTCAAGGGGACCTCCAGCAGGTACGTCGTGACACTGTCGGGTTCCATTTCGATGACCCGCTCAAGACTCGCGCGGTACGACTGATCCGTCTCCCCGACAAGACCGATCATGAGATCCAGGTTGACGACATCGAACCCGACTCGACGGATGGCCCGGTACGCCCGTTCCACGTCAGCGACGAGATGAACACGACCGTTCGCTTGCAGGACCTCGTCGTTCAACTGCTGCACGCCGAGGCTGATGCGTGTCACGCCGCACTCTCGTAGCTTCCGGAGCTTGCGCTCGGTTACGCTCTGTGGCGCACACTCGAACGTGACTTCACTTGCCCGGTGCCACGGGAAGGAACGCTTTAGCGCGGGCACGAGTCGCTCGATGCGTCCCGTCGATAGGAGTGAGGGAGTCCCACCACCGAAGTAGACGAACGATGGTGCGCGCCCTGACAACGCGGGTCTCTTGGCATATAGGGCTAGCTCGTCAACGAGAGCGTCGAGGTAGCGGTCCATGTCGCCGGATCGGTCGTCGTGAGAAAGGTAGTAGCAGTAGTGACACCGATCGGCACAGAACGGGATGTGGACGTAGAGACCGAGGGGTGCGTCGTGAGGTTCGGCACGTTCCAGATGATCCCTGAATTCGTCGGTGGCGCTGACGGACCAGCAGGAAAAAGGCGGGTAGGTCGAAACGAAGTAGTTGCCCGCGACCGGCTCCGGCTCCGACACCGCGCAGGTCGGCGTGCGGAACCCAGGTCTGCGGGATCTCGCTGCCTCTTCGATCATCGCGGGACCTCCGGTTGCTCGAGTATGCTGAGCACTTCGCGCTCCGTCAGCACGCGCCGCGAAGCCTTGGCCGCAGCCAACACCTCGGCGATTCCCTGCGGATCCTCCGTCATGCCGAGCTCCCGCATGAAGTGGATCACGTTCGATCTCCCGGACAGCGGCCCGATCTCGATCTGCTGGCGCCTGCCCAACCAACTCGCGGGGACCGCCGAGTACACACGATCCGCGACCCAGTCTTCGCCCCGCTGGCGCGCCTTGACCACAGCAGCCGCGTGAACTCCCGTCGCGGTGCGGAACGCATCCCGTCCGACAATCGGCGCGCTCCGCGGAATCGGCACACCGAGCGCGTCAGCAACTGCCGCGACGAACTCCGGAAGGCTCGAGAGATCACGATCGAGAAGGCCCAACATCCGCAGGTTGACGAGAAGTTCCTCCGTCGCGGTGTTACCGACCCGCTCGCCGATACCTAGCACCGTTCCGTGCACGCGGGTCGCGCCCGCCTCGATCGCAGCGAGCGAGTTAGCGAGACCTAGTCCACGGTCACGGTGACCGTGCCAGTCGATGCCGACCCTCGCACCGATCGAGTCGAGCACGGACTTGACCCACAGGATGAGGTTTCGGACTCCCTGCGAAGTCACTGATCCTACCGTGTCGCAAAGGCAGACCCGCGACGCGCCGGCGTCGATAGCAGCCATTAGCAGAACTTCGAGGTGCCGCGGCGCAGACCGCGTCGTGTCTTCCGTGATGAACATGACACGGAGCCCCTCGCTGACCGCTAGCCCAACCGCCTCGCGAGTATGACGAAGCAAGTGATCGATCTTCCAGCCCTCGGCGTACTGCCGGATCGGACTACTGCCAATGAACAGACACGCCTCGACGTCCGCACCCGATCCCTGCACGACGTCCACGATGTGCTCGACATCCGCGATCACCGTGCGGCCACCGCAGTTGGGTCGGATGGTCAGGTGGTTGTCCGCGATCTCCCTGCAAAGCCGAGTGACGTGCTTCTTCTGGCGAGGTCCGGCAGCTGGAATGCCCATGCTCGCGCACTCGATGCCGAGCTCGTCCATCATGTGAACGATGCGGATTTTTGTTTCGACTGGAGGATCGAGCACCGAAGGACTCTGCAATCCGTCGCGCAGCGTCTCGTCGTTGATCTCGACGTCGCCCCCATGGAAACGGTGTGGACCGTGTTCGCACCAATCGAAGACGAGATCGGCTTGCTCGTTCGGATTCAGGATCGCATCCTCTTCAAAGGCGCCGCATCATAACTGCTGGCATCGATCGAGTCTTTCACCGGGCTCTTCAACCTTACGTGAGATGGAGAGCGAGCAAGAAGCCGGGGGATCATCGACATGACCCTCGCGAACAACGACAGAATCTCTTCTCGAGCGTCGGCAAGCCCCTTCCCGCGTCTGAGTCGACAACGGAAGAACGGAAGGAGTTGTCATGCAAATCCCTCTCATCGATCCCCGAACCGCTGCCGTCTTTCCGGCTCTCGTGTTGTTTTCCGCGTGCTCCAGCCCCGCGATCAACGATTACCCCCCCGGACAGGGCATGGGCACATACGATGGCCGCGCGGTAACCATCGCGTACTGCGGCTCCAACCTCTTCCGCAACTGGATGAAGGAGTTGCGGAAGAAATCACGATCAGGCCAAAGCGGCCGGCGACCACGAGACCATGGAAGCGAAAGCGCAGGAGCAACAGGACAAGATGCACGGACAGACGTTCGACGGCGAGGGCATCGAGGACATCCTCGCGTTGATCCCGGCGGACGTGGAGCGGATCCGCCGCGAGGTCGACGTAGCGCGTCTCGAACTGTTCAACACGCGGCGTCCCGACACGGTAGCAATCGTCGACATCACCGATCTGCTCGTCGCGCTGTTTGAACCGGACCAGAAAACTCGCGGTTGGATCCGCGACATACGACAAGAGCCCTTTCCCGAAACGCCGCGTCGCGATCAAGTCTCCTTTTCGCGTTCGCTGTCGCCAACAACGCACGATCGTTACAGGAGACGTGAGTTTCCGCAGTGTCGAGAACAACCCTGTAGACGTATAGACGCTTAATACCGCAATGACAAACGACATAGCACGTAGCTACTGGAAGATCCTCCAGACCGCAGTTTGGTTGATCGGGGTCACCATGGTGATTCTCCTGGTGTGGCAGCCCGACATCGGCCTCCACGCGTTCTGGAACGTGCTCATCCCGGTCGCACCCGCTCTACTGGTCGTCGCCCCCGGGGTGTGGCGCAACATCTGCCCCCTCGCGTCAACTGCACTGTACGCGCGCAAATACTCGATGGCTAGCGATCGGCGCAGACTCTCACCCGCAGCCAACAACCGACTGCTGCTCGCAGGCGTCGCGCTGCTCCTCCTCATCATCCCGCTCCGACACGTCATCTTTGACCGCAGCGGGCCCGCCACCGCCCTCCTTCTCGTTCTCATCACGGGCGCGGCGCTTCTGCTGTGCCTGCGCTACGAATGGAAGAGTAGTTGGTGTTCGGGCCTGTGTCCCGTGCACCCGGTCGAGAAACTCTACGGCACGAAGCCGTTGGTCTCGCCGATGAACGCGCACTGTCTCAACTGCGAACGATGTGTCGAGGTGTGCGCGGACTCGACGCGAGGAATGGAGCCTCTGACGGGGGCGAACGGTAGCAAGGCACGTGGACTCGCCGGCTTGCTGATGTTCGGGCTCTTCCCGGGATACATCTACGGTTGGTTTCAGGTGCCGGACTACATGCTCCCCGACGGATGGCAGCACACGTCCGCAGCCTACGGCCACGCAATCATTCCCGGACTCCTGACATTCGCAGCCTACTTGATCGCAAGATACATCGTCCCCGAACCACGTCACGCAACACTCAACGGTGTATTCGCGGCTAGCGCGGTCGCTTGCTACTACTGGTTCCGCCTGCCCGCGTTGTTCGGATTCGGCGCCTTCCCGCCGCCTGACGGCATGCTCGTGGACCTGACCGCATCGATTCCAACATGGTGGGTCGTCGTGTCTCGAGTACTGACCACGAGTTTCTTCTTCTGGTGGATGCCCTGGCGGTCAAAGATCAAACGCCCATGGGCCGAGCGCCCGGAGTTTTCGGCAACCCAACGAGACTGCGAACGCGCAAGCTGATACCGACGTAATCACCAGGGGAACGGCATACCACAACCACGAATACAAGCGATACAAAGAGAATCAACATGAACGCCGTCACATTACCCGTTCTCGCCGCGATCACCGCGGCACTCACATCACTGACGACGCCGCCGGACGACAACTCGACGACGCCGCTGGCGACGCAGACGCTCAGCTATGCGCAGGCGAGACATCTCTTGATGCGCGCCGGTTTCGGCGGTACGCCGGCAGAGATCAAGCGCCTGCAAGCCTTGGGAGTTGAAGGTGCCGTGCGTCACCTTGTCCGCTTTGCCTCGATTCCGACCGAATTCGTCGCGCATGGCGTGACACCAGTCGAGCGGCCGTCGCGGGAGATGTTCCGCATGCTCGATGAAGACGGGCGCCGCAAGATGAGGCAAAAGCTGCGGCGCGAAGATAGCCGCAAGCTCAGTGGCCTCCGCGCATGGTGGATTGACCGTATGCTGAAGAGTCCCCGGCCATTCGAAGAGAAGATGACGTTGTTTTTGCACGGCCATCTAACGAGTGGATACCGGGACGTTCGTAATGCGCACCACATGGCGATGCAGAACGACTTGTACCGAAAGCACGCTGCAGGGAACTTCATCGAACTCGTGCAAGCTGTCGCAAAGGACCCAGCGATGCTGGAGTACCTCGACAACAACCGAAACAACCGCCGCGCCCCCAACGAGAACTTTGCTCGCGAACTCATGGAGTTGTTCACTCTCGGTGAGGGTCACTACACAGAGAAGGACATCAAGGAAGCGGCCCGTGCATTCACAGGATGGACATTTCACCGACGAGAAGGCGGTTTCCACTTCAATCGCGGACAGCACGATTTCGGCAAGAAGACCTTTCTCGGCCAGACCGGACGGTTTAACGGTGGCGATATCATCCGCATCATCTTCGAGCAGAAGGAGGCATCGCAGCATCTGGCCAGCGAGCTGATCGAGTTCTTCGCGATAAAGGCCACACCATCCGAGATCGCCCCTTACGCGGAGATTCTCCGCCAGTCCAAGTTTGACCTCGCACCCTTCTTCACGACGCTGTTCTCGTCGAAGTGGTTCTACAGCGATCGCGTCCGCGGCCAGCAGGTGAAGAGCCCCGTTGTCCTCATGATAAGCACTCTGCGGATGTTGGGACATACAGACCTCCGCTCCGGTGCTTGCGCGATGCTAGCCCTTGCGTGCCGAAACGTTGGCCAAGAGTTGTTCCAGCCACCCAACGTCAAGGGCTGGGATGGCGGCGCAGCGTGGGTGACTTCAAGCAATCTGCTGACGCGCTACAACATGTTGCGCACGGTCATCACCGGCAACGCTCCGAACCGAAACAACATGCAATCCAACCGCGGAGGCAGTCAACGGGACCGACGTCGCAACCGCACATTTGTGATCTCCGGCAGCGCATCGCAACGCCTCCTCTCTGAGCTCCGCAAGAAGAAGCCTGCCAATTCGGAGGAGGTCCTAAAGGAGCTTGAGGCCAGGTTCCTCAGTGTGCCACTCGCGCCAGCGCGACGCCAAACGCTGCTCGACTTCCTGGCCGGCGCAGACGGAAGCCCCACACTGGACCTGCAGAACAAGCCCCGGCGGTGGTCCAACAAGGTCAAGGAACTCTTGCACCTTCTGACCACGACCCCCGAATTCCAGATCAACTAAGCTTAGGAGTCTCCTGATATGAAACCTGAAACCCCCTTCGACATTAACCGCCGGAACTTCCTGCAGTTTGGTGCCATCGGCGCCGGTGCTGTCGCCATCGGGCCGAACGCTCTGGGCCTGCGATTCCCCTTCGACATCGAAATGGCGGACGATCGAGTCCTTGTCATCGTCCAACTGTCCGGCGGCAACGATGGTCTGAACACCGTCGTTCCCTTTGAGAACGACGACTACCATCGGGCCCGCCGCAACCTGCGACAACGCAAGCACCTGAAGATCGCCGATGGCGTGGGGCTCCACGAAAAGATGTCAGGAATGCAGGCCCTGTTCGGCGCCGGCAACCTTGCGATCATCCAGGGCGTCGGTTATCCGAATCCGAACCGGTCGCATTTCAAGTCGATGGACATCTGGCACTCGGCGGACCCGTCGAGCCGCGCCAAGACATCGGGTTGGCTAGGCCGCCTTGCCGATCTCTCGACCGCTCAGAAGTCTGATCCGGACTTTGCCGTGAACGTCGCCGCACAACCGCCGCTCGCTCTGGCCGGCAAGAGTTACCGCCCGGTCTCCTTCAGCAATGCTGGTTCTTACCGGTTCAACGGGAGCAAGTCCCAAATGAAGGCTTTCACGAAGGTCACAGAAACCCCGAACAAGTCGTCTGCCAAGAGCCGCAACAGCGTCATTGATCTGCTGAGTAGGACGGCCGCGGATGCGCGCGTGTCCAGTGACGCAATTCGTCGCGCAGCGACCTCTTACAAGACGCCGATCGACTACGGAAAAAGCAGGCTGGGCCACAGCCTGTCGACGACGGCAGCACTGATCCACGCCGGATTATCGACCCGGATCTACTACCTCTATCACAACGGCTTCGACACCCACGTCAACCAAGAGCAAAAGCACAGTAGGCTGCTGGGTGAACTCTCGGCCTCCCTTGCTGCGTTCCAGAAAGACCTGGCACGCACCGGAAAAGCAGACAAGGTTGTCACGCTCGCATTCTCCGAGTTCGGGCGAAGGGTCAAGGAGAACGCCAGCCGGGGCACCGACCATGGCACCGCCGGCCCGACGTTTGTCATGGGCACAAAAGTCAAGGGTGCTCTCCTCGGTGAACAGCCTGACCTGGCCAAGCTGTCCAAAGGTGACCTCGTTTTCGGGACGGACTTCCGCAGGATCTACGCGAGCCTCATCGACGATTGGCTCGGGATGGATGCCAATGCGGTCTTGGGTGGAGCGATCGAGAAACTCCCACTCTTCGGATCCTGACGGCACGAACTTCACGAGACCCTCCGAGCTACGGCGAGGATCACTTCCGACACCAAGCGGGGGCCGAGGCAAACGGAGGCTCATCGGGATCGTATGATCGGATCGAGCGAACCGCAGGTGAGACTCCAGACCCTGATGCCGCAGGAACGAGTAGCCGGTGAGTGTTCGGTCGCCTCAGTGTGCCCGGGTTCGCAGCGCCTCGACTGCCTCGTCGCGAGTGCGTGACCGTTCGAGATCCAGGTCCAGGCACAGTCGCTGCGCCGGACGGAATCCCTCGTGGTGGAAGAACGCGAGCAGTTCTTGATTCTCCCAACCGACCTCCGTCTGCAGCGCGCGGATGCCGAGTCCCAAGAGGTTCGTGCACAGCTGTCGCATGAGGGCGCGACCGACTCCGTGTCCGCGGCGGGCCGGGTGAACGCCCAAGGTATCGAGCATCGCAACCTGCTCGGTCGAGCCGAATTCGCCGTAGTAGACCCTGACCAGGAGGAAACCCGCGAACATTCCGTCAGCCTCCGCGGCGAGCGACACTTCGACGCCGGTGTCGGACAACGCGTAGGCGAGCTTCAGTTTGAAGTACTCCTCGCGACGCCGCCCCGTGTTCCTCGCATCGAGAGCGATGACCGCATCCAGATCATCGGGACGCAGACGGCGCACGATCACGTTTGTCGTTTCCAGGTTGTCCATCCTTTCTCACTCCTGCCTAACCGCGCAACTGACCTCCGTCGACACGCAAAACCTGTCCGGTGACGAACGAACTCATCTCCGAACAGAGGAACAGAACGGACCGCGCCACGTCCTCGGGCCGACCATGGCGTTCGAGCGGCGTCACGGACAACGCTTCGGCTCGCACGCTATCATCGAGGTCCGCGGTCATCGGGGATTCGACAAACCCAGGCGCGACGCTGTTGACACGAACCCCGAAGCGGCCGAGTTCCACCGCCGCGGTTTTGCCGAGACCGATCAGGCCCGCCTTGCTAGCCGCGTAGTTGGCCTGACCGAACTTGCCACGTTCGCCGTTGATCGAAGACACGAAGACAACAGATCCCCGACCCGCCTCCCGCATGCCCGGGACGAGAACGCCGAGGATGCGGTAGGCGGAATCGAGGTTGACGCGCATGACATCGTCCCAGTCTTCGAGAGTCATCTTCCAGAGCACGGCATCACGGGTGATCCCCGCACAGTGCACGAAGATTTCGATGTCGGCGTGCTCCGCCACGAGGAGTTCGCAAAGGTCGTGAATCGCCTCCTCGCTTGCGAGATCGCACGCGAGACCGCTCGCGCCAGGCGGTGGTTTCAGCCCAGGTCGATCGACACTGAGAACTTCGGCTCCGACCTGGCGAAGGTGGTCAACGATCGCCGCACCTATCACCCCGCTGCCGCCCGTGACGAGTGCCTTGCGACCGCTCAGGGAGAGACAGTCGAGCGCGACCGTCATTCCTCACTCCCGATGGTCAACGCGAGACCCTTCTCGGCGAGCTTGCGCGTACGGAACCCACCCCACAGAGCCGCGCCGAGTGCGCCGGCGTGGACCGAATGTTCGTGGGCACGAATCTCGACCTCGGCGGACTGCTCATCAGCGAGTTCCTGCAACGTCGCGAGCAGCCCGACGTCCTCGGCAAGTCCGCCCGTGACCAGCACCGGACCTTTCGCACCCGACGACGTCAGCAACTTGAGATAACGGCCGCCCATCGACAGATGGATTCCCTTGAGAATGTTAGGAATGGTGATGCCACGTGAAACCATGTTGATGACGTCGGTCTCGGCGAGCACGGCGCAGATCGACGAACACGTCTCCGGTTCGTCCGCTTCGAGCGACAGAGGACCGATCTCATCGATGGTGACGCCGAGGTAGCGACAGATGTTCTCGAGGAACTGGCCCGAGCCCGAGGCGCACTGACTCGTCATCCGGTAGCTGAGAACCTTCGATTTCTCGTCCATCATCACCGCGCGGGTGTGCAGCGCTCCGACGTCGATGATCGCCCGCGCCTCCGGGTCGAGGAAGATCCCTCCTCGGGCGTGAGTCGTCATGCCGTAAAAGTGACCGGTTCGAAACGCGACGATCTCTCCCTCGCCCGTGGTCGCGATGTAGTCGAGTTCGTCGCGTGAGACCTCCGCGTGTTCGAGCGCAGTGGCGAGCGCACCATCAACAACCGCCGTGGGATCGCGGCGCCGGATGCGCTCGCAGTGCACGCAGAGGAGGTGTTCGTCGCCGGGACCGGAGTCACGCACGATCGCAACCTTGATCGCCGACGTGCCCACGTCGATTCCGGCAGTGAGTAGGGGCTTCTGTCCTTTTGTCATGTTACCGCCTCCTGCTCGGAACCACGCATCGCGAACAGAGCCGCGCCCAGGGCACCGGTGTAGATCGAGTCTGGAGAGATGTTGATCGTCCGCTCGCCGTAGTTCTCCTCGACCAGTCGCGTCAGTGCCTTCACGGCCTCGCTGTTCTTGGCGACGCCTCCCGTGAAGGTAAACTGCTCCTCGATGCCACCCGAACGCGCGAGCAAAGACATCGCCCTCAGGACGATCGCGCGATGCAGACCGGCGAGGATGTCCTCGCGTCTCTCGCCCAAGGACAATCGCTCACGGAGTTCGGCGCCAGCAAACACCGTGCATGTCGAGTTGATGCGCACCTTCCTCTTGGCTTGGCCAGCTAGCGGGCCGAGTTCGTGAAGGCCGAGGTTCATCTCGTCGGCGATGTAGCCGAGGTAGCGTCCACACCCGGCGGCACACCTGTCGTTCATCTGGAACGACGTGACGATCCCGTGCGCGTCGACCTGAATCGCCTTCGTGTCCTGCCCCCCGATGTCCAACACGGTTCGCGTCGCTGGGAACATATGGTGGGCGCCGAGGCCATGGCACAGGATCTCCGAGCGGATGTTCGCTTCGGGGAAGGGCAGTCGCTGTCGCCCGTAGCCCGTTCCGACACTCGAAAGCTGATGCAATTCGATCCCCAGGACGGATTCGACGGCGGCGGCAAGGGCGGGCACGGGCTCTGGCATCGCGGCGATCGCGGTGCGTGCGTGTTCGTCGAAACTCCCCACGGCTTCCATCGAATTCTCGACGACTAGGATCGCCTTGTCGAAGAGACCGACGAGGTAATCGAAGCTGACCGAACTCTCTCGGGCTTTCGCCTCGGCCAGTTCGAGATAGCGACTGCCCGCAAGGTCGCGGAAGAAGTCGCTCTTGCGCTCCATGTCGACCGCGAAGAGATTTCCAATTTCATCGGTCATCTGCGCGACGATTCCTTCGACGATTCTCTGCGCCGCGCCTTTCGTTCCGAGCTCGGCTCCGAGAGTGTGCATCTGCGAGCGGTACTGTTGTTCACGGAAACGCAAACTGAACAACTCGAGTAACGCATCTACATCCGATGGCGCCATGCCAGCCCGAACCAACTCGGCGGCGATCAAGGAGAAACGCGTGTTGATCAAGGCTTCGCCAAGGGAGACGTGGCACGCGACGTCGTAGTTACTGCGACTGTTCGTGATGCCGCGACCGAGGATGCGTCGCTTCTCGTCGAGAACAACCGCCTTCGTCGTCGTCGATCCGAGATCGATCCCGACCGAGTATTCCACCCGCCCGGTCACGCCTGACCTCCGTGCGCACGATCTCCGCGGGCTCGTTTCTGCTCGATCATCTGAAAGTACGACTCCAGACGGTTCTTGATGTTGGACGCGGAGAAGTAGCGCGGATCGACGAGGTCACTCTCCACGAACCCACCGGGACGTCCGGTGCGACTCTCGACCTCTCGCATGATCATCAGCTGACCTGCGCTGAACGAGTTGCAGCTCTTGACCGAGTTCACCAGGAAGCCATCCGCCTCGTAGTCTCTCACGTACTGCGAGAGCATCTCGACCCTCGAGGGTAGGTTCAGGTTGGTGTAGCAACCCATGCAATACTCGGCGAGGCTCTCGAGCGGCCGGTCCGGATCGTGCCGGAATCCGTTATCGTAAACGCCGCCGACCTTCGTGTAGCTCGATGCGACGACAACCGCGCCTTCGTCCGCGAACATCTTCCAGAACTCGCGGAAGCTCGTCCAGTTCGGTGGGCCCTCGACCACGATGCGGTAGCGCTCGTCGTCGATCTCGCCGTCCGGAGTCACGGGTCCCTTGCCGAGCCGAACGCGTTCATCGATCTCGCCGCGCAGTTCCTTGTAGTAGTCGACGGCGTCCTGGGTCCCGCGGAACGCCGTGAAGATCGGGCCGATATAGTAGACGCCGCCGAAGTACGCATCGATCGGCGACGGGCGGTTCTTGGCCGACTCGAAGACGTAGACGAGGTTGTCTTCCGCGAGCGCGGATCGCGCCAGCATCTCCTTCAGGCGATCTTCGTCGTAGGACTTGCCCGAGATCTCCTCGAGGGCGGGGATGACCTTGTTGCGCAACTGATCGACAACGTACTTGCGCATCGAGTCGGTGATCACACCATCGCCCTGGTAGGGCACGTGCAACATGACCGTTGGTGCGTCGTACTCCTGCGCGAGAATTTCGAACCACTTCATGAAAGTGAAGCAACCCGTGTACGACAGCAGGAGCAGATCCGGATCGGGCAGTCGCTCCCCGGTTGGACCGATGTTGCCCGAGCGCAGCATCCCGACATCACACTTCACGTAGGTGCACACGTCTTCGGAGTGGCCGAGCTTCTCCGCCAGCGAGATGTAGTCGCGCGACTTGCCGCGCATGCCGGACTGCAGCGCGTTGATCTCCGGCAAGACCGGAAGCACGTCGAAGCAGCGAAGCAGTTCGGTCAGGTTGCCGGGGACGAAGGTATAGGCACACTTCTCACCGGTGTCCGGCACCTGGGCAAGCCGGTGGAAGTGATCGGCGATCATCCGTTTCTGCCGCTCCTGGCTCGCGTCCTTCTGCACAGTCAGGGGTGGTTCTCGTTTCGTCGGCATGTCAGGCTCCGCTCCACAGTTTGATCGAGTCGGCGAACGTGCCGGCCTGTTCACGGATCACGTGGAACTGACCCGTGTTCTCGCTGAACTTGAAGCTCGTCCAGGGGATCCCCGCGACCTCGACGGCACGCACCGCCATCGGTTGGTCGAGCAGCGCCGGGTCACAAAAACTCGGCGCACAGAATACGACACCCTCCGCGCCGCTCGCCTCCACGCGATCGACGAGTTCCTGCCCTTTCTTCCCGTCGTCGATGTAGCGAGTCGGCGCTGCGATGCAGTCGTTCAGGAAAGCGTTGACGAGGTTCTGCAGCGGGTCGCCCTCGGTCTCGATATCACCCCGCATCCAGCGATGCACCTGCACGAAGTCGTCGTCGACGATGTAGCAGCCCGACCGCTCGAGCGTCTTGATCAGCCCGGTCGGCGGGTGCTCGCAGAAAGATCCAGTCAGCAATACACGCGCTTGATCCATCGGCCGCCGGGACTCGTCGGTGGAGACCTGAACTTCGTACGAGCGCATCATTTCCGTGTGCTCCTCCGGCGGCAGGACCATTCCAGCCCGCAAGATGGCGTAGAGTTCGTGCGTCGGGACCTTCCACGGTTCGCGCCGGCGAAGGTCGTACAACGCGTGGATCTGGCTTCGATTCTCGTTGTAGACAGAGATCGCCTTGCGAAGACCGACAGCGGTGAGCGGCTCCGCGCCGCACGCGGTGAGATCCGCGGACAATTCCTCTAGTTCGCGCCGGTAGAACGCGCCGCCCATCTCCGGGTCGAAGTCCTGGGGAACATCGACGTAGCGCACGAGCTTGTCGGGGAACTGCATCTTCCACATGCCGGACAGGTTGCGGATCACGTCGCAGGTCGCCGGAAACAACACGCCGTCCAGGCAGTCGAGCCGTCCGCTGAGTCCCAGCTCGATGACACTCCTCGGAAGATGGCAGATGTAGGACTGGAAGTACGCGTCTCCCCTGATGATCTCGAGATCCGCTGCCCCGAGGATCCCGACCGGGAGTACGGCTTGGGCATAGAGCAGTTCGCGCGGCACGTAGACCGGCAAGTAGCCGATAGCCAATCCGCCGGTCCGGGCCTTCCAGTCCGTGACGGCGGCGAAGGAGTGGTCCTGGTAGAGTTCTTCCGCGCGCTCGACGAGTTCCGACAACCTCGAACTACTCACTCGTTCCTCCACACTGGTTTGCGCTTTTCGAGGAAGGCTCCAATCCCCTCGACCGCGTCGTGCGTCCTTTGCAACCGCTCGAGGTAGAGCTCTTCAACATTCCGTAGCTCCGTTACGAAGCGCCTGTTAAACACCATGCGCGATGCTTCGACGGCGAACCGAAGACTGGAAGCCGAATGGGGTTCGAGGTGCTTCTGGAAGTAGGTGAAGGCGGCCTCCATGGGATCCTCCGCGATCTCGTCGAGTAGGTGTAGCGCGAGGGCTTCTCTTGCGCCGAGGACCTCGCCCGAGATGCAGAGATGGTCCGCGGTCGGCCTTCCCACTCGCTCGGACAAGAGGATGGAAGCGACCGGCGCGAAAACACCGAGTCGGATTTCCGGTTGTCCGAGCTTGGCATCACCGGACGCGAAGATCCGGTGGCAGAACGCCGCGAGTTCCAGTCCGCCGCCCAGACATTGCCCGCGCACGGCAGCTAGCACGACCAGGTGCGTCCCGATCATCTCATGGAACAACCGGTGGAAGCCACTCAGCATGTCCGCAACCTGTTCGGGCTGGTGTTCTTCGACACTCGCACCGAACGAGAAGTGGTCGCCGATGCCGGAGAGACAGATCGCCTTGAGTCCTCGCTCCTCGCGCGCGCGGACAAAGACGTCCGTCAGAGCCACCGTCATTTTCACGTCGAGGATGTTCGCCTTGGGCGCGTTGAACACGACATGCCAGAACGCGCCGCCGGCGAGGCTCTCGACCAACACGGGATCCTCGCACTTCATCCACTCGCCTCCACACCTTCGGCGGAGTTCCGCGCAACATGCGCCTTCTCCAACACGGCATCGACGAGGTCCTCGTTCCAGACGGCTCCCTCGGCTAGTCGACGACGCAACAGCGTGAAGTCCGCCTCGCGACACTCCCGGCGCCCCTCGTGGAACGCGCGGAAACCCACCCGGCCTTCGGTCATCATGTTGAGCCCGAGCCACGCGCGATTGCTCTCGCGGTTCTTGTCCCAGTGTTGGAGCTTGTGCTTGCGCACGCTCTCGATGGTCTTGGTCAGACACCCGGGCATCGTCTGCGCCAACTTCGTGACGAGCCGATCCACCGCGACATCGAGCAATGTGAGATCGACTTCGCCCCGCGCCATCCGTTCCTTCGCAGCCTTCCGGTCTGCACCCTGCAGGAACTCGCCGTGCACGATTCTTCCCATGCGATCCAGGTAACGGTCCGTGATCGCCATCGGGTTCGAGACGAACTCGCCATCGATCTTCAGCGCGGGAACGACTTCGGTCAAAAGCCCCAGTCGGTACGCTTTGTGCGCCGACCAGTGCTCGCACATCGTGCAACTCTCCATCGCCGCCTCGATCCCGACGAACAACGGCAGGAAATCCGTGCTGCCACCGTCCGGCGCCGAACCGTGCTTCGGTCCCGCCTGTCCGATGAGTGCGAGGTCCTGAGCAATCGAGAAGTCACACGCCATGCCGATCTCCTGCCCACCGGCGATGCGCATCCCGTTGACGCGGCAGATCACCGGTTTGTCGCAGTGCAGGATCGCGGTGACCATATCGTTGAACAGGCGCATGTACTGCCTGTACTCCTCCGGTCGCCCGGCGTAGTACTCGGCGTACTCCGCGGTGTTGCCGCCCGTGCAGAAGGCCCGATCCCCGGAGCCGGTGAACACCACGGCCACGCAGGCACGTTCGTTCGAGGCTCGTTGCATCGCCGAGATGACACCCTTCACCATCTCGGTCGTGTAGGAGTTCAGCTGGGTGGGGTTGTCCAGCACGATTTCCGTAGCGTGCAAGCCTTCGATGATCCCCTCCGACGAGTCCTTCACCCCAAACTGTTTGACGAGAACACCGGGATACTCTGCAGAAGTGAGGTCGTGGTCTTTGAACTTCATCATGTCTGGTCCGGTGTGAGGATCACGCGCTTCGCCACGCGGTGCTCGTGAATGTCGGCGAAGGTCTCGTTGATACTATTGAGCGGCCGATGCTCGACGAACGGTTCGAGCACGACCTGGCCCGAGAGCACGAGGTCCAACGCGTCCGGGTAGTGCTCCGGCAAGCAGCCCCAGTTGCCCTGGACAGTGGCGTCGAACGCCATCAGATTCGAAATGCGAACGTTGGCCTTGGCAGGTGTGAAACCGATGATAGAGAGGAACCCGCCGTGTTCCAACAGGCCGAACGCCGTCTCCTGGCCCGCCTTCGTGCCCGACGTCTCGAAAACGCGACGACGCCATGTCGGTACGTCGAACTCGTTCGCGAAGCCGCGCACCGCTCCACGCAGGTCCTTGAAGCTCAGTTCGCTGGCATCGAGCGTCATCATGCCGCCGTGGCGGGAGATTGCATCGAGGCGTTCTACGTCGACGTCGATCGCTATGGCACGGGCTCCGAGCGCCGCCGCGATCTGCACTCCGAACCCCCCGACGCCGCCCACACCGACGAAGATCGCAACGTCGCCCGCCTTGAGACCGCTGCGCAGCACGGCCTGATAGGGCGTAGTCACCGCGTCAGCGATCACAGAGAGGGTCGAGAGTTCCAGCCCAAAGGGGTTGTTGTGGGCGTCGGACAGGTCGGGAACAGGACACAAGCCGCGCGCGGGAACGACGACGTGCGTCGCAAAGCCTCCATGCACGTCGTTGCCGGGGAAGATCTGCTTCGGACAGATACCGCCCTTGCCGGCACGACACGCTGGACACGAGCCGCAGGGAATGACCGCCGGCACGATCACCGAGCGATCCACCCACGACTGTGCCCCGGAACCCGCTCCCACGACCGTTCCACTGATCTCGTGACCGAGGGTCAACGGGAACGCGTGTCGGGTCGGCACGCCGTCGTAGAAAAAGCCGAGATCCGTGTGGCAGACACCACAACCCGAGACCTCGACGAGGACCTCATCGGACGCCACCTGCAACTCCCGATGCTCGAGCTGCATCGGCTGCGCGTTCGCGGTGACGGTCCAAGCCAGTGATTTCATGCGTCGTGCACAGCAGAACCAAAAGTACACACAAGGGTCCGCCTCTCATCGAATTTCGCATCCGTTCTTTTTGCGAGACCCTGACCGTCACGCAAACGAGAGATTGTCGCGGCGCCCTTCTCTACTACGGCAGGCGGATCGACACTTGGTCAACAACTTGATCGACGCGTGACTTGTTTCACTCAGATCTCTGAGCTTTCGCGGACGCAGAACTCCATTCGACGTCGAGACCGGGAAGGGCATCGAGAAGCTGAAGATCGGAGAGCGAGTGCTCTACACGATCTGGTGTACGAATGCGTGCCCGCACTCTACTCTCTCGTCAACTGGATCAACTTGGTGCCAGGGCATCTGAACGGCGTGATTCGATCGTGACCCGATAGTGACCCCAAGCATCGCGGATGAGTGCTACTTCCTTGCACAGGTCAAGCTTCTTCCGGTCGCCGGCCTAACGGAACTCCGCACCATGAAAAGAATCCTCCTCACCAGCGTGTGTCGCCCCATCGGTCCCGCCCACGGGGACGCACCCAGCGTGGGCTACGAACTCCTCCACGGACAAGTCACCCGCGCTCAAGGACTGTTCAGTCCACGCTCGCTACACCTGCACTTCTCCCTGGAGTACGTGGCCGAAAACCTCGAGGCGCCCTGTGTAGTGCTTCAGTATCCCTCCAAACGGGAACTCATCGCGGAACTTGAGAAGGGCTATGACTACGTCTGCGTCTCCTTCCTGCTGGCGGTCTTCCACCGCATGAAGGAAGCCGTCGAGTTGGTGCGCAGGCACGCCCCCGAATCGCGGATTGTGCTCGGCGGTTACGGCACGGTACTCCCTGACGATTTCCTCGCGCCCTACGGCGATCACATATGCCGCGAGGAGGGCGTCGCCTTCATGCGCCGCCTCTTGGAGGAGCCGGAGATCGAGATCGGCAAGGCCTACAAGCACCCGCTGATCGTTAGCCAACTAAAAGTCTTCAGCGTGGGTGTGTCGCGCACGGGCATGATCTTCGCCGGGCTGGGTTGTCCGAACGGCTGCGACTTCTGTTGCACATCACACTTCTTCAAACGCAAGCACATCAAGCTCCTGCCGACCGGCGCGGACATCTTCCGCGTCGTCGATCGATACCTCGAGAAGGATCCTAACATCTCACTCGTGGTGCTCGACGAGGACTTCCTGCTCAACAAACGCCGCGCGCTCCAATTCCGTGACGAGGTTCTGAAGAGCGGCAAGACGATCTCCATGTTCGTCTTCTCGAGCATCAAGGCAATCAGCCAGTACAAGACCGAGGAGATCGTCGAGATGGGCATCGACGGTTTCTGGATCGGCTACGAAGGCAGCCGCTCCGGCTACGCCAAACAAAAGGGCCGCGACCCCGCCGAGCTCTTCCGTGAACTCAAGCGCCACGGGATCGGCATCCTCGCCTCGATGATCGTCGGCTTGCCCTACCAGGACGGCCCGACCGTCCAGGAAGAGCTGGACGGCCTGCTCGATCTCAAACCGGATCTGTGCCAGTACCTGATCTACGGCCCAACGCCAGGCACGCCATTCTTCGAGAAGGTCAAAGAGGACGGTCTCCTGCGCGAGGACCTGCTCGCCGATCCGGAACTCTACTACAAGACCTGCGACGGTTTCGCGGCGATGGTCAGGCATCCGCTGCTAAGTGCAGAGGAGATCGAAGAGCAACAGCGCGAGTGTTTCCGACAGGACTTCCAGCGTCTGGGTCCGACGATCTACCGCTCGATCGACACCTGGTTCGACGGGTACCGCACGCTCGAAGCATCCGACAACCCCGTGCTGCGCCGCAAGGCCGAGCGCTTCGCGCGGGAGATTCGCAAGGCGTACTCCACCTTCCTGACCGGTCGGCTCTTCGGACCCAACCGCACGGTGCGACGGTGGATCACGAACCTGCAGCGCGAGATTCACGCCACGTTCGGCAAACCTACGTGGTGGGAGCACCTGATCTCGATCGCCGCGGTCGGTGCCGCCGCGTGGACATCCATCAAGCTTCGCCTCCGCATCTGCCAGGACCCGAAGCTGGTCAGGCACGTCTACCGCATCCCCGCCGAGGCGCCTCGCCCGGCACGGACCTGGCGCCGCCTCGCGAAAGCGATGGAGTTCCTCTCGGTGGAACAGCGCCCCGAACGCACCGTTTGGCTGCGGCTGGAGGGCATGCTTCAGAGTGAAGACGCTACCCGCGTGGCCGCGCGCGTGCGCGACGCTCTAGAGCGAACGCGCGATAACCTCGTCCTCGACTTCGAACGCCTGAAGGAGTTTGAGACCGAGGCCGCGGCCAGCTTCGTCGAGGCGCTAGGGGAATACCGCGAACGCATCCAGATCCTGACTCCCAACGCGCTCATGAGTCCGAGCGCGACAGCAACTCTTGCGGCCTTCAGCCTTTACCAGGACCCGAGCCTGACTGCTGCCGTCTAACCCTCGCCTACCACCTTACGCCAGGTTTGTTTGGTGACTCGTCACGCACGAGAAGTACGGCGAGGAAGATCCGATTCGCGCAGATTCTCGAAGCTACTGACTTCGAGACGGAACCTGGCATCTGTGCCTTCGGGTGGGGCAAGTGCGACCCGAAGAACCACTGCCCGTTGCGCGAGACGTACTGCCGGCTGCACGATTCGATGCAAGAGTGGATGGAGAACACGACACTGGCGCACGTCGATCGTGATCCGCGCGTGGAGAGTCCCTGATATTGCGGGCTGCGTGGTTGCGGAACGCCCCCTGAGGTAGGGGAGCGGGTCCTACGCGGTCGGCGCCACCGTTCGTGGACTCACGACGACGAACGGGTCCAGCTCTTCGAGCTTACGTCGATAGCACGTCCAACCGCACTGAATGCTCACCCCCAACCACGCGCAATCCGCTGCCAGCAAGACGGCCGCCCACGGCCCGAGGACGGGAGACTTGGTCGCGCCGAGACACATGACTACCGCAACAGCGTGAATGAAGAACTGCCATCGGGCGCGTCGCACCGGGATTACGGTGTGCATCGTCGGCAACTTGCTGAACCGTTCCGGCCGCGAGAGGCATGCGCGTTGCAGATGGAGGAACACCAGGAACGGGACGATCTTGTAGAGCATGCCAATCATGACGGTGAGGATGAAGCCGACGACGAAGAGGACACCTACCGTCAACTCTGACGCATTCGTGAACCAGACCACGGCCGTCGTCGATCCGAGGAGGACCATGGCAAGCTGCCAGAACCACACGACCGGATCCGGTGCGCGACGCTTGCGGAGAAAGAGAACACGGAGCGTGCACACGGCCCAGACCGAGCAGGCAGCACCGAGGATCCAAACGTTTCCCGTGATGAGCCCTATCGGGACCGACACGGGCGCGCCGACCGAGATCCACCGCGGGTAGTTCGGAGCAACGAAGAACATGGGCAGGACCTGGAAGCTCACGGCCATGATCAACAGCGTGGTCCATCCGATGAGTCCGAAACCCAGGTGCAAACCCGTCCAGGATCGGAATCCGGGAATGCGCTCCGGCGCGACATGCCCACCGACGAGGAGCACACCGAGGACGAAGGTCAGGAGGAGGCAAAGGACCGCGATCCGAATGGCGAACATCGAGTCCCCACCTCCAACACGTCGCGACAGACTCCAGATCAAGGGAGCGAGGAAGGCGCTGAATGACAACGCCAGACAGATGCCCGCGATGTAGAACAGCGGCCGAATCTCGTAGGAGAGCGCGAAGGCGAGCGCGGTAGCGCCCACTCCCAGCAGAGATCGGATCCACGGCCCGATCCACGCAGCTGCAGGCACAGACGCGGAACTGATCACCGAAAGCACCTGAACCAACGCGCCCATCATCACCATGACGATGCACCCGAGGATCAGGAGGTGCGTCGCACCCAACACTGCGGGAGTCCAGCGCGAAACCCACGCGGACTCACCGTGCCAACCCAGGAACAGCCCGGCGAATACGCCGAACCAGGGCCCGACGAGGAAGTACCCGATCGGCACGCGCAGCGGCGCTACCTGCTGTAGGGAGAGACTCGGCATCCTCATTCCCGCGCAGCCCTCTGCACCGCAAGAGCAGTAACCTCATCAGAGGCGTGCCAGACGAAGATGTCGAACGTCGAGTCGTCGTTCCTCCGGATCTCGTGGACGAAACCCAACCGATCGATCAGCTGACACAGGCAGTGAGGATTGCGGCGATGGAAAACGCGCAGGTAGCACCCCTCGCGCAGTCCGTCGAGAACGCGCAGAACCTCTTGGAGGGGTTCCGGAGCTTCCAGATTGCGAACGTCAAGGAAGATCTCGACGGCCATCGCGCTACGGATTGGCAGAGGTGCGTTGCGCACGCATTCTCGCAACGGTTTCGTCCGGATCGTGCAGCACGTCCTCGGCCAGCGGATACAGCACCTGCTCCTCCTTCATGTTGTGTTGTTGGATCATGACCATCATGGTCTCCGAGAATCCCAGGTACGCAGGCGAGTCCTCCGCCGTGATCGCGTCCGACAGTGTTTGGAACAGGGTCTGTATCTGCCGGTGATCCAACCGCATCACCTCGGTCGGGCCGGCCGAAATGCCGGTGGACCGTTCGATCTTAGGGAACAGAATCTCTTCTTCGATCTCGAAGTGCTTTCGCATCGCGGCTTCGAATCGATCAAAACGCTCGCTCGCCGAACTCCAATCGCCGATCGTCACGGCGGACTCTACGTCGACGAGCATTTCGTCGCATCCTTTGTGATCAGCCGCCATGAACTTGCCGATGGTTGACATGTGGTTTCATCTCCGTGAAGTCGATAATCACAAATCCAACACGGTACTCCGTGAGGTCTTTCAACTCGGTGTAGTTAGAGGCCTACGGTTCACGTCAGCATCATATTTCCAAGCGGCATTGCGCCCGAAATTGGCGCGGCCATGGTCTCGCTCCACCCTCCATGAAGACCTGGAAGCCCGGGATGCTAGCGGTCGAAGATCACAAGTACGACGACCGGTTCCTGTCACCGAGTGAATTCCAGTGGCAGAGCCAGAACCAGACTCGGAAGGATGGAAAGCACGGGAAGGTCAGGATTCCTGCGGTCCATCTTCGAGCTGATGAACTTCACTCTCGACGTCCCGGACCACACGACGGTCTCTCGTCGTAGTGCACGCCTCGCCGTGCCGCTGAGGTCCGGTCCAGGCACTGGAACGATTGACCTGGTGATCGACAGAGCGGCCCAATGATCTTCGGAGAAGGACAGTGGGGGGCGGCGCAACCTTAGGATCCATCCTTCGTCTCCATGTTCCTTTCATCGACCAGGACCGACACCGATCTGCTCTCACGTATCGACGATGGCCTTCGACGCAACGTCGATCGAAAGGGTGTTGCCGCAGAGAGTAAGATGCTCAACCCCCGATTCTCAAGGGCCAGCGCCACAGCGAAGTCGGAAGCTTAGCCAGTCTACACCACCCCCCTTCCAGCCCCGTGCTAGATAGCCACCACACCTTTCCCTACGCTTCCCCGGCTGATTCCGAGCGCCAGCCAGCGCGAATAATCCGCCGACCGCGGCCAGGGCTCACCCGGCAAATACGCGGCCGATCGTTGGTGTGTTCGGACGGGAATCAGCGATGGCGACCGAGGGATTCAAATTCTTCCACGCGGCGGATCTACACATCGACAGCCCCCTGAGGGGACTCGAGCGCTACGAGGAGGCTCCGACGGAGGAGATCCGCTCCGCGACGCGGCGGGCGTTCGAGAATCTCGTGCGCCGCGCGATCGAAGAGTCGGTTGCGTTTATGATTCTCGCCGGGGACGTATTCGACGGCGACTGGAAGGACTTCGGGACCGGGCTTTGGTTCGCGGCGCGGCTGCGGGAACTGACGAACGAGGGGATCCGCGTCTACATCGTCGCCGGCAACCACGACGCCCAGGGCAAGATGACGATGTCGCTTACGTATCCCGAGGCGGTGCGGACGTTCCGGACCTCCGCGCCGGAGAGTTTCGTCGATGAACCGACCGGGGTGGTCCTACACGGGCAGAGCTTTGCAAAGGCCGCGACGACCGAGGATCTCGCTTCCAACTACCCAGCTTCCCAGGCCGGGGCGATCAACATCGGTGTCCTGCACACGGCGCTGACCGGTCGCGAAGGTCACGATCCCTACGCTCCCTGCTCGCCCGACTCGCTCCGCGGGAAGGGCTACGACTACTGGGCGCTCGGCCACGTGCACGAACGCGAAATCGTCTCCGAGGAACCGTGGATTGTGTTCCCGGGCAATCTCCAGGCGCGCCACATCCGCGAGACGGGTGCCAGAGGCGCGACGTTGGTCACCGTGGCGGACGGTCGGATCACGTCGGTCACCGCAGAGGTCTTCGATGTAGTGCGCTTTGCTCGCTTGGAGGTCGACGTCGGCTCGTGTATGAGTCGATCCGAGTGCGAGGACGCCGTCGCCGCGAAGCTCGCGGATGCGAGGAACGAAGCCGACGGTCGTCTGCTCGCCGCGCGCGTCGAGGTCACGGGGCGCAGCGCCGCGAACCCGGTGCTACGGCGCGAGGTCGGCGCTTTCGTTGCAGCCTGTCGCGACCGGGCGAATTCGCTGGGTGACGTGTGGGTCGAGAAGGTGAAGGTCGAGACCCAAGATGCCGCGGCTTCGAGCGGGAGCGATATCGTCGAATCGCTCGATCTCGATTCGCCGGAGTTACGTGCCGTTGTGCTGGCGGCAGTCAAGGCGGACCTCACCACACTGCTGGATAAGCTGCCCGCCCACGTCGACCTGGCGGGTGACGGGCTGGATCTCCGTTCCGACGCGACCCTGCTCGGGCTGATGGACGAGGCTCGCGACGAGGTCGTCCGACGCCTCGTCGAGGCCGACAGCTCCGCGACCGGGGAGGGCGAGGCGTGAGGATCGATAATGTCGACCTGCGCGCGTTCGGGCCGTTCACCGGCAAGGCGCTCGATTTCTCGAGCCAAGAGACCGGGCTCCACGTCATCTACGGGCTGAACGAGGCCGGCAAGAGTTCGGCTCTCCGTGCACTCACCGCCGCGCTGTTTGGCATCCACGCGCGGACGCCGGACAACTTCGTTCACGACTACACCGCCCTCCGGCTCGCGATGACGCTCCAGAATGCGAAGGGCGACAGGATCTCCTTCGTCCGGCGTAAGGCGACCAAGGAACCCCTCCGCGACGCGGACGACTCCGATGCGTTGCCCGACGATGCACTTCGGCCCTTCCTCGGCGGTGTCGACGACGAGGAGTTCCATCGCGTGTTCGGCCTCGACCATGTTCGTCTCCGGCAAGGGAGCGAGCGCCTCCTCGACGCGGCGGAAGGCGCGGACGCCGCGATCGTCGGTGCGGCCCTCGGGGTGAACCACCTGCGGGAGGTGCGGAAGGGCATCTCGGAGGAGGCGGCAGACATCTTCGCGGCCCGCAGCCGGAAGGCCGAGGTCAGCGTGGCGATCAGCGAGTGGAAGCAACTGCACAAGGAGCTCCGCGAGCACTCCCTCTCGGTGAGCGCGTGGAACGCTGCCAGGCTGGATGCGGAGCGTCTGGCGACGGCGCGAGACGAGGCCATCGCCGACGAGAAGGGTCTTCGTCGCCGCCTCGACGATCTGGTCTTCGTGCGTCGCAACCGCCCGCGGGTGTTGCGACTCGTCGACCTGCGGGGAAAGCTCGCCGCGCTCGCGGCGATTCCCGACCTCGACGCAGGCTTCGATGCCCGCCGGATCGAAGCCGAGACGCAGCTGCGCACCGAACGGGTGAAGCTCCTCGAGTGTGGGAAAGACGAAAAGCAGTCCCCCGATCTCGACTCCCTGCCCTCCGACTTCGTCTTCCTGGAGCACGAGAAGGACGTCGATGACCTGCGGGAATTATCGAGTCAGGCGGCGAAGGGCACCCACGACCGCGAGCGCCTTCGGGCCAAAGCCCAGACGGAGGCCGACGAGTGCACCCGGCGCGCCGGCGAACTCGGGCTCCCGGTTCCACTCGACGTGGCGACTATCGAAGACCTTCGACTCGCCCTCGGTGCCCAGGAGCGCTGTCAGGATCTGCTGCGGGAACACACCCGGATCACGACGTCACAAAAGGAGATCGTGCGTCGCATCCGTAAACTCGAACTCAAGCTC
>CAYYAQ010000059.1:0-29576 GCA_964469555.1 uncultured candidatus Brocadiaceae bacterium | reverse complement strand
GTCTCCGGCCCCTGGAACGTGACCCTGAAGCGCCTCACGGGCCAGAAGTTCAAGACGCCACAGGAGTGGCAGAACTTCTACAACGGCTCGATGTGGAAGAAGAACTGGGACAAGACAGCGGTCTCATCGATGGGGAAGAAGAATTCTCGGGGTAAGAATCGCCGCTAGTTGGGCCCCCTCACGGGTCTGCTGGCACATAATCCCCGGATCAACGCCAAGGAACGGTCCCCCGGTCCGTCTACCTGAACCGAAATGCGCTTCCTCATCCCCGGCCTGCTGATCCTGATCTTCGGGTGCGGCTCCGCGTACTTCTACCAGCAGGCGAAGGCCTCGGCCAACGAAGCAGCGAGGCTTCGGGGTCAGCTTGTTGTGCTTCGCGCTAGCCTCGAGACAGCGACCGCGGACCTCGAGTTGGCGGTGACCGACATGGACGCGGCCAGCGAGAAGTTGAGCACGGTCGCCGGTGACCGGACGAAGGCTCTCGCCGCGCTCTCGCGCACGCAAAAGAACTGGAACGATGCCCGGCAACGTGTCTCGTCTCTCGAGAAGGACCTGCGCGCCGAGGTTTCGCAGCGGCGGAACATCGACGAGGTGATCGAGCAGACGTCGAAGGCGCTGCGCGAAGAACGCGAGCGGCACAACAGAGAGATCTGGGAAGCCAAGAAGTTCATGCCCGAGGGCGTCCGGCAGGCGCTCGTGACCGCGAACGAACTCCTGAGCGAAGACGGGCAGACCGGGCTGCGCTTCCTGAAGGCCATGAAGATCGAGAACAAGGTCCTGCACAAGGTCCAGATCCTGGACCGCGACGTCACGAGCCTCGCCGGAACGATCTACATCGCGGACCAACTCAGCTTTGATCTCGATCGCATCAGCGGCACGCTCACCCTCTGTTTTCGCGGCGGCTACTGCCGCGGCCCGCACGGTCGCGAGGAGTTTCCCCTGAGTGGCAAGCGCGTCGTGCTACCAGACGCCGACGGACGGAGTTGGGAGGCGCGGTTGCCCTTCCTGGTGGAGGGCTACGGGGAGTATCCGGTGGCGGAGAACAAGGTCAGGCTGACGCGGATGGGGCAGGAACGCCGGGTCGGTTGGCTGAAGCGGATCAACACGCTGCTCGAAAAGGCCGGTGGCGAGACGCGATACCGCGTCGACACCTTCCGAAACCTCGAGAAGGCCCAGTTCCTAGAGTCCCTGCTGCTCGGGTACGACAAGAGCAAGAAGCTCTCGATGAGCGCCGAGGCCGATCGCCTCTGGTTGCAGGTCGACGGCAAGGCGAAGACAGTCGAGATCTGGGTGAAAGAGGGCACGCTGCGCAAGCGCGGCGGTGACACGCCGATTCCCAGCGCGGGCTATCGGATTCGGCTTCCCGGCGTCACGCCGGAACAGGCGCTCGACGCGATGCTCGGTATGGTTAAGCGGAAGTGACTCTGCCCGATCCGACGAACCACGAGCATTCGGCCTTCACTCTCTTCGCGGAGAAGTGGTCGCCGCGAGTCGAGTCGGCGATCGACGATCTGTTGCCGAGCGTCGAGGAGACGCCGACCCGTCTTCACGAAGCGATGCGCTACGCGCTCTTTCCTGGCGGCAAGCGGCTGCGACCGATTTTGGCGCTCATCGGTTGTGAGGCCACGGGCGGCGACCTGGAGCGCGCACTGCGCGCCGCCGCCGCGACGGAGTTGCTCCACTCCTACAGCCTCGTGCACGACGACCTTCCCTGCATGGACGACGACGACCTGCGCCGCGGGCGACCGACGTGCCACAAGGTCTACGGCGAAGCCCTCGCGGTCCTCGTCGGTGACGCCTTGCTCACTCGCTCTTTCGAGGCCGTCGTGGAGGGCGGGACGCCCGCGGTGATCGCGCTCGCCCGCGCTGCCGGCAGTCTGGGAATGGTCGGCGGACAGGTCGCGGATCTCGAGTCGGAGGGCGAGAATCCGGACGAGGATCGCGTGCGTTGGATCCACGATCACAAGACGGCGGCGCTCATCCGGGCCAGCCTGCTGGTCGGGGCGCACGCGGGAGGCGGTAACCTGACCACCCTCGATGCCCTCGCCGAGTACGGGGACCTCATCGGTCGGGCGTTCCAGATCGCCGACGATTGTCTCGATTTGACCGCAACCGCAGAAGATCTCGGCAAGCGCCCAGGGCAGGACCTGGCGGCCAATAAGCTCACCTTTCCCGCTGTCATGGGACTTTCTGCAAGCCGGGCGGCTGCCGAAGCGTTGGTGGATACGGCCGAACAACTCGCGTCGACGATCTGTTCATGGGCCTCCCAACCGCTAGAATCCGCCCAAGGGCTGCTCCGTGACGCGGCCCGTTTCACAGTTTCTCGAGGCTCCTAAGGCGTGGACAGTTCCCAATCACCGGAGAAGACCCCGCTCTTCGACGCAATCGATCTTCCCGCGGATTTGAAGAAGCTCTCACCCGAGCAGCTTCCCGAGGTCTGCGCCGAGATGCGTCAGATCATCCTCGACACGGTCGCCGTGACGGGGGGCCACCTCGGCTCTGGAATGGGCGTCGTCGAGTTGACCGTCGCCCTGCATTACGTCTTCGATTTCGAGACCGACCGTCTGCTGATGGACGTCGGGCACCAGTCGTATCCGCACAAGCTTCTGACTGGCCGCAAGGGCCGATTCCATACCTTGCGACAGAAGGGTGGACTCAGCGGATTCACGAACCGGTTCGAGTCGAGCTTCGACGTCTACAACTGTGGCCACGCCGGGACAGCATCCTCCTCCGCCCTCGGGATCAGTCACGGTGATCACATCGTGGGCAACGACCGGCACATCGTCGCGATCGTCGGGGATGCGGCGATGGGCTGTGGCGTCGCCTTCGAGGCGCTCAACCACGCTGGTGGTAATGACAAGGAGCGCGTTCTGATCATCCTCAACGACAACCGCTGGTCGATCGCGGAGACCGTCGGCGCGTTGACGCGATACCTGAGCAAGATCCGGACGGGCCCGCTCTACACCCAGGCCCGCAAGAAGCTGCACAACATCCTCCAATCGATTCCGATTGGCGGCAAGTACATCGACGAGCAACTCGACCACGGTTTGGACGCGGTCCGTCACGTGATCCAGCCCGGTCACATGTTCGAGGCGCTCGGCATCAACTACTACGGCCCCGTCGACGGGCATGACACTTGTGATCTCCTCGACATGCTCGGTCGCGTCAAGGACCGCGGAGGCGTGACCATCCTGCACGTGCGCACCGAGAAGGGCCGGGGCGTGCCGGGATCCCAGGACCGCTACGACCGCGCCCATGCCGCGAAGCCGAAACCGAAGAAGATGCCGGTCGAACCCGACATGGTGGTGCCGGCGCGACCGCGGCGACCCGGTCGCGCGTGGACCGCGTGGTTCTCGGAGGGCATCCAAGAACTCGCTGAGTCCGACAAGCGCGTCGTGGCGATTACCGCCGCGATGCCCGACGGCACCGGCCTGATGGATTTCCGCAAGAAGTTCCCCGACCGCTTCGTCGACGCGGGCATCGCCGAGCAGCACGCGGTGGCGTTCAGCTCCGGGCTCGCTGTCGCCGGCTTGCGTCCGATCGCCGCGATCTACTCGACGTTCCTGCAACGCGGCTACGATCAGGTCTTCCAGGAGGTGGCGCTGCAGGGCCTTCCGGTGATGTTCGCGATCGATCGCGCTGGTCTTGTCGGTGAAGATGGCTACTCCCACCACGGCTTGTTCGACATCGCGTTCCTGCGCACGTTCCCGAACATGACGCTGATGGCTCCCAAGGATGGACCCGAGCTGAAGGCCATGCTGAAGTTCGGGCTCACGCTCGACGGCCCGTCCGCGATTCGGTACGCGAGAGGCAATGCTGCCGGTCTCGGTGATCTCGTCGTCGAGGGCGCGAAGAGCGAGCCCATCGAGTTGGGTAGGATGGAGATCCTGCGCGAAGGCTCTGACGGCGCGATCCTCGCGTACGGCAACATGGTCGAGACCGCGGTGAACGCGGCGGACATCCTGCGCGGCAAGAACATCCACATCGAGGTCATCAATGGTCGATTCGCGAAGCCGCTCGACCGCGAGGGCATCCTCGCTCTGGCCGACCGACACGATTCCGTGTTCACGCTGGAGGACCACGCCTTGATGGGTGGGTTCGGCTCAGCGGTGCTCGAGTTGATCGCCGCCGAGGGCCCGGTTCGCGCGCACTTCAAGTGCATCGGTGTCCCGGATCGCTTCATCCCGCACGCCACGCTCCGCGAAATCTACCAAGAACTCGGGCTGGACGCGCCGTCGGTGGCTGCGCGGTTCACGTCGGAGTCCCCCTCCCCGGTCTGAGACATCGATGACCCGCGTCCTGATTCTCGGGGATGAGCGGAAAGGCGCGACGGCGGAGGTTGTCAGCCAGTTCGAGTCGTGGCTTCGCGGGGAAGTCGACCACGTCGAAGTCATCCTCGATCGCGAAGCACCGCTCGATGAGATCGAAGCGGATCTGGTGTGTGTGTTCGGCGGCGACGGTTCCATCCTCGGCGCCGCGCGGCGGATGGGGGGGAACCAGCGACCCACTCTCGGGATCAACCTGGGACGGCTCGGCTTCCTGACCATGTGCGGACCGGACCAGGCGCAGGCCGCGACGCGCAAGGCGTTGGACGGCGAACTCCAGGAAGAGCCCCGCTCGATGCTCGACTGCCACGTCGAACGCGTCAACGGAACGGCGGGAGACAGGGTCCTCACGCTGAACGATGCGGTGCTCAACCGGCGTACGACCGCGGGGATGATCGTCGTCACGGCCGTGCGTGATGGCCAGGAACTGGCGACCTACTCCGGGGACGGCCTGATCGTCTCGACGCCCACGGGTTCGACCGCGTACTCGCTCGCGTCGGGCGGTCCCGTGATGTCACCAGATCTCGAAGCGATCGTGCTCACCCCGCTCGCGAGCCACAGCCTCGCGCTGCGCCCACTGGTGCTGCCCCTGGCACACGGGTTGGATGTCGTCGTGAAGGAGTGTGGGGGCGAGGGCGAGTGCGCGTTGATGCTCGACGGCCAGGTCTCGACGTCGATGGTCGTCGGTGATCGCGTCTGCATTCGACCGGCGGAGCCGAAGTTCCGCCACCTGATCTGGGGCGAAGGCAGCTTCTTCCGCGTCTTTCGGCGCAAGCTCGGTTGGTCAGACGTGCCTCGGGAGAGGCAGGCGCCGCGGGACTAGTCGAAGCAAGAGCCTCCTCTCAATTCGCCAGCGTCCGCGCGAGCGACAACAACACCTCGGTCAGCGTCGGGTGGTACCACGGCATCTTCATCAGATCGTGCACTGTTCCCCGGTAGTACATCGCGGTCGAGAGCACGTGCACGATGTCGTCGGCGCGGGGCCCGAGGATCTGGCTGCCGAGGATCTCGCCCGTCTCGGCATTCGCGACGAGCTTCCACACGCCGTGTTGCACGTCCATCGTGATGGCCCGCCCGGTCCCGTTGAAGTGCTCGACGGCGACCGCGACGGGGAGTCCAGCGGCGCGGGCCGCGGCCTCGGTCATTCCGATCGTCGCCAGGGGCGGGTCGGTGAAGATCACTGACATGTCGAGTCGTCGCTCGACCGCGTGGTCGCCGGCGACCTCGGCCGCGCCCAGACCGGCCGCGCGACCCTCCCAGTTTGCGACGTGCAACAACTGCAAGCTTCCGGTGGCGTCGCCGGCTACGAATATTCGCGGATTCGTGGTTCGCATGGCGGCGTCGTGCTCGACCCGTCCACCCTCGAACTTGACGCCTGCGTCCTCGAGACCGAGGTCGTCGAGGCGGGCCTGACGCCCGGTCGCGGCGACGAGGTACTTGGCCTGCATGACGCGTTCTCCGTCGTCGGTATCGACGACGAAGCGCACTCCGTCTCCGTCTTTCGCGATGCTTCTTGCGCGAAACGGGGAGACCAGTTCGAGGTCGGGCTCGTCGGCGATCACGCGTTCCATCTCCTCGTTGAGGATCGGATCGATCTTCGCGAGGATCTTGCTCCGGCTGGCTTGGATGACCTTCGTGCCCATGCGCGCGAGGAAGAGGGCGAGTTCAAGGCCGATCGCGCCGCTGCCGAGGACGATGACGGACTCGGGTATCTCGCGCAGGTTGAGGACGTCGTCGCTGGTCCATACGGGAACTTCTTCGATGCCGGCGATGGGGGGGATGACCGGGTCGGATCCCGTGGCGATGACGGCTCCCTTCGTGAATCGGTAGCTCTCGCCGTTGTCGGCCACCACGGTGTCCTCGCCCTGGAATCGCGCGTACGCGTCGATGACCTCGTAGCCCGCCTTTTCGATTCCGCGGAGTTTCGCGTTCTTGAAGCGGGCGACCTTGGCGTCCTTGTTGGCCATCACCTCGGCGAATCCGATCGTTGGTTCCGTGTGGCCGACTCCAGGGGTCTCGTGATGGCCCGCCTCGTGCACGAGGTGTGCGGCGTGAAGCATCGTCTTCGTCGGCATGCATCCCATCAGAATGCAGAGGCCGCCGAGCTCGCCCTTGTTGAACATCGCGACCTCGGCCCCGGCGCGGTGCGCGGTTGCCGCCGCAGACGTGCCGGCGGAGCCGCCGCCCAGAACGATGACGTCGTAGGTATGCATCAGTTCCCGGTCATCGCTTCCGCTTGCTGCTTCATGCGTTTGCTGATTGCCTTCGTCTCTGCAGCTTTCTTCATGGCGTTGCACTTGAAGTACCAGAACGCGATGTCGTTCATGGTCCGCGAGGCGGTGTGCAACAAGATGAACTGCCCCTGTGGATTGTTCGTCTCGCGGAAGCCGTCGATCGTCCGTGTCATGAGATCGATGAAGTTCTCCTTGTAGTCGTCGAGATACGCGATCGCCGCGGCGGTGTTTCCCTGAGCGTTGAGGACCTTGGCGGTCTCGAGGTGCTCTTGGGGTCGGAGTCGCGTCTTTTCCATCTGCATCTCGCGCAGGGAATCCGGCTGCACCATCAACTCGCCGTCGGGTCCCAGCATCGAGATCGACGGTCGCACCAGGAAGGAACCGACGGAGATGGCGAGCACCGCGGCGATCACCGCGGCCGCGAGCTGGAATCGCCGCTCCTGGATCCTGGCCACGAGGAACGACACCGCCGCGCCGGCGGGAATCGTCAGGAGCATCGCCACCGGCATGCGGTAACGGCCCATGGCAAATCCGAGGAAACAGCCGATCAGAAGCCCGCCCAGTGCGATCAGCGGGAACCACATCGTCCTTCGCTGACGTCCGTACAGTCCGAGCAGTACCACGCCGACGAGTCCGAGTCCCACGAACCAACCGAACGTCGGCATGAACTTCAGCCCCGGCGTCAGGGCGCGGTAGTAGTAGAAGTTGATGTTGTTGGCGAACTCGTAGTCGCCGTAGACGCAGAGCACCTTCTGCCACTGGTGCCACAGCCACCAGCCGAGTTCGGACTCGTCGGGCCAGGAGCCGATCGCCGTGCCGAGCGCGGACAGGACGGAGCCGTGGCCTTCTTCCATCAGCGCGACGTAACGATCCGCAGCCATCACGTTCATGAATCCCGGGTCGGCCGACTGGCTGTTGGCCTGGATCACCGTCTCGGGTCCCCTTGTCGAGAAGATGTGCACGGGAGCCCCGACGATGAGGTTGCGCACCGCGAACGGCGCGATCGTGACGACGACCGCGGCGGCGAGACCGAGCCCCCAGCGTTTCCAGTGCGGGCGAGAGGTCTTGTCGAGCAAGAGGATGATCGGGCCGGCGGCCAGCAGGATCACGCCCGTCGGACGCAACAGATAACTCGACGCGAGACACGCCCCGGTCAGGATGCCCAACTTGAGACTGCCTTCCTCCCGCAATCGAATGAGCAGCCAGATGGACAGGAGGGTGAACGAGACGTTGAGTGACGCGCGCAGCTGGATGCTGTCGAGCACGATCGCCGGCGCGAATACGACCGCGATCCCGGTCGCGATGAGGCCGGCGCGCGTGTCCATCATGCGGCGTCCGAGCAGGAAGATCAGGAAGAGCGAGAGCGTGCTCGCCAACACCTGAAGGATGAGGAGAGGAAGATTGCCGCCGAATACCGCGTGGCTGACGGCGAGCATGTACGGGTAGAGCGGCGTCTGGTGGTAGATCTCCTTGCCGCCCCACCACTCTTCGAACTTCTCGAGCGGCGCGATATTCTCCATCCAGTCCATCTTTGGGTGGTAGCTGTCGCGACACAGCCAATCCCCGTCGGCGATCTTCTTGGCCCAGACGGTGAACGCGTTCATGTCACTGCTATCGAACACCTCCTCGACGTTGCCCAGAGGCGCGAGCCTGTGGTTGGCGAGGTGGCACGAACGCAGCCCAAGTCCCACGAACAGGAGGATGCCGAGAATGATCAGTTGGCGTCGAGTAGGTCTGGACGAGTCCATCGGTGGGAAACGTAATCAACCACGCCCGAGGTTTCTCGCCCTTATCCCAGCTCGAACTGCCGCTTCGCGTCCACCACGTCACGGTTCAGGCTGACCCCTGCCTCGGCGAGACGGTTCGAGAGCGGATAGTCCCGGCCAAGGGCGTGGCGCAATTGCCGCATCATCTGCACGGCCATTCGCATCGTGCGGACGACGTCGCCGCCGTCCTGGCCGGCGAGGCGCTCGACTTTGTCGATCGAAGCGCCGCGGCTCCAGGCATCGGCGGCGGCGTTCGATTCGAGCGACATGAAGCGCCGCACGGCCTTGTCGATCTTGTGCTCCAGCGAACGGAGGACGTGCTTGCCGCTCGGACTAGGGTTGTCGCGCCGTCGTTCCTCGTGCACGAGTGCGGTGAACGTCGCGGCGAGTTGGTGCATGTCCATCTGGTCGAGAACTCCGGAAAAGAAGAGCTCGGTGACCTGGACCTCGTAACCGTTGATCCGTCGGGCGAGGCGCCCGCGAGGAAGAAGTTCGTCCTTGTCGAGGTATCCGCCTTCGATCAGCACGTGAATCCGGGCGCGCAGCGCGGCGCGCTCGCGACTGCGGATTCGTTCGCGTTTCTTCTGACTCCCACTCTCGGCCTGGAACGCCGCGAACGATCGGTCGTACGCCTCCATCAAGCGGCCACCGAGGTGCTCGTACAGGTTGAGGATCGTGGAGTACGAGAGATTGAACTTCGACACGATCGGTTCGACCTTGCCGCCGAAGAGATCGGCGAGCGGCGCGTCCTCGAGGTCTTCGTCGTCGAGGATGGAGAGCACGAGGCCTTCGTCGTCGATTCCCTGGCGCCCCGCGCGCCCTGCCATCTGCATGTAGTCGCGAGCCTTCATGTAATCGAAGTTCACGCCGTCGAATTTTCGGAGGCTGTCGAAGACGACCGTGCGCGCTGGCATGTTGATCCCGAGGGCGAACGTCTCCGTCGTGAACAACAGTTGGAGCAGACCGGACGTGAACAGCCGCTCGACGACCTCCTTGTGGATGGGCAGCATCCCCGCGTGGTGGTAGCCGATCCCGCACACGGCCCGACCGCGGATGTCGCGCAGGTCCCTGTCACGGTCGGGATCGAGTTCAAATGTGTCGCAGAGGTGGTCGAACAGGCCCTCGATCTCGTGGCGTTTTCGCTTGCCCAGCAGCCGTCGGTGCTTGTTGTGCTGGGCCTTGATCTCGCATTCCTTGCGGCTGAAGCAGAAGAACAGCACCGGAGTGAGATGATTCTCCTGAAGGTGCTCCAGCACCATCCCGGTCGACAGCTGTGCGTAGCGCGGTGTTCTTCGCTTGCGGCCCGATTCCCGCTCGTAGCGCCCGCGCTTGCCCCTGCGCTCCTGCTGGCGCACGCGCGTTTGTTCCCTGCGCATCTTGTCGATCGCCCGGCGTCGCTGGGCGATCTGGAAGAATCCGGAGTTCACGTGCACGAGGCTGTGCTTCAGGGGGACCGGCCTCTGGCTGTAGTGGATGACCTCGAGCTCGTGGTGTCGGATTCTCTCGATCCAGTTCCCGAATTGCGCGAGGTTGCTGATGGTCGCCGACAGGCCGACGAATCGGATGTGGTCGGGAGCGAAGATCAGGCTCTCCTCCCAGACCGTGCCGCGATCCTTGTCGTCGATGAAGTGGATCTCGTCGAAGATGACGAAGTCGAGGTCGTTGAACCGCTCTGGATCCTCGAACACCGAGTTGCGGAAGATCTCGGTCGTCATGATGACGATCGGCGCATCGGGGTCGAGCGTCAGGTCACCGGTCATCAAGCCGACGCGGATACCGTCCGCCTTGAAGTCGCGGTACTTCTGGTTGCTGAGGGCCTTGATCGGGCTCGTGTAGATCACCTTGCGCCGGCTTCGCAGCGCCTGGTCGATCGCATACTCGGCAACAAGGGTTTTTCCGGCACCGGTCGGGGCTGAGACGAGGACGTTCTTGTTCGACGTCAGCGCCTTCGCTGCCTTCACCTGAAACGGATTCAGCGTGTAGCCCTTGAACTTCATGCGATGGCGTTCTGCGGCAGACCCGCTTCACGAGGGCGTTCGCCGCCGTCTTGTGGAATCCGTGTGGAAGGCATGTGGGGATTTCGAACAGGCGATGTGACGCGATGGGTTCGTGAATGGTCGCGTCTCGCGCGAATCGTTGACGGATACCGCGCCGGAATGGAAGCCCTCGTCGAGGTTGCATCGGCGCGTGTCGCTGTTATGCTTCGTCGGTCCATGTAGGCGGCTTCGTCGGTGGTTAGACCGGCAAAGCGCGGCTGCGCGACCAAGTCTTGATCAAGGCTCGCTCCGGCGAGACGTAACCCCACATCTAGGGAGGTGGTAATGGAAAAGCAAGTCGACAGCAACATCGGTAGCTTCGTGCACCGGCGTATGTCTCAAGTGAAGATCCTCACCCGGTTGATAGAGCACGAGATCTCTGCCAACAAAGGGCAGGAAGTCGTGATGGATCGAGGGCTGGCCGAGAACCTTCTCGACACGCTCGAAATATTCATCGACGACTTCGAGATCGCCCGTGGCGGCAAGTCCCGCGAAAAGCGCTCCTCCGGCGAATCCAAGCCGCAGGTGACGCGTCTCAACTGATAGGTTTTCTCTCTTGCGGCGCCTGGCACGGAGACGAGACGGGGACTCCGCCTCCTTTTTGGCTCCGTGCCAGGTGCCGTACACGGTGAACGACATAGGATAGCGGCGTCATGCGGACGTGGATCCTTCGGTGCGCGGTGCTTCTGGTCTTCGCGCTCCTGATGTGGCAGTTCGGCCCGAAGGCTTGGGTCGTGCTGTCTGCACGCCTCGGTGGCGCGGCATCCATCACCGTCGATCTCGACCGGGTCGGGCTCAGCCCTGAGGGTCGGGGAGGTTCAACCGCGCGCGTCCCCGCATGGTTGCGCGACAACCCGGCGCTGTTCCGCGCGGTGCTCGAAGAGATCTCGCCCTGCTTGAAGACACGGGTACGACTCGACGATGAGGTCGCGCTCACCAGGGTCGCGGGTATCCTCAATGGGATGTCGTGGGTCTCGGACGTTCGCGTGCGGCCCGCCGACGGTGGCGGGTTCCGGCTGAGTCTCGAGCTCCGCCGCCCGGTGCTCGAAGTCGTCCCCGACAGCGCGGCGGTCGGACGCGTGCCACCGGTGTACGTGACCGCGGAAGGGATCTGTCTGCGCCACGGCGAGTACGACCTGGATAGCGGATTGCCGCGGTGTCGGATGATCTCAGGGTCGACGCCCGGCTCCCTGCCGCTCTACATCCTGGGCAAGCGGCACCCCGATTCCCGGGTGATCGCTGCCGCCGCCGTCGCGAGGGAGTGGCGCGACGAGATGATCCCGCTCGTGCCCGGCGCCCCGAGGCTCGTCGGAGTCGACGCGAGCAACTTGCACTACCGGCTGCTGGCCGACCGTCGGACGAGTCAGGTGCGCGTCGCGCTGCGTCGGTCGGACGGCGGCGTGGCCCGGTTCGACTACGGCCTGCCCCCTGGGCAACCGATTACTCGCGTCGCGGTCGCCGACAAAGCCGCCGTGTTGACGAAGGTTCTCGACCGTCATCCCGGCCTTGCAGGCGTTTCCCAGGCGGATCTACGATTCGTGAACATGTGGGAGAACTGGGTTCGGACCGCTGCCGCGCCAAGCCAACGGGCGCAAGGTGGATTCGGGCGATAGACTGGAGTTGCGGGGGCCTCCGCCGGGAGACGGCACCTTTCGTCGAACCAAGAGGCCTCGCGTTTCCCACAATGAAGATCTGTCTCGAGTGCGAGGGCATTTCCGACACGCAGCGCGAACATTGCGCCTCGTGTGGAATGCGGCTGTCTGACACCTCCGCGGTGCACTTCCCGCTCCGTCGCGGTGAGGCCGACGCCGCGAATCCGCTGCTCGGCGCGGTGATCGACGGGAAGTACCAGGTGCAAGGCGTGCTGGGCAAGGGTGGCATGGGCACGGTCTTCCGCGCCAAGCACCTGGTCTCCCTGATTCCCGTCGCGCTCAAGATCCTCAACCCACGGTTCTCCGTGCGCGGCGAGTACCGGGACTATTTTCTCGCCGAAGCCCAGAAGGCTGGTCGCGTCACGCACGAACACGCGGGGCGCATTCTCGACGTCGGCGAGGCGGAAGACGGCACGGTTTACATTGCGATGGAGGAGGTCCACGGCGTCACGTTGCACGAGTACATCCACGGCGATCAACGGTTGGCGCCCGCGGTCGTCGTCGTCATCCTCGACCAGATTTGCCAGGCGTTGGCTGCGGCGCACCATGCTGGCCTCGTGCACCGGGATCTGTCGCCTCGCAACGTGATGGTGGTGGTTCGCAACGGGCAGCCGTTCGTCAAGATTCTCGACTTCGGCATCGCCAAGGGTCTGCCCCTCGCGGCGTCGGTCGACGCGTTCGACTCCGAGATCACCTTGGCGCCCACGGGGTTTGCCAGCCCTCCTTACTCGGCGCCGGAACATCTCGAGGCGAAGGACGTCGACGCGCGGGCCGATCTGTACAGCCTCGGCGTCCTCGCGTACGAAGCGCTCACCCAGGAGCTCCCGGTCGCCGGCGAGACGCCGCAAGAGCGCGCGGAAGCGACCATCCGTGGTGAGATCGAGCCGTTGCCGCCGATCTCGAGCGTGCCGATGAAACTCGTACGGCTCATTCGTGTCTTGATGTCGCTCGATCCAGATAACAGACCCAACTCGGCGGAAGAGGTCAGGTACCTACTCCGGTCGATCAGCCAGCCCGGCTCGCGAATGCTCCGCGACGTCGCGGTCCTGGCGTTCATTCTCGCGGTCGTGGTGTGCGCGTTTGCCTACGCACGCGAACAAGAACCCACGCTCGACCAACGTTCGGGCAGCCGTCTCGTTGTCGGAAGCTCGGCCGAGGACGTGTACGACGTCCAGCACCTACGGTCTGCGCAGCTCGCGGTTCTGCGTTTCGACGCCACGGGGTTCGCGGCCGGTGATCTCGTCGCCGAGGTCGCCCGGGACGGTGAGCCGCTGTCCGTCGACGCCCTCGGGGCGAAGATGGTTGACGGACATCTCGTGCTCGATCGGGACAAGAGCGTTGAGTACAGGACTTTCCTCGCGAACCTCGAGGGCAAGTGCAAGGGCGGTGCGGTGACGATCACGTTCCAGCTGAAGGGCGGCGCAGCGCTGGGCGTTGCCAAAGTCCTCGTGGACGACACGGATCCGGTGATCACACTCGAACGCGACAACGAGGGGTTACCCGGCACGCTCAACAGCGGGAGCACGCTGAAGATCAGTTGCGACGACCAACTCGCGGAACTCTTACTCGAGTGTCGTGTCGGCGATCGGACGATTCTCGGTCCCGTGGACGTCTTCCATCGGGGCCTCGACCGAAATCTTCGTGCCTCTGTCTTGTTGCAACAGGTACAGGAATCGCGGGCGATGCCGGAGAAAGGCGTCACTCTTATTCTCACCGCGACGGACAAGGCCGGCAACTCGATGGAGCGTCCCCTGGTGCGGGAATTCGACATCGACTTCCGCGTTCCAGAGGTGCGGGGGGGCGACGAAGTTGCGGCGACGCTCATCGAGAAAAAGGCGAGCCTGTCACTCGAACTCGCGCAGCCAGACGAGGGTCTGAAGGTGTTGGCGCGGGTGCTCGCAGGGGAGCTGACGACGTTCGTGCCGCTGCCGTTCAACGTCGTGGCCGCGAAGCAGATCGACATCGACATCGAGAAGGAGTTCGGCATTGATCTCTCGACGCTCGAAGAGGAATCCCTGGAACTGGAGTTTCAGTTGCAGGACCGGGCAGGAAACACCTCCGTCTTCACGCGACTCGTGAAGTTCTATCGCAGCAAGACGGGTCTCAAACTCGTGGAGACAGAGACGATCGGGATCGCGGATCGGTTGCAGCCGCTCGGCTCCGGTTTGGTTTGGAGCGGTGCCAAGATCGAATTCAGCTTCCACTGCAACCAGCTCTACAAGCCAGTGCGGGTGACGATCGACGGGAGCTCCGCGGGTGTGCGACTCGTGCGACCGGAGCAAGGCTCGGGTCGGATAGAGTTGCAAGATTACCGCGGGTTGGACAAGGACGCTCGTCTTGAGATCACGCTGAGGCCGGACACACTGAATCCGACCCCGATCGTCGAATCGTGGGATCTTCGGATCCAATCCAATCGGCTGGTCTTGAAGCTACCGGATACGTCAGCCGCGCGGTTCTTGTCTCAACTCACCGTGGACAACTCCCTGTTCGAAGAGCCGAATGGCGGCATGGTCGACCAGCGTGACTGGCGTCTGGATCCGGACGATGCACGACTATTGCGCGGTAGCATCGGGTGGGCCGCGAAAGGGGCGGACGTGATCGGTCTTCCCGTGCGGCTCAACAAGGACGACAAGTTCTTCGAGAACCAACGACTTCGCAGAGGGAGCAACGTCTTCTTTCTGCTGCTGCGGGACGTCTTTGGCCGGGACGTGGAAGTACTGGTCGGTGGAGCCCCCGGGCAGCGACTCACATCAGGTCCGATGAAGGGCGCCGTGCAGGTCGCCAAATTTCAGTATCAGCGAGAGGTGGCGCGCGTGCAGGCGGACGTACTCAAGCTGGAGTATCAGCAGAAGACGCGCGTGATCTTCCACAGCGACTACAAGTTCGCCGCGGACGATCGGAGTCAGATCTCCCTGAGGTTTCAGGCCAGCCCCGTTCCCTGCGTCCAGCTTCGGAAACGGGGCGAAGGCACGGACCTCATCTTCGACCTGGCCTATCGGGAGATGGCCCGCGCCTCGGACGAAGATCTCGACTCAGATCTGCTCAAGGACACGGGGTACATGTTCTTCATCAATATCGAGCTCCGCACACCAGCTGGAAGCCTCGACTTCAAGGGCGAGACCAAGATCGCTGTCGAGACGACGCGCTCGTCTCTCGTGCAGGAACGCATCGGCCAGCGAGTTGCCGACGCGGACGCGGTTCTCGCCGCGATCGTGATGGTGCCAGTCCTGCGACCACTCGAGGAGTTCAAGGACCGCGTTTCCGCCGTGATGCGCAAGGAAGGCGGTTTCCTGCGACGTCGGGAGGTCGCGGTGCAGAATCTGCGTGACTGCTACTTGCAGCAACGTGAGCTCACGCGGGCTCAGTACTGGGCGATCGTCCGCGGCTTCCTGGCGTTGCCTGACGCGCAACGGTCGAAGGTCGTCTGTTTCGTGAACGACCCGTCAGGCGATGGACGGTTCTCCGAGGCCGGCATGCGTCCGTTGATCTACGGCGGCGACGACCGGCGTTGGCAGAAAGAAATCGCGAGCGACGGCGACAGCCCGGTGACTGGACTCAGCTTCTACCAGGCCTACGTCGTCGCCAGGATGGCGGGCCAGCTGCTGTTTGGCGACGCCGCGGTATTCCGATTGCCGTTCGGTGTCGAGCTCGAAGTCGCGACACTCGGCGGCGAGGATCCCGGCGTGTTGAATGGCGCGGCGGGCGCCAAGCTCAACGATCTCCGCGAGAGCGACCATGTGGTCACGCCTCTGGATGACGAGATCCACGGACTCGACTTCGGCGTGCGCGAGTGGGTGATGGACCTGCCGTGGCCCGTGGGGGACTCGGATGAATCCCGGATCATCGTCGCCGGAATCTTGGCGGACCATTCGATCCACGTCGCGAAATCCACCGGGTTCGCGAACATGCCCCACGCCCTGCGCGCGAGGCTTCAGCGGACCGGCGTCGTGCGGGGCGTGACCCTGGCCGAGGCCGAGAAACTGGTAGACCTGCGCACGTCGAAGAAGAGCCAGGAAGATCAGCCACTCCGGTCGGGAGTGCCCGGAGTCGTGCGCACGATCTACGTCAAGCGCAACGGGCAGGGACTGTTGTCCGGGAAGCCCCACAAGCTGCTGTTCAGGATCGGCATGAGACTGGTCGGCGGTGAAGCATTTGTGAAGAGGGTGCGCAAGCGGTGATCGCCTCACCCGCAAGACTGCTCGGGCGGCTGTTTGTGGCAATGTGCGTCGCAGCGTGCTTCGCGTCGTGCGTGAGCACGACGGCAGAGGATCTGTTATCCCTGGCGACCAAGCCGGCGTTGCCCTACTCGGTCCTGGTCAGCGGCGGGGGATTCGTCGACGCGAGTGCGACCGTAAATTCGGAATCGCCGTTGGCGCGCACGTTCGCGCTGCCAGGTGAGAGGGTCGAAGCGTTCCCCCTGGAACGATTCGTCTCGAGACTGCGGGATGGCAGGGTATTTGTGTCCATGGCCCTCGACGCGGACCCGGGCGCGGCACGGGAGACCATCGCCTCGACGACCGAAGAAGTCGCCCCAGGGGTAGTCGCGCTGCGGACGACGCTTTCGCGCGCCCGCCGCGAGGGGCACGACTTCCTGCTCGTAGTCGAGAAGATCATCGATGGACCGATCGATTACCGCGGAGTGAACGATCGTTGGCCGTTCACCTGCGCGGCGTGGTTATTGGCGCTCGGCTCCGTGATACCGGACCACACGTACGAGTCGCATGCGCAACTCAGAGTCTCCATGCGCGACGTCTACTCGGGTCGCCGGGTGTTCTCAGGCCTCGTTGTCTCGGGCCCCGTCAACCTCAACATGTTCGAACGGTGCGGCATCCTCGGGTTCCTGCAGTCGGTGATCATCCCGCCGTTCTGGACGTTGACCGACGCGGAGAACATCATCGCCTCGGTCCGCGAATCATCCATCGAGCGCATCCTTGTATCCGCGGTGCGCCGGCTGAAGTCCGCGGAGGCGCGAACAGCACTGGATGAGAGTGGCCCTGCGTCCATCCAGATCGAACGCGAGAAACGCGTGTGGCGCGTGAAGGTCAGTGCAAAGGAGCCGATCAGCGCGGTCGCCGTGCGGCTTGACGGCAACTTGATCGACGCCACGGTCGCCGAGGCCTTCGAGCGGAGTCTCTTGGATTCGAGGAGTGGCGGCCCGGACGAGTATCAGTACAGCGCGCTGTGGAGTGTGTCCGGCGGTCGCCGTCTGCAGATCCTGATCGAGACGGATGCCGCGCGTGTCAGTTCCGTCACCCAGTCCCTCAAGGATAACTGATGCTGCATCCGGCAAATGTTTCGGTCGGAGTCGCCACACACACTGGCCGGGTGCGCCGCGTCAACGAGGACGACTTTCTCCTGTGCGCGCCGCAGACTATCGACGAGGCCGAGCGGATGGGGTGGATCGTCGCCATCGCCGACGGGATGGGGGGTGCCGTGGGCGGGGCGGAGGCCAGCCGCACCGCCGTCCGTGCTGCGACGCGACCGCTCCTCGACGCGTGTTCCACGAACGGCGCCAGCAACCCGGTGTCGCGGATGCGCGACGGTTTCGCCGCTGCCGTGGCCGAGGTCTTCCAACTCTCACAGGAGAACCTCAACCTGCGCGGCATGGGCACGACCTTGACCATCATCAACCTGCTCGGTGGACGAATGGTGCTCGGCCACGTGGGTGACACGCGGTGCCTGAGGATCCGCTGCGGGAGTGTCGAGCAACTCAGTGTCGATCACGCTGTTCGTGAACCGGACAACTATCTGACGCGCTGCATCGGCGCTGGCCAGCGCGAAGTGGAAGTCGACGTCGAGGAGTACGACGTGCAGGACGGAGATCGTCTCGTCCTGATGACGGATGGACTCTGGTCCTTGGTCTCTGACCGTGAGACTCGAGTGATCGTGGAAGCAATGTCGCCCCAAGACGCGGCGAACGAGCTCGTTCGCCTCGCCAACAGCAATGGTGGACCGGACAACAGCACCGTGATCATCGTGCACCTTCTATCGACGAGGAGTCCTTCGGCTCGAGACGAGGCGCTGGTCGAAGTCGAGTTGCCCGCAGAGGAAGTGCTCCAGCCCTCCATGATGTTCCCACCGGGAAGAGACCTGATCCCTTCGAGATGGCCCTGGGCATTGTTGGTGCTGGGCTTGGTGTTGCTCGCCGCGGGCATCGCCAAGTGGTTCGAGATCGATGTGCTCGCCTGGCTGCTTTCGCGTTTTCGGTAGCCCCCTGTGACCAGAGGGCCTTGCCCCAGCTATCCTCTCCGGCCACTATCCACCGGAGCCCCTTATCCTGGGAGGGTTGCGGTCGCGTTCAGACCGAGAGAGCCGTCCACCCCTCTGGCCGATTCCCTGACAATGCCAAAGAAGCTCCAGCGCAAGGTCGCGCCTCGCAAGTCCGCCCCAGCCGTTTCCGAGACCCCAAAGAAGGATTCCGCCGGGGGCGGCATGTTCCAGAGTCGGCGCGTCTCGACGAAGCTGCTCAACGAGTTCACGAATCAACTGGCCGTCCTCCTGGACGCCGGCATCCCGGTGACGAAGTGTCTGCGGATTCTGGAAGGCCAGATGTCGGCAGGGGCGATGAAGAGGGCGCTGATGGAGATTCGCGAAGATGTCGAGGGCGGCACGTCGCTGTCGGAGTCGTTCGCGAAACACCCCAAGACCTTCGACAGTCTGTACACGAACATGGTCGCGGCGGGCGAGGCCGGCGGTGTGCAGGACGTGATCCTGAATCGACTCGCGGAGTTCATGGAGAACCAGGAGGAGATCAAGAGCCGCGTCAAGGGTGCGCTCGCGTACCCGATAGCCGTGATGTGCGTTGCCATCGTCGTGCTCGTCCTCGTGTTCATCTTCGTGATCCCGAAGTTCAAGGACATCTTCCTCCAGCAGTTCGGTTCGATGGAGGCCATGCCGAAGATCACTCAGATCGTGATCAATGCCGGGGATCATCTGAAGGCGTGGTGGTGGACCTACATGTTGTTCGCGATCGGCACCTACTCGTTGCACCGGTTCCTCCGTTCGAAGTGGGCCGCGTACGAATGGAGAATGGACACGATCTCCCTGGGGATCCCGCTGTTTGGAACGCTGATCAAGAAGACGCTCGTGGCCCGGTTCTCGCGGACTTTCGGCACGCTGATCCAGAGTGGTGTTCCGCATCTCGAAGCCCTCGATATTCTCCGCGGTGCGTTGCCCAACGTCCGCATGACGGATTCGATCAGCAAGATCCACGGCAGCATTCGCGAAGGCTCGGGCATCGCGATCCCGATGGGGCAGAGCGGCATCTTCGACGACATCGTGTGCAACATGGTGGACGTCGGCGAACAGACCGGTGAACTCGACCGGATGCTCGGCAAAATCGCAGACCGTTACGAAGTCGAGGTCAGGCGAACCGTCGACAGCACGTTCAAGTTCATCGAACCGGCGCTTCTCGTCGGCATGGCGGTGATCGTTGCGATCATCGTGTTCGCGCTCTTCATGCCGCTCCTCAAGCTCATGAACAAGATCGCATGATCGCGCAACGCGACCCACGAGCGGGCTCGCCGGGAGGCGGCGCCTGATGTCATTGCGAGGACGACTGCTCGTCCTCATCGTGCTGATGAACCTCGTGGTTCTCGGCGTCATCCACGCCACCGCGGTCGTTCTGCAAAACCGGTTCCTGGACCGCGAGACGGAGAATCATGTCCGGATCCTGCAGCGTGACTACGGTTACCTGCTGCCGGCGGGTGCGCGCCTCGGATCCCGTGCTACGGAGACGGTGCGCAGGATCTTTCGAGATGGCAACTTCCGGCACAAGTTCAGCGACATCCTGATCAGCAAGGGACCGGGCGAAGGGAAGAGTGTCGACCTCAACCCCCTGGGTTGCGCGCACCGTGATCACTCGACGTTTCCCAAAAGGGAGATACTGGCCGGCATCAGTCGAGCGATGGAAGATCGGAAACTCGTCAGCGTCGCCGGTGGGCGTTGCGTGGCGATCGAGAACGAGGAGGGCGTCGTCGAGGGCGGCGCGTGGTTCGTTCCCGCGTTTCCGCCGGAGCCGCACCTGACGTTCCAGAACTACGCCCTCCCGGTACTCCTGAGCATGGTCGTGTTCGCTGTGCTCGCGAGTTGGGTCGTGGGTCGAACCCTCGGTCGGCCGATGGATCAGTTGGGGGATGCGGCCCGTCGCGTCGAATCGGGGGACTACGGTGCCCGCGTGCTGACGTTTTCCTCGCCTGAGCTGAACACGGTCGTCGACGCGTTCAACGCGATGGCGACGAAGGTCCAGGGGCACACCGCCGAGTTGAAGAGCGAGGTCGACCGGGCGACGCAGGAGGCCGCAGCGAAGGAGCGTGCGCTGGTGGTGTCCGCGCGCCTGGCCTCGATGGGCACGCTCGCTGCGGGTGTCGCGCACGAGATCAACAACCCGATCGGAGGGATGTTGAATGCAGTCCACAGCCTGTCTCAAGTCGAGGGTCGATCGGAGAAGGAGCGTCGATACCTCTCTCTCGTCCAGCAAGGACTCGAGCGCGTGGCGCGGATCTCGCGCAAGCTTCTGGACTTCACCCCCCGGGTGCTCGATCCCGTCGAGTTCTCGCTCGCGGATTCGGTCGATGGCGCGCGTTCGCTGATCGAGCATCGGCTAGGCAGGCAGGGCGTCACCTGCGCGATTGGGATTCCCGACGACCTCCCGCTCTTGATGGGCGAGCCAAACGAGATCCAGCAAGTTCTCCTCAACCTGTTCCTGAACTCGCTGAACGCCATGCGTGATCTGCCTGATCGGCGCATCGACGTGCGGGCGGCATCGGTCCCCGAGGGAGTCGAGCTGATCGTCTCCGACGATGGTCCCGGCGTTGACGAGGCGACCCTCCAGCAGGTGATGGACCCGTTCTTCAGCACCAGCCAGGCTCCGGACTCCACGGGGCTCGGTCTGTTCATCTGCTACACGATCATCCAAAACCACGGCGGGTCGATGCGGGTGGATGCGAAACCGGGTGCGGGGTTCTCGGTCCGGATGGTCTTCCCCCATCCACGCTGAAGAGCTCGAAGCTCAGTGATCACAAGGTGTTCGTGGATTCCACCCAGACCAGATCTTCCCGGAGCCCGGCAAATGCGAAGATTCCGCCAGCCGGGGGCCGGGATTGCTATATTCCCGCGTGCCCTTACCCCTCTTTGCTAGCCCCAAGCATGCTCGCCGAGCCCGCCGACGCACCTGGCACCTCGGATCCCGCTATTCCAGGATCTTTCCACACATGAAGCACTCGATCCTCGGCGCCCTCGTGGCGGTCTTGCTCATCGCGGTCGCTTACCGACTCGGACAGTCCCAGTCGCCATCGGCTGACCAGAGTCTCCACGCCCAAGGGCGGGGTCCGGTCATCCCACCCAAGCCTCGCTCCACCCCGACCAAGGCCCCGGAGCCACTGGTGTACGGTGGCGATGCGGGCGGCGGCGCGGCATCCGCGAACGGGTTCATGGCGGTGACCGGCAGCTACGGCGTCGGCACGTCCGTGCTCTACCTGATCGACACGAACAACAACCAGCTCGTGGTCTACGAGGCCCGTGGTGGCAGCCAGAGCATGCGTCGCCTGGTGCTCGTCGGCGCCCGCCGCATCGACCTCGATCTGCAGCTCATCGACTACAACGATGAGTCCGAATACACGCGGAAGGACCTGTCTCGCATGTTTGAAGGCGCCTCGGTCAAGAAGAAGGCCGCTGGGGTCACGGTCCCCGGGAACATCGGTACGTCCCTTGGCACGGGAAAGTACGAGACCTCCCGGAAGAACGGCAGATCCCGCAAGAAGTAGCGACGGAACGTGCTGTCAGACCGCCCGTCTTGATGTAACCTACTTCGACTCCCCGCTCTCCTCCTAGAGACCCCTACCCCTCCCAGTCCCTCCGCAGTCAGGAGTATTTGATCGTGTCCGAAAACGAAGACTTTGTCTCATTCGAGAACGCCCTCCGCGACCTGAAACTTCAGAGCGAGCAGCTCAAGAAGATGGTTTCCCAGGGTGATATCCGCGCGTTCCGCGTCGGTGACAGCATGCAGTTCCGCGCCGAAGACGTCGCCGCCCTGCAGGCTCGCGACGATGGTGAAGACGACCTGGTCTTCGCTGACGCCCTTGAGGACGACACCGGCATGGTCACCGAAGAACTCTCCGAAGAGGACACGCTCCTCGTCGAAGACGACATGGATGACGTCGATGACGCACCGGCGGAAGCGATTGCGACTCGCAGCCGTCGCGAGACGATGACCGCGACCAAGGCTGAGTCCGGCGAGAGCCCGATCTGGGTCGCCGCCGCCATCCTGTGCTTCATCGCCCTGCTCTGGGGCGCGCTGATCAGCTGGGACATCACGAAGGGCGCCAGTCCCGAGGGCAGCCTGCTGACCAAGATGTGGAGCACGGCGAAGTAGTCGCGCCGCCTACACTTCGAGGTTTACCCCCAACGAGACCCTCCGCAGTGAGGGTCTCTTTGTTTGGAGACGCCCCGTACGGTTGTTTCGTTGCGACCGATCGCGAATTGCGGTCGCGGCCGCCGACGTTGCGCGACGCCTCAACGATCGCGCACCCGCCGCGCGGGCGGTGATTCGGCGCCCCGTTGGAGGCCGCCTGGGAGGCGGCGGTCCGCTGGGAAACTCCTTTGCTCCGCCTATCCGTGAAGCTATCCTGACCCGCAGACACGTGGGGCGGCGTCGAGTTTGTCCGCGCGTGGCAACCCCGCACCGTCATGAACCGCCACCAGGACTCCTCAGGAGGGGATTTTGAGAATGCGCACTCACCGTGCTGTCGGGCTACTCGGTCTGATCTTTCTGACTAGCTGCATCAATCCGGAACTTCATCGGAAGATCACGGCCGCCAATGCAGTTCTCCGCGATCAGTTGGAAGATCTGACCCGCACGAACAAGGACTATCAGACCCAGATCGGCGAGCTTCACGCCGAAGTCGCGCGGATGGCTCCGCTGGTCAAGAACGCGGCTTGGCTGAAAGAACAGAAGGAGCTCGTCGACTCCATCCTCACTCGCTTCAAAAAGGATGGGGGCGCGAAGCTGCCACCCGGCGTGGTGCCGCTGGTGTCGGAGGAGGGTCTGGTGCTGCGCGTGGAGGGCAAGATCCTCTTCGGCTCCGGCTCCGACGAGCTCTCGGCCACCGGCCAGCAGACCCTCGGGGGTCTGGTCGACGCGGTGCGGAGCCACCCCGGCAAAATCCGCGTTTCCGGGCACAGCGACAGCGATCCGATCAAGCACAGCAAGTGGGTAAGCAACATGCGGTTGTCGGTTGCGCGGGCCCTGGCCGTGCGGGATTACCTCAACAGTCGAGGCCTGCCGAAGGCTAAGATGTCTGTCGCGGGGTATGGCGAGTTCCAGCCCGTCGATCCCAATGACAAGGCCAAGAACCGCCGAACTGAGATCGTCCTGCTGCGCTGATGCCGTGCGCCAGGGGCCTCCCGTCCGGTGGGAGGCCTCGATCCTCGCGTTGGTGCTCGTCGCTCTCGCGCTGTGCGGTTGCGGTGACGCGGTCTCCACTATCGACATCGTCGATCGCGACCATCGGTTCGGCATCTTCCGCGACCTCGTTCTGTTCAACCGCCCGCTGAGCGAGGGCGGGCCGTTCTTCCTCGATCGGTTCGAGGCGACGCGGGCGGAGTTCGTGACGTGGCGCGCCTCGCTGCCGCAACAGAGCGGTCCGCTTCCCGTGTCCGATCGGCTCCGCGACCATCTGCCGCAGGACAGGATCAACTTGAACGTCGCCCGACGATTCGCACGCTGGCGGTTCTGCCGCGTTCCTCGGGCGGACGAGTGGCGCTACGCGTTCACCGAAGGCGGAACCTACGACTTTCCCTGGAGTGACACACTGCGGAACTCGGACACCCTCGCGAATACTGGGAGACTCGGGCTGGGGCGCACGACGCTTGTCGGTTCGTTCGCGTCGGGCTCCGCCAGTCCGATTGGTCCGTTCGATCTCCTGGGCAACGTCGCGGAGTGGACCGAGACGGTGGTCGACGCGGACACCAACGTGCCGATCCCGTTCGTGCACCAGGTTCTGGCCACGGTCCTCGTGAAGCAGGTCGTCGGCCTCCCGGAGTGGCCAGACTTCCAAACGCCGGAAATCGGCCACATGCCCTGGCAGCAGTCGGGTGCGATGCCCCTGGGTCTGCGCGTGTGGTTACCGTTGTGGACACCGATGCCGGGCGCATGGCTTGATTCGCGGGCGTTGCGAGCAGTGCAAGGTCAGTTCGACTTCACGGAGGAACACTTCGAGGAACGACCGATCGTGACTCTCGACATGCCGGGAGTGGATGCCTTCCGGCGCACGCCCGGGCTCGGCTGTTGGCTCCCCGGCTGGTCTCCCGTGCCGACGGACTGGTTGGTGTTCGCGGAAACCAACGACTTGGAACGCCAGATTCTCGGTGGGCACTTCGAGACAAAGTGGTTCGAGACGCTCAACGACCCCGTGCGGCGCACGGATCCCTCCGCCCTCTACTGGTCTCCGGGTCGGATCGGTCCGACGACCGGTGTTCGTGTCGCCGCGGACCCGGCAGGACTGCTCCAGTCTCTCCTCGAGTACGCCGGTCCCATGCCGAGTGAGGCAGCGCTCAATACGCTGCGCGGTTTCCTTCGGCGGGAGTCCCACGTCGAGGTGTTTCTGCGGGCCTGGCCGTTCGTGCTGCCCCGCGCCAAGGGGACGTCGGCTCTGCGCAGCCTGCTGATTTCCGAGTTAGGCAATGAGTGACGGCCACGACCAGGCTGACGAGGGTCGGGACAGTTTCGCAACCTACAAGGAACTGCTGCGGGAGTACGGTTTCCATCCGAGTCGGCGGCTCGGCCAGAACTTCCTTCTGGACGCGTCGTTGCACCGGGTCCTCGTCGATACCGTGAGGCCCACCCTCGACGATCTGGTCATCGAAGTCGGGCCCGGACTCGGCTTTCTGACCAGGGAGCTCGCGGGTCGCTGCCGCGTGCTCGCCGTCGAAGTCGACAACAGGCTCGTGCAGATCCTGGGTCGAGAACTGCGCGGTCTCCCCGATGGCGGATCCTCGGTGCGATTGGTGCATGCCGATGTCTTGCGACGGTCGAAGCTCAACCCAGACGTGCTCGACATCCTCGCGGAAGAGCGAGCCGCGCTGCCGTCTCATGGGCGGACTCTCATGGTCGCGAACCTGCCCTACTCCATCGCGGGTCCCCTGATCGGCGAGTTGATTCTCCTGGATGAGCCGATCTCGGAGATGGTGCTTCTGCTGCAATTGGAGATGGCGAAGAGACTGACGGCGACCCACGACAACCGCGACTACGGAGCCCTCACCGTCCAACTCCAGTCGTCCTACGACACGACATTCCTGCGCAGGGTAGGCTCCCAGGTCTTTCGACCGCGACCGCTCGTCGATTCTGCCATCGTGCACATCCAAGCGCGGACGGACGGGTGCCTCTCGCGCACCGGCGAAGAGCGTCGGGCGCTGTCCGGGTTCCTGCGCCAGGTGTTCTCGAGCCGGCGCAAGAAGCTGCGGAACGCGAAGGTCCTCGCCGGCGTCGATCTCGCGGGCTCCGAGCTCGCGCCCCTTCTGGAGCTCCGACCGGACGCGATCGAGGTTTCGGCGCTCGTCGAGCTCTTCGACGAGGTGAGAAAGGGATCTTCGTGATCACGGCTGTCGGGACTCTCGCCCTGTTCGCGGCGCTCTGTATGACAGGCTGCTGCCAGATCGCGCCGTGGTTCCTCCGTCTGCAGACGGAATCCGCAGCGGTCACGCGGGAAGACGTCGGGCTCCACGTCTATCCGCGCCAGCCACCTCGCCCTGTCGATCAGGTCGTGGACTCGATGCGGGATCGCATCCTCCGAAAAGGCGCGCTGAGCCTCTACGTGCACGGTCGCGGCGACCATCCGGATGCGGCGTACGAGCGCTCCCTGATCGCCGACTGCCGGTCGGCTCTCCCTGGGGTGAAGATCACATGATCGTGCACAGCATGGGCAACCGGGTGCTGAAGCCGCGATCGGGACCCCTGGACCCGCGATCGGCTCCGGGTCGGTCGACAGCCTGATCCTGTCGGCGCCGGACGTGGACCGCGCCGGACATTCCTCCTGGCTGGGGGCCTGTCGTTTTGCCCGGCAGGTCTTCGTGCTCTCGGATGCGAACGACTCGAGGTTGTCCATCCTCGAGGCCGAGATCGGTCGCCGGCGGTTGGGACAGGGGCACCCCGGGTCGGCCCGGCGAAGTCCGCGAATCACGCCGCCGACCCTCTCTACGTGCGGTTGGACGACCTCGGCGGGGGTCACAACGACTACCTCATCGGCCACCAGCGGGTGCTCCAGTTCCTCGGTGGGATCGTGCTCCGGGGTGTGCCGGATCTCGCCATGGTCGAGGAGGTCGAGCCCGGTGTGCTCCGTCTCAGGCGTCTCGGGCAGAAAATTCCTTGATCCCACCCGCCCGCGAACTATAGGTTGAGGCGGTCGGCCTACGCATGTCGATCTGGCGCATGGGAATGCGGCGATACGGGCGAGAGCAGCCCACCTGCCACACCCAAGGGACAGCGCACCACGATTAGGAAAATCTCTCCCCGCTCGCGGCATTGCGTCCCGCGGAGTAAGGAAATCGTGCCGTAGCCTGACCCTTTCCCGACCCCAGCCCGGACACACAGCCGGGCACCCCGCCCCGACACCTTTGGACCGCTTCGAGGAAGTAATCCCCCGCATCAAGGACGGCGCCGACCTGGTCGCGCTGGTGGAGGAGTATGTACCCCTGAAAACGCGCGGGCGCTACCACATCGGGCTGTGCCCCTTCCACCAGGAGAAGACCCCATCGTTCACCGTGTACTCCGACTCCCAGCACTACAAGTGCTACGGATGCGGCGAGGCTGGCGACGTGTTCTCGTTCCTGATGAAGCGAGACGGTCTGGCGTTCCGCGAGGCCGCCGAGGTGCTTGGCGAACGGCAGGGCATCGACATGACCGGCGTGTTCGGTCGCGGTCGCGGTGACGGGAAAAAGCGCGAGGACGTGCACGGGGCCCTCGCGAGAGTGAGTGAGTTCTTCCAGGCCGAGCTGCAACTCGCGTCTGGCGCTGCCGCCCGGGCCTACCTCGAAGACCGCGGACTCGACGCGGCCATCGAGGGGTTCAAGCTCGGCTACCATCCGCCCGGCGGAAAGCTCCACGCCCTGGCCCAGAAGGAGAAGCTCTCCCGAGCTGCGCTCGAGCAGGCGGGTCTTGTCGGGGAGGACGGCTACGAGCGATTCGCCGGTCGCCTGATGTTCCCTATCGAGGATGAACGTGGTCGCACCACCGGGTTTGGCGGTCGCGTGCTGGAGTCCCACGTCGAACGCGCCAAGTACCTGAACTCGCCGGAGTCCCCGTTCTTCAACAAGCGCAAGCTGCTGTTCGGGCTGAGGCAGGCCAAGAAAGCCGGCGTGCGCAGACTCGCGGTGATGGAAGGCTACACCGACGTCATCGCGGCGCACCTCGCCGGCTTCGAAGGCGCGGTGGCCACCCTCGGGACGGCCTTGACCACGGACCACGCGAAGCTCCTCGAGCGCTACGCGACCGATGGGGTCGTGCTCCTCTTCGACGGTGATCGTGCGGGACGTCAGGCGGCGGACCGGGCGTTCCGAGAGCTGGTCCACACCCGGCTGCCGGTGTCGGTCGCACTGTTGGACGAGGGCACCGATCCCGCGGATCTCGTGACCTCGGCCCCCGGTCGGGACGCCGAGTCCGTGGCCAAGGGTCGCGAGTTCCTGCAGAACATCCTCGATGGCGCTGATGACGCGCTGACGGTCTGGTTCCGACTGATCCGCCAGCGCATCGACCTGACCCTGGACGTGAACGTGGAGCGGATCGCCCGCGAGTGCGGTCGGATCCTCGGGTCGATCGAGGATCAGGTCCGTCGTCAGGCTCTCGGCCAGCGGATGGCCCAGCACCTGGGCCTCCAGGAGGCCGTGTTCTGGCATACCGCATCCCAGCAGCGCCCCGCGCACCGGTCTGGCCCAAAAGCCCAGACCGCGTCCGCATCCGAGTCCCAGTCCGACGGGGTCGAAATCGCTCCAGGCGCCGACCCCAACGACTCCTGGGCCAACGCCTCACCGCGACCCAACGGCGCCCCAGGGCCCGACCCAGGGCCCACTGCGGTCGATGGCCCGCTCGTGGAGTTGGGCCTGGACCTCCTGGCTTGCCTGCTTTGCGACCCGGAACTTCTTGATCAGGCCGATGAGGTCGTGGTTACATTGCCGACTGCCCAGGAGCTCTTGGACCTGTTTCGCGACGGGATTGGGACGGGTAAGGGCAGCAAGGACGAAATCGTCGGGTATCTTTTTATGAGATGTGCTGAGCGTCCGGACTTGTCCCAACATCTGGCCAGTTGCATGGACCGCGCGGCTCACATCAAGTCCCCGTCCGAAACCCTCTCCCTCCTCCTAAAGGATCTCTCCGCCCACCAGAGCCGCCACGAGGCTCAGAATATCAGGTTCCGGCTCCAAGAAGCCCGCGACCAGGGTGACCGCGCCCTGGTGGACAAGCTGACCCAGGAGTACCTCCAACAACTTCGTAGCCGCAGCGGCGGAAACCAATAGTCAGGTCTCCGTCCCTCCCCATAAGCCCCGCTCATACACCCCACCCGAATGACGAGATTTCAGAGCAGCATCAAGCGTCTCATCACCGGTGCCCGGAAGTCCGGCTCGGTCACCCTGGCGCAGCTCAACAAGGCGCTTCCTGACGACGCTTCATCTCCGGAGCAGATCGAGGAGGCCATGGCCATGATCGAGGACGCGGGCCTCAAGCTCGTCGAGCGAAAGAGCGACGGCAAGAAGGGCGACGGCGAGGATCAGTTCGACGACGACGACGATTTCGAGCCCGCGGAGCCGGTGGCCAAGAAGGAATTCGAGATCGCGACGCCGGTCGTGGACGTCAACGAGAAGATCGACGACCCGGTTCGCATGTACCTCACCCAGATGGGTGAGATTCCGCTGCTCACTCGCGAAGAGGAGATCAGCCTGGCGCGCAAGATCGAGCTGACTCGCAAGCAGTTCCGCAAGGAAGTGTTGAGTTCGGGCTTCGGCATCTCACACTCCATCGAAGTCCTCGAAGACGTCGTCAGCGGCGAGCTTGCGTTCGACCGCACGCTCAAGGTCAACCAGCAGGATCCAGAGATCGGCAAGGCGGACCTGTCCGAGCGCCTCCCCGGCAGCATCACGACGCTGCGCAAGATCCACGATGCACTGCGCGAGGACTTTGTCGACCTCCAGGGCGGCAAGCTCGCGAAGAATGAGGTTCGCATGGTCCAGCGACGCGTCTTCTCGCGCCGGCGCAAGGTCGTCTCGCTCATTGAGGAACTCAATCTCCAGGGCAAGAAGATCCGTCCGATGATCGATCTCCTCGAGAGTCGGTTGGCCGAGATGCACCGTCTCCAACGTCGCCTCGCTAACTACCGCGGTGCGCAACTGAAGAACCCCATCGCCATCGAGATCCGCAAGCGCCTCGTCGATCTCCAGGTCGACGCGCTGGAGACCATGGAGAAGATGGAGCGTCGGCTCCGGCTCGTGCGCGAAGCTCACACGAACTACGAGGAGGCGAAGCGCAAGCTCTCTTCCGGGAACCTCCGTTTGGTGGTCTCGATCGCGAAGAAGTACC
>CAYYAQ010000058.1:0-29631 GCA_964469555.1 uncultured candidatus Brocadiaceae bacterium | reverse complement strand
GTTGACGAACTACGCGGAAGGCACCAGCGATCTCGGTCGCTTCCGCAAGACGAATGACGGGTACATGGACGAGGTGCACAAGATCCGCAACACGTTCGGCGCGGATCTGATGCACCTCATCACGCAACCGGCCAAGCTGGCGTACTGCGGTGTCGCCTACCTGATGAACAACGTGTCGGCGGGGTTCGCCCAGTATGCCTTCGCCGTGACCGTCCAGAGCTGCATGAATGGCAACGTCGTCGCCCACGAACTCGGCCACAACATCGGCTGCCACCACGACCGCAACAACGCAGGTGGCGCTTCGTACCCCCACTCCTACGGGTTCAGGACTACGGACAACAAGTACCGCACGGTGATGGCCTACTCGCCTGGCAGCCGCGTAAACGTGTGGTCCAGCCCCAACGTCAAGCACCTGACCTACACCATGGGCAAGACGAACAGCGAGGACAACGCGCTGACGATCGCGAAGACCAAGCTGACGGTTTCAAATTTCCGCGCACAAAAGGCCGTGATCTTCTGTGAGACGATCGGAGCCATCGCGGGCAAGTTCAATCAAGTTCCGAAGATCCACGGGCAGGGCACGATCAACTCGACGTTCCCTCCGAAGATCACGATCTCTCTGCAGTGGTACTTCGCGAACGGGCTGCTCGTAATCGGCGCCTCCGAAATCAACGTCCCCTACCTCGGCGGGATCCTCGTGCCCGCGCCTCAGACCTTCGCACCGATCACCGCGAGTCCATACCCGATCATCCTGGACGCGAGCGCACTCAAGAACCTGCCCAAGGGGTCGAAGCTGTGGATACAGGCACTCTTCAACGACTCGGCGGCAGTGCAGGGAGTGTCCGCGACGAACGGAATGAAGATCGTCATCCCATAGCTTCGGCGCGGTCGTCAGTCCCTCAAGTGGTGGATCGTATTGTGGATCCGCCCCTTGATCTTCTTGCCCTTCGCGGATCGCACGTCGTAGGCGACCTCCATTCCCCAGGTCTTGGCGATCCCGCGGACCTCGAGCGTCACGGTGCGGCGGTCGCTCGATAGCCGCGCCGACACGACCTCGAGGGACTTCTCGTTGTAGTGCTTGGAGCCGTAGCTCCTCGTGCGCTTCAGATCCCACGACTTGATCCGGTAGTTCTCGACGCGGGCGGCAGAGGCCGCATCCAGCTCGCCGCTGAAGGTGATCGTGAGCCCGGACTTCTTCGCGTGCAGCTCCACCGGCAGGTGCACAGGCCTGCCGGTGTAACGCAGCCGGTAGAGACCGCCCGGCTGCGTCTGACTTCCGGCCCAGGCAAACATGCCCGCGAGGTACAGCTGGCCATCGTTCGGGTGGAATCGCCCCCGCATGACACCAGTTGGGAAACGCTTGATCGGGAACGCGCACATCCCGCCCTGCTGCTGCCCATTCACTTCCTCGTGCGGCACGATGTAGACCATGCCGTAGCCGTACGAGAGGTTGAGCAGCCGCTTGTTCAACGGCCCCCACTTCGGGCTGTCGACCCAGAGCAACTCCCCCGGAGAGCGGTCAAAACTGTTCGTGATCCAGACGAGGGGCTGCTCCATCGCGTCGTCGGAAGAATCCGTGACGTCGTGGTAGCCGTACATGTTTCCGTAGAAGCCGCCCTTCTTGACGTAGTTGATCCGGTTCTTCGGGTTCCAGTGTCCCTCCTGATCCGTGACGATGAACGTGCCGTCCGGGTTGAGGCAGACGCCGTTCGCCGCACGGAATCCAATCGCGATGATCTCGGTCTTCGAGCCGTCCTTGGACACCTTGAGCAGCGTGCCGTGGTGCGGCACCAACGCGGTCTTGGCGTGTCGCGCAGACTTCGCGTAGTAGAAGTTGCCTTCCGTGTCGACCTGCAACCCCATCGCGAACTCGTGGAAGTGGTCGGTGACCTGGTGATCGTTGTTAAAGCTCTCGAAGTAGTCGATCTCCTCGTCGCCGTTCAGGTCGTGCAGGATGCAGAGCTGGTCGCGGCACGTGACGTACACCTTGCCGTCGACGATCTTGACGCCGAGCGGCTGGAACAATCCGGAAGCGATGCGACGCCAGGTCAGCTGCACCGTCCGCTTCGCGCCGTTCTTCTCCGGCAATTGGCTCAGTCCCGCGACCTTCCAGATGCTCCCGTCCCACGCAGAAACGATCGCAACGTCGCCGTTCTCCGTGAAATCGAACCCCGTCAGTCGCATGCGGCAAAACCACGGGTTGCCGGTCGGACGCTTCAACACGTCCACGGCGAACGGGCCGTCGTCCTCGCCAAGAATGGCCTCGCTCGTGAGCACGTGCGGCCAACGCGCCGGGCCACCCTTCGTCTTTTTTCCCAGGTCCGGCCGTGGTTCGTCGATCACCACCGCATCGGTGATGGCCTTCGCGGTCTTGCGATTCGATGCAGACGCGAACCAGAGCGTGAATCGAATGGGGTCCCGACCAGCCGGGATCCGCAACCTCAGGTCACCCCTGTCCGCGAACCACTTGAAACCCGAGACGTCGCCGACGACGCCGGCCACGGTCAGACCACTTGTTTGCGATGCCTCCTGCTTCGCCTTGCCCACAGTCACCTTGGCGTCCCGCGCGTTCTTCGTCTTGTCTCGGACGACCCCACCTTCGGTTGCCGTGAGGTCCCAGTGCGCGGCCGCCTGAACAGACGGACTCTTCCCGCGTGAGATCGCCCGCACCTCGTCACCACTGAGGACCTCGTTGAAGAACCGGACCTCCGACATCTGTCCGGTGAAGTAGGACGACTTCGGAAAGCCGTTGGCCGTGAAACCGATCCGCAGCACCGGCTTGTCGATCCGCCCCTCGCGCTTGAGTGATCCGGTTCGCTTCTCCGGCTTGCCGTCGACGAAGAACTGGATCTCACCACCTTGCGCGCGGTAGGTGACTGCGACGTGATGCCACTTGCCATTCGCGACCCTTCGCCGACCTCCGAACCCTCCGACCCAACCGATATCCACGAAGAGCCTGCCGCCGCGGATGAACCAGGTGAGCCCATCGGCCTTCCATTCCAGCGAGTCCGCCGTCTGCGCGACGATCGTCCCGTCCTTCCTGGTCTTGATTCGAGCCGTCATCGTGAAGTCACCGCTTCCCGCGTGAAGCCCCGAGGTGTTCTTCACAGCCAGCCGCGTGCCTCCGTTCAAATGCGACGCATTGGAAATCACCGGCCGGGCGACCGGGCTCTTCTCGTCGAGACCAAAAATCGCGGTGTGCTCCGACAAATCGAGCCGGCTGGCCGCTTCGCGACTGTGTGCGACCTGCAGCACCAGTTCCTTGTCCCGCGCACCGATGTTGAACGAGCGCTTGAACACGGGATCCGGTCCACCAACCTGGACACCGGGCATCTCGAGCACGCGCGCGTTGCCCACGGTGTAGTCGATCAGCGTGTCCGGGCCGTGGTAGTACATACCTCTGTACTGGGCCCAGGCGCGAGGCAGCGGCCCGTAGATCCGCTTGTCCCGACCGACGAGCCGCGTGTCCTCGAAGCTCGCGTCTCCCGGACGCCCCCAACCCGGTCCCGTCGGATTGGCGATCTTCACGTCACCGACCAGGCGAGGATGGATCGCGTGCCTGCCGTTGAAGTGAATGCAGTTCCAGTCGATGAACCCGTCGCCGCTCCACGCCGCCGCGACGCGCATTGTGTCGTAGTCGTACACCATCCAGTACGCGCCCTGCGCCACGCCACCTGGCCCGCCATCGAGACGGATCGCGTTTCCCTTGTACGCAAAGTTCGTCTTGTCCTTGCCGATCTCCAGGGTCATGACCTGGTTGGGACCGTAGTCCATCTGCGTCCACGCCGAGATGTTGGACGGTGCCGGTCCGCGGGAACCACCCTTGGGCAAACCGGCGAGATAGTCCTTCGTCACGGCGAAGTACTGCGATGGGTTGTGACGCTTGAGATATTCCTCGCGAATGTAGTGGATGACGTCGTACTTCTGCGACGGCACCATCCACGTCTGCGGGTTCATCATTCCAAAGCCGTGCGTCAATGTCTGGTACATCGAGTGGGGATCGGAGCCGTTCTTGAACTTGTCCTTCGCGAACTTCAGCGACGTCGGCAACGAACCGGGTTCGTTTCGCGTGCCGTGGCAGTTGATGCACAACCGCTGGTAGATCTGCTTGCCACGGCCCAAGGCCTGCTTGTCAGGCGACGATACGAACGACTTGTGGTCGATGTCCTTCTCGTAGTCCGGCAACGGTCGCGCAACGTACAGGGACGGATCGGGCTCGAGATCCCTCGCCCGCTTCGTCCCGCCATCACGAATCTCGATCAGGTAGCGGACCAGATCCAGGAACTGCTGCTTGCTCGTGAGGAGGCTCGGCAGCCCCGCCGGCATCAAGGACACCGCACCCTTGTCGATTCCCTTGAGCTTCGCGCGATCGAACTTCACCTCTTTGTAGTTCTTCGCGGCGTCGCGAATCACCACCGTCTTCTCGTTCTCCGACACGAGGAACCCCATGACCAGGTCGTCGCTCGTCTCGAGAACCACCGTCTCGAACCCCTTCCGGATCTTCGCCGAGGGTTCGAGGATCGACTCGACCAGGTGTGCGCCGGTCACCTTCTCCTTCCACACGGAAAGGTCCGGGCCGAGCCGGTTGTTCTCGGCGTCGGCGACGTGGCAGCGAATGCAGTTCATCTGCTTCTGGTAGAAGACCACGGCACCACGGCGCGCGTCCCCTAGCTTGGCCGCATCCGCCGCGAGTTTCTCCGCGCCGATCGCCGAGAGGTCCTTCAGGAGATTCGGAGCGCCCTGGGCGAGAGCGGTCGGCGCAAACAGCAAGGCGAACAGGCTGAGTCTGGGCAGCATGAGAGTATCGATCATCGGTGTTGGAGAAGCTTTGCCGGCGAAACGTAATGTGGCGAATCAGGCGAGCAAGTCGTGGACGACCTTGCCGTGCACGTCGGTCAATCGATAGTCCCGACCTTGGTGGCGGAACGTCAACCGTTCGTGGTCAAATCCCAACAGGTGCATGATCGTCGCCTGCAAGTCGTGCACGTGGACCGGCTTCTCCGCGACGGAGAAGCCGAGTTCGTCGGACGAGCCGTAGCTCAAGCCCGCTTTCATTCCGCCGCCCGCGAAGAACATCGTGAAACAGTCGGGGTAGTGGTCGCGACCGAGGACGCCGCCCTTGGACGTGCGGCCCACGCGGAACGGCGTCCGCCCGAATTCGCCACCACACACGACGAGGGTGTCGTCGAGCAGACCGCGCAGCTTCAGGTCCGTGATCAATCCCGATACCGCGCGATCCATCCCTCCTCCCTTGGAGGTCAGCCAGTGCCGGGCATAGTGTTCGCCAAACTTCGGCGAAGCGAGCAGTCGGTCGATGAGTTTGTCGTAAGCCCGCCCGTCGGTCGCCTGAATTCGACGCAGGAGTTCGCTCGCCTCGGGTCGCCCGGGGACGACGGCACGCCGGTCGCCCAGGTCCGCACGGGAGCCTCCTGAGGTGTCCAGCCGCATCCCCCCCCTTCCCTTGTGCCCACCTTTTCGCTTGGCGGCGTCGGGGCCGTGACAGGTGAAACACCGGCCCGCCAGGATCGGGCGGATGTCCCTGTTGAAGTCCACGCTGGAGTCGACCGCCGATGCCCGCGCCTGGCCCCTGTCTTGGGCCAAAGCCACCGCCGGCCCGAGCAGGCCCGCACACAGGAACACGAGGCCAGGACGCTTCAGGATGGACGAACGGAGGTGCATGACTGCACGGGATTGTAGACCGAGCACCCGACCCAGCGCAGGGAGGTTTCCCGGGGACCAAACCCCGACGCGGCAAATCGTGGGCGCCTCCGCTCAGGAATGAGTTGCCTCATCAGCGCGCCGGGCCGGATGATGACCGCCATGAACATCCTCAAGACCACGATGGCGTGCCTGCTCGGTCTCAGCCTCACCGCCTGCACGGCGGAAAAGGCAACCGGGTCGGCAGATTCTGATCCCAAGAAACCAGCAGCAGCCACCACCGTGGCCAACATGACCACGACGAAACTCGAACTCGGGCGCGTTCCTTGAAGCACCTGTGTCGCCACCGTGAGTGGCGCCCTCAAACCGCTGACCGGCGTCGAGATCGTCGGCCTCGAAGTGGACAAGCAGCAATTCTCGGTGAAATACGATCCGGCGAAGACCAAGCTCGACGACATCCTCAAGGCGATCAACGCCACCGCTGAGTCCGCGAAGAAGATGGACTAGCCGTCCACCCTCTCCCAAACCCAGACTCCAAGCAAGCCGGGCCGCTCGCGAAGCGGCCCGCCCAGGGTTGCCCAGGCTCAGCACCGGTACGCTGACGTGGCTGGGCGTTCTCGGTCTTCGGCGCTGCGAGCCGTCCGACCAGGCTAGGTCGACTGCCTCGAGACACTCGATGCCGCCGAGCATCCCGCAGCCGCAAACGCGCGGGCCTCGCAGTTCTGAGCACGAGCCGCAACACCAACGGCCCGCCGCGCACCCGGGTTCACTCCAAAAACCCCGCGCGCCAAGAAACTCGGACCCCGCGCCAAAACTCCGCGCGAACGAGACAGGTCAACGAGACAGGTCACTGAACCCAAAGACGGTTTGGAACGTTTGCCGCCGCCGTTCCAGCAACTCCAACCCGCAGCACTCGGAGACCCGTCATGACACTCGATCCCACCGGTATCGAAATCGAATCCAACGCACCGCCCATCTGGGAACAGGATGAAGACTTCTCCGAAGTCATGTCCAACCAGCTGAAGCACGCACCGTGGCTAGCGATCTCTATTCTCGCGCACGTCATCGCCGGGTTCATCCTCTACTTCGCGCTCGACAACCCACGCATACTGAAGCCAGAGGTCATGACCGCGATGGAACCGGCCATCGAGGAAGATGACATCGAGGAAGATGAGATCGATACAGAGGACGTGAAAGACGAAGTGACCGACGAGGTGGACACGGTCGACCCAGAATTCTCAGACAGCGACGAGGTCGTCGACAACGTCATCAACGAGAATATCTCCGACTCCGATCCGACAGCGTTCCGCTTCGACGGGACAAACCCAACGATCGGGCTCGGCGGTGACGCAGGCGGGAGGTTTGGTCGGGGCGGCGGAGGCCCCAACAAAGGTCGTCATCCCCGGTCCGCCAAGCAAATCGACGCAGCCCTCAAGTGGCTGCGGGTCCACCAGGATGACAGCGGCAGGTGGGACTGTGACGCATTCATGAAACACGACAAGAACGGGGCGATCTGCGACGGCGCCGGCAATCCAGTCCACGACGTCGGCGTCACCGGGCTAGCGCTCCTGGCCTTCCTCGGCGACGGCAACACGATGCGCTCCGGCAAGTACAAGAACATCGTCAGGAAGGCCGTGAAGTGGTTGCGGTTGCAACAGGCCCCGAGCGGGCTGTTCGGAACTGCCGCGTCTCACGACTTCATCTACGACCACGCGATCGCGTCCTACGCGATGTGCGAGGCCTACGGTCTGTCGAACTACAAGCTCCTTCGCAAGATCGCCCAGGGCGGCATCAACTATCTCGAGTCACACCGCAACCCGTACGCGTGCTGGCGTTACCAACCGCGGGACAACGACAACGACATGTCCGTCACCGGCTGGTGCATCATGGCCTACAAGTCCGCCAAGGACTTCGGGCTGGACATCAACACCCAGGCGCTGAAGACGAGCCTGGTCTTCCTGGACGAGCTGACCGACATGGCGAGTGGACACTGCGGCTACACGCAGAAGGGAGAACTCTCCTCGCGCCACCCGGGCGATCACGCGCAGCGATTCCCCATCGACAAGGGCGACGCCATGACCGCGGTCGGTCTGTTCTGCCGATTCTTCCTCGGCCAGGAACCCAAGAAGGTCCCGGTGATGAAGGCCGCGGCGGAGACGCTTCTCCAGAGAGCACCCGTGTGGGACAAGGAAGGCAGCATCGACCACTACTACTGGTACTACGGAAGCTACGCGCTCTACCAGATGGGTCCCCCCTACTGGAAGCAGTGGCAGAACAAGCTGACCCCGGCGCTCGTGAAGACGCAGCGCACGGACGGCAACTTCAAGGGTTCGTGGGACAACGTCGGCGCCTGGGGCGAGGACGGTGGCCGCGTCTACTCGACCGCGATCCTCGCGCTGACGCTCGAAGCCTACTACCGGTACACCCGTCTAGTGCGCTAGCACGGCGAACAGGCGGTACAAACGCGCCAACGACGGCGCGTGTGCCTTGTCATGTCCCGGCCCGCCCACGTCGCGGCCATCGATCGTGCTGCAAGTCCGGGTTCGCTTCGTTGATGTCGATCTGCCGCGCGATGGCGGTGCGCATCAGTTTTTCGCCCGCGATTCGCTCACGTTCGAGGGCACACAACCTGCGGCGCCAGCGCAACATCCGGGGTGGCCCGCCGCGATGAGAAGGCCCCTCGAGACTCCGGCTGGCAGGGCTAGAACGTCGTCGCGAACCCGAACACGAAGTTCCGACCGGGACGGTTCAGCCCCGAACCGTGCACGCGGTAGTCGACGCCCGTGACGTTCTCGAGGAGCAACGTGCAGGAGGTGCTGTGGGAGATCCGCATGCCGCCGCGCACGTGCCACACCGTGTAGCCCGGGGTGCCGCCGGCTGGGATCCGGCTCGTGTCGCGTTGGTCGTCGAACGAAAGGCGGTCCGCGTCCTCCGCGTGCACGACGACGGTCTCTCCCCAGAAACGACACTCCGGGGGTTCCCAGCGAAGACCAGCCTGGAGGGTGATCGGCATCAACCGCGACGGGTAAGTCGCCGTCCGCGCCGATCCGGCGCTCTGGAAGTTCGTGACGCGACCGTGGATGTAGGTCGCGTTCCCGAAGACAGTCGTCGCGGGGCAGAGGTCGTAGGCCACGCCGAGTTCGAGGCCCTGGATGTAGCCGTCGCCGACGTTGCCCTTCGTGACTTCCGTCTCCCCACCGCGGACATTGCCTGTAGGGAAACGCAGGATCTGATCCTCGATATCCGTATAGAACCAGGACGTCTCGACCGCGAGGTCTTCCGTCTCGACCTTCACGCCGATCTCGTAGGTGATGTACTTCTCCGGATGGAGGTTGGTAGACGGCACCTCGAACTCGTTGCTGCGCGCGGAATCGAAACGTGAGAGGTCGGAGAGGTTGGGGGCGCGAAACCCTTGAGACACGCCGCCGAACACGACGACACGATCGGGGATCAGCCCGTACCGAAAACGCGAGCTTCCCACGACCGTCTTCCAATCGTCCTTGATCGCGGTCTGCGTGTTCGTAACGGGGTGGCGAACGCTGTCCGCGTCGGCAGAAACGTAGCTGAAACGCACGCCGAGAGTGACGTCGAGGCGGTCACACAACTCGAACTTGTCCTGCAAGTAGACGTCCAGGATGTCGTACGTGGCGTCGTCGGCGACAGGTCCCTGGATGGAATCGGCGGGCGCGGGGTTCGCGAACTTCCTCAAGAAGGAGTCGACGTCGTCGTGGTAGAACTCCACGCCGTACGTCAGCGTACCGATCGCGCTCGACGACTCGAGTTGCAACCACGCGCCGAGAGTGCCGACGTCGAACCCCTGCAGCTCCTGATTCCCATTGCCGCGGATGCGGTCGCGGACTTCGGTCTGCCGGTGCCACGACAGGTTGGCGCGCACGGCATCGAGGAATCCCACGCTCTGCTCGCGATGGAACTGCAGATAGGTCAGCTCCCGGTTCTGGTCGAACTCGCGGCGCTGATCGCTCCCTTTGGTCACGCCGCGCCAGGAGACGCCATCGACTGTCTTGTGTGTCCGCGGGACGTCGTTCTGGTCGACGCGCTGGTGCAGGAAGACCAACCGCGAATCCGCGTCGAAGAAGTGCTCGATCTTCAGGTCGACGTCGGTCTCCGAGTAGCCGGTTCCGCGCTGGGTCCCGACACCGCGACCTCCTTCGAGATCCCCGAACGCCTTGGCCGTTCCTCCGACCCGGATCCCGGTCCCGCCCCCGCTCTCGCCGGGAAGATGGATGCTCAGTTCACCCCGGCCCTGGATCGAATCCTCGGCGGTGGCGTAGCGGACCCTCGATTCCCCGCCGAACGTGTACGAATCGCCGACCGCAGGAAAAACGCGCCTCGTGATGGCGTTGACGGTTCCACCGATCGCATCCGAACCGTAGAGCACGGAGCTCGGTCCCTTCACGATCTCGAGCCGCTCGAGTGAGAACGGATCCACCGTGTTCCAGTACTGATTCGGACCCGGGCGGAACACCGAGTTATTCAACCGGACTCCGTCGATCAGGAGCAGGGTGCGGTGGCTGGTAAACCCGCGAATGTAGGGCGACCCGTGTCCGTGCGCCGTCTCCTGGATCATGACGCCGGGCACATCGCGAAGCGCCTGCGGAACGGTCCGGTAGGAGCGCCGCCTGAATTGCTGCTCGTCGATCGAACCCGTCGAGAAGGGAACATCGAGGGGCGTCTCTTCCGACCGCGTCGCGGTGACGATCACCTTCTTGGACTTCTGCGTCTTCGGGTCCTGAGCGCCAGCGCCATTCTGGGCGCCGAGGTCGTGAGACGCGACGACGATGAGGAGTAGGACCGCGAGCAGTTGGGTGGAAGTCATCGAAGAGTAGAATCTGTCCTGCCTCGTCGAGGTTCAGGGGAATCTCCGGAGAGTCTCAGAAACCGCCCTTCGGCGCTACACTCCTCCCGCCTCTCCAACACAACATGGCGCGCCGCGCTCTCCTTCAAGAAGAAGATCCTGTTCTCGACGCTCGCGAAGATCGCGGATTTGTACCGTGACAACGGCGTGAAGTTGATGCTGACCGGAGTCCGCACTACCCGCAGTAGGCGTCTTCGTACTCCGGGCGCTGGCCCCCGATGTGATCGAACCACCCCCACATCGAGATAAGCAAACTGGCGAAACGGTGCGGCGTCCCCTACGTCGATTCATTCACGGCCCTGCTTCCGCACGTGAAGGGCACCGCGCAGGAGGCTTTCTACTTCCACCGCGACATCCACCTCAACCCGCGGGGGTACACGCTCTGGGCGAAAGCACAGCTGGCGGTCTTGCTCAATCCCGCGAGCCAGCTTCTGCCGGCAGCGTTCTACTAGCGCTTGCGCCGGGCGTACATCGCCCGCGCCCGGCGCAAGGTACGAGCGACGGAGACGGGAACCCCGGCTTGCCGCTTGCTCTCGTCGGCGGCCTCCATGAAGGCGTAGATCTCCAGCGTTTCCTCGGTCGACACCGGCGGCGTTCCCGTGCGGAAGAACTTCGCGATCTCGCCGACCAACGGAGCATAGCCGGCGTAGTTCGGTCGCTGCGCGATGCCCTTCTCGCCGAACACCACCGCGCCGTAGCCCGACTTCCCCTTGCGAATGCCGCGGAAGGTGCCGACGCGACCGCCCGCCCACACTCCGGTGACGAGCTCTACGCCATCGGTCTGCACGCGCGTGACGCTCTCGCAACCGACGCCCATGACCGTGAACAGGGACTCCACGCCGTGGATGCCGTACCAGAAGAGATCCGGGTGTGTCGGCTCCAGACTGCACGGACTCCACGCCGCGCAACCGAGCACCTTGCCGATGTTCTCGGGCAAGGGCGCACAAAATCGCAGCGACGAGCTCGACCACCACGGGACCTTGAACTTGCGGCCCAACGCCTCGATTCCGACGACGTCGACCAGCGAACCTGCGAGCGGCTTGTCGATGAACACGCGCTTGCCGGCTGCGAAGACCAACCGAACCTGCTCGAGATGCGGGCGCCCATCAACACACTCCAGGAGCACGACGTCGACTTTCTTCAGGAGTTCAGGAATCGAATCGACGATCTCGACACCCATGCCGCGCAGTTGCTTGGTGAACCCTTTGACGCGGTTCTTGCTCGACGCGATGTCCGTACCCCCGGGGAACCCGGCGGCGACGCGCATGGTGGCGAGGTCGCCCTTCGCCTTCGGGTCATTGAAGAGCTTCGTGAACGCGACCACGTGCGACGTGTCGAGTCCGAGGATGCCGATCTTCAGCTCCTTCGTCGCAGGCTTGTCCTGCAACGAAACGCTCAATACGGCGAGAACGACGATTAGACTTGGGATGACGCGACGTCCGAAACTGTTCACTTTAAACCTCCTCAGTGGCCCGTATGCTATCTGCCGATGGACCTCGCCGCGCTGAAAGAGTCCCTATCGCGACCGACTCCCCCGGCACTCGACGCGTTGCGCGAGATCGAAGGCGATCTCGTCGTGCTCGGCGCCGGCGGGAAGATGGGGCCATCCTTCGCACGGATGGCGGCGCGTGGATTCGAGGAGATCGGATCGGGGCACTCCGTCATGGCAGTCGCGCGCTTCTCGGATCCCGCGGCGCGAGAAGAGATCGAATCGTCCGGCGCCCGCACCATCGCCTGTGATCTGCTCGACCACGATGCCGTCGCCGCGCTGCCCGACGCTGGCGCAGTCGCATTCCTGGTCGGCACGAAGTTCGGGACGTCCGACGACGCAGCGAAGACGTGGGCTCTCAACGCCTGGCTACCCGGCATCGTCGCCGACCGCTACCACGGCGTTCCGACGGTCGTGTTCTCGAGCGGAAACGTCTACCCGTTCGTGCCCGTCGACGGCGGCGGCGCGACGGAGGATACGCCAATCGCTCCGGTCGGCGAGTATGCCCAATCCGTCGTCGCGCGCGAACGCATCTTCGAGCACTTCTCCCGCGAGCACGGGACACCGACGACCATCTACCGTCTGAACTACGCCGCTGAACTGCGCTACGGAGTACCGCTCGACATCGCGTTGCGTGTGCACCGCGGCGAACCGGTCGATCTCGCGAACGGGCACTGCAACGTGATCTGGCAGGGCGACGCCAACGCGATGGCGCTCGCGTGCTTCTCGGTCGCGGCATCGCCACCGCGCGTTCTGAACGTGACCGGAGGCGAGACACTGTCGGTACGCGACCTCGCGACGCGGTTCGGGAAGATCTTCGATCGCACACCGACATTCGATGGCGCGGAGAGCGACTCGGCACTCCTCAGCAACGCATCGGAAGCGATCAAGCTGTTTGGCCCCCTCAGGGTCACCATGGACGAACTGACACAGTGGATCGGCGACTGGGTCAAAGCAGGCGGCCCCACCCACGACAAACCGACGCACTTCGAAGTGCGGGACGGTGCCTTTTGAATCCCCAAGTCGCAGCAGCACTTCGCGAGGGGCAGGTGATTCCGGCACATCCTCTCGCGCTCACCGCCGCGCGCAAGCTCGACGAGCGGCGGCAGCGCGCGCTGACGAGATACTACGCTGCGGCAGGAGCAGGCGGCATCGCGGTAGCCGTGCACACGACGCAGTTCGAGATTCGCGATCCCGCGATCGGCTTGCTGCAACCGGTTCTCGAGCTCGCCGCGGAGACGGCGCGGGAATGTGATCGACGGCTCATTCGAATCGCGGGCGTGTGCGGCCCGACGGCACAGGCGGTGAGCGAGGCATCGCTCGCTCGGGACCTCGGCTACGACATCGCGCTGCTCAGCATGGCAGCACTGCCGACGGCGACGGACGACGAACTGATCGACCACGCGCGTACAGTCGGTGAAGTCATGCCCCTGTTCGGCTTCTATCTGCAATCGGCGGTCGGCGGTCGCGACCTCGGCTACGCGTTCTGGCGCCGTTTTGCCGAGATCCCTTCCGTCGTCGCGATCAAGATCGCGCCGTTCGACCGTTACAAGACACTCGACGTAGTCCGCGGCGTGGCGGACTCAGGACGCGCCGACGACGTAACGCTCTACACGGGAAACGACGACAACATCGTCCACGATCTGGTGACGGCGCACGAAATCCGCCCCCGGTCCCTCCGGATGGTGGGCGGACTGCTGGGACACTGGGCGGTATGGACGCACAGCGCCGTCGAACTTCTGCGACGCATCAAGGATGGGACGGACACCGACGCCACTCTCGCGTTAGCCGCAGCGGTCACCGACAGCAACGCGGCGGTCTTCGACGTCGCGCATCGATACCGTGGGTGCATCGCCGGGTTGCACGAAGTTCTGAGGCGCCAGGGGCTGCTCGATGGCATCTGGTGCCTCGACCCCGAGGAAGGGCTGTCACCGGGCCAAGCCGAAGAGATCGATCGCGTGCACGCCGCCTACCCCGATCTCAACGACGACGAATTCGTGGCAGAGCACCTCGACCTCTGGATGCAGTGACCGTAGCTCACTCAGCCTTCGTGACCTGAGTCTCCCATCCGTCGTATTCCCCGCCGAACTCCTCAGCCAGTCGGAAGAGCATCATCGTGACGTCGTTGATCTGTGCAAAGTCGGGGGTGTCGTCCCGGTAGATGTGCAGGCCGTGCCGCAGGTCCTCGTCACCAGCCTCGAGCAGGTCCTCGACGGCGAATCCTTCGGACAACACGCGCTTTTCGAATTGGTCGCGGTGCTTCGCAGAATCGAAGTGGACCCAGTGGTCGATGCGCCGTGAGCTCTCGCAATCGTCGCCCTGCTCCTCGAGCTGTTCGACCAGCTGACGGTTCTGGATGAGCTGCCAGTCGACCGGCGTGGGATACAAGTGCTTCCAGTACACCTCGAACTCAGGATCGTCCCGAACCAGGTACTCGACCTCGTAGCCGTGTTCGTCCTCGGCGATCGTCCGCAAACCGTGCGACACCGTCTGAGCGTCCTCCGCGTACACCGCGAAGTCCCGGAAACCACCGACGGTGATCCTGCCGACCATGTCCGCCGACGCCGTCTCACAGTAGTTCGTGAACCCGTCCTCGAGTTGGCTCAAGGCGTCGAATTCCTCGGTCGTCGTCAAGCCGTCGTCACGCGGGTGCTTGAGCTGAACGCGAATCAACACCTGCCCCGTGCGCGCGAGCTCCGTGAGGCGATCCCCGATGCTCACGTTCACGAATACGAAGGCGGTGTGGTCACCCATCTGGCAGGGATAGAACTCCCACTGGTCAGCCATTTCCAAAGATTAGCTTCCGAAACCCAGGGATCCCCGAAGGAACTCGATGCTGTCACGGGCGATCTTCGGACCGCCAAGCTCGAAATCGAACACCTCGACCGACAGGTAGCCATCGTAGTGCACCTGCTTCAGTGCCTCGATGACAGGTTTGTAGTCAACGTCACCGCTGCCCGGTCCGCCCATCCCCGTGTCATTGGCGTGGAAGTGCACGAGATGCTTGCCGTGCTGCGCGATGATCCAGTGGATCGGTTCGTCTTCGGAACTCATGGCAAAGACGTCCAGGTGCAAACGACACGACGGGTGATCGACAGCATCGACGAACTCTTCCCCTGCGGTCGCCGTCGTCAGGAAGTTCGTGAAATAGGGAGCCAGAGGTTCGATCGCCAGCGTCACACCGAGCGCCCCCGCTGTCTCCGCGACCTGCCGACAAGCCTCCGCGGCGCGCAGGAAGGCGTCGTCGGGGTCGTCGCCTTTCTCGACGTCGCGCTGCTTCGGGCTGCCGAGGACGAGCAACGACCCCCCCATCGCGGCGCAGAGGCGGGCGAGATGTTCCAGGTACGCGACGGTCTTCTTCCGTACCTTGTTGTCCGGCGTCGTCAGGTGCATGCCGTCGGGCGCTTTCAACAGCCAATGCAATCCGACGACCTCGAGCCCAGCCCGGTGTGCCATCTCCCCCACCGCCTTGGCGTGGGCCTCGGTCAGGTTGCGTGGATCGGGATCCAGCGTGAACGGAGCGATCTCGATGCCATCGTACCCGCACTCCGCGACGTCGCCGCAAATCCGCTCGAACGGCCAGTCGACGTACATCTCGTTGCAAATGGCGAGCTTCATGACACCTTGTAGTGGATGTGGATTCCCGTCCGCACCGCGAGCAACAGCACGAGCGCGAATCCGACCGCGGCGAGCACCTGGATCCACCGGGGAGTGGGCTCGCGGGTCGACAGCCACAATAGCACTCCAGCGAGGATCGGGTTGCCGAGCACGGTCATCGCCTGGGCAAACACGACTAGCCTGACTGGTCGCGCGTCGAGCGAGAAGAGAGCGACCCCCATCCCGATCAGCAACGCCAGGGCAGTGAGGAGTTTGGGCCACTTCTGATCCATGTCCCCACCGAGTCCGACGCCATCCGACAACACGGTCCCGCCGATCATCACGTTCACGAGGAACGAGCTGAGGGCGCCGGCGAGCAACCCGACGCTGAACAACAGCCTGGCCCACTCGCCGAACAACGGTTTCAGTTGTGCGGCGACATCGGATGCGCTCTTCAGCGAGGCCGGGTCAACCTCGCCGTGGAACACCGCCGCCGCGGTCACCATGATCGTCACTGTCAGAAATGCGAGGACCGAGATTCCGATCACCGAGTCCACGAAGCCGCGGCGGAGGGCATCTGTCTTCCAACCCTTCTGTCGCACGAGGTACGCGGTGTAGAACGCGCCCGCGACCGAGAACGTCGTGGCGATCAGACCCTGGACCGGCAGTATCGGATCGAGGAGTTTGTCGCCCGACATGCTCGGGATGAGATTACCGGCGAGACCCTCCGGAAGCCGCGGCACCAGGCCACCGAGAATCGCCGTGATCGATGGCTTCGCGAAGGCGACGTTGCCAAGGAATCCCAGGATCATCACGCCGATGAGGATCTTCATCAGCTTCTCCACGGGTTGGTACAGCCTGCGGAATCCAAACAGGATGCCGAGCACCGCGGCGTTCAGGAGTGTGAGCGATACGACCTTCAACGTGGTGTTGCTACCGACGTAGGGCTCGATCGCGGCGAGCACCGCGGCGTTGTTGCTGAACTGGAAACACGCAACCACGAGAAAGAGGACCAGGCCGACGAACACGGCGAACGGCCGACCCGCCCGCCGGGCGATCTCGTCACCGAGCGTCCCCTCACACAGGACACCCAGCCGCGCCGAGAGCGCTGTCATGGTCACCATCAGCACGGCCGCCAGGATGACCACCCAGATCAACTCGTAGCCGAACTGGCAACCGACCTTCGAGCTCGTCAGGATGCTGCCAGGTCCGAGCACGATCGACGCGACGATGATCGCGGGTCCGATCGATCGGAGCAGGCTGCGACGTGTCTCCCGTTCGTTCAAGGTGCGGTTGACTATAGTCCCGCCGACTATGTCGCCTAACATGGTCTGACCATGTTCACCGCCACGAAAGATAAAGTCCTCCCCTGCACCATCACTGGATCCTGGCCCCGCCCCCGATGGTTCGACATGAGCATGGAGGGCAAGCCACTCGACACGTGCATGATGAACACGCAGTACCGCGAGAAGTTCACGGACGCGTTGACAGTCGTAATATCCGATGAGGAACGGGCGGGGCTGGACATCGTCACCCACGGCGACCTGCACTGCGACGACGACATGGCGGGCCGTTCTTGGCACCACTACCCGTTACAGCGCTGGGCGGGATTCGAGGGCGACTACCTCCAGTCGGAGGAGACGCGCTCGCCGTGGTTGAAATACCCGCCCGGCACGCTGCTCAACGAGATCTACACCGGATGGCGATGGCCGCGCGTCGTCGACAAGATCGAGCACCGGTCGCTCGACTACGCGAAGATCTTCCGCATCGCGCAGGCGAAATCGAAGAAGCCGGTCAAGTTCGGGACGTGCTGCTCACAGGTGATGGGCCTGTTCCTGGACATCCACACGAGCAAGTATCAGGACAACCGCCAGATCATCTGGGACATGGCGGAGGCGATGAACAGGGAGCTGCTCGCGCTACGCGACGCCGGCTGCAAGTGCATCCAAATCGAGGAGCCGACGCTGCACTTCTGGGCCAACACGTACGGCGCCGATAGCGACGAGTGCAAGTTCATGGTCGAGGCCTTCAATCGCGAGGTCCAGGGTCTCGAAGACGTCGAGCTGTGGGTGCACACGTGCTGGGGCAACCCGAACATGCAACGCGTGATCGACAACAACAGCTACAAGGCTTCGTTCGAGTTGTACATGCACGCGATGAAGGGCGATGTGTGGACAGTCGAGATGACCGATCGCAACTTCGAGGACATCGAGCTGTTCGGCGCGATGAAAGGACGTCTGCCGAAGAAGGTCTGTGTCGGCGCGGTGAGTCACCGCAACTTGCAAGTCGACCGACCCGAGGACATCGCCCAGCGCATCAACACGGCGCTCGAACACATCGCCCCCGAGCAATTGATCGTCTCGAGCGACTGCGGCTTCGGGCGGGCGGGCTGCAACCGCGACATCGCGTTCTTCAAGTCGACGGCGATCGCCCAGGGAACAAACCTCGTGCGCAAGGAACTCGGGCTCGAGACGACCTACATCCCCGCTGCGAACCCAGCCCTGCAGACGGACATCGTCCCCACGACCGCGACGTAGCGGGCGTCCTACCCTAGCGCTGCGCGCGCTGCATCTTGTCGATGGCGCTTTGGGCCTCGGCGAGCTTCGCGGCGCTGATCAGGGTCTTGATCTCCGAGACCGCCTTCGCCAGCTCGTCGGCCTTCTTCGTTTCCTCGCTCTTGCGCAGCGTGGCGACGTACTCGTCTGCCATCTTGCCGTAGCGGGCGAGGAACGCCGTGACCTGTTCCTTCGTCATGTCGGGGAGCTTCACGGACATGCGGGCGGTCAGCGGATTCGTCACCGCGGCGTTGCGACCCCGGTCACCGTCCCGACCGCCGTCACGACCCCGGTCCGATCCACGCCGACCACGTCCGAAGCGTTCTCCGCCCGGGCCGCCTCGACCTCCGCCATCACGACCGCGGCCACCGCGACCAGGAGGACCTCGACCACGCCGGCCCCGATCCTCGATCTCCTCCTGGACATCCGCGTCCACCTTCTCCAGCAACATCACGTACTTCTTGCTGAACGCAGCCGCGTCCCGCCTGCTGGTCCGCCGCACCAGCACCAGGGCGTAGGCCGCCGCGCGGGGCGCCGCCTCGTGCTTGGGTGCCGCAACCAGGAAGGACTTGTAGAGGACGAGCGCCTCCGACCGCTTCTTCTCCACCCGATCAAGCCAGTAGGCCCGGTGGAGCATCCGCTCGGCCCGTGCCTCGCTGGCCGTCGCCGTCTTCGCGCTGTCGGTGGCCTTCTCGACCGCGGTCACATCCTGCGCGAAGGCGGGCTGAATCAGTAAGGAGACGGCGAACGCGAGCGGGGTGATCTTCATCGGAGAACTCCTTTGCACGAGTGACGGGCGACGATCCGCCGCCGACACCGTACGATTGGTCCATTGTGTAACGACGGTGTCACAGCGCCTGGTTCCCCCGGAACAACCGGTGGAAGCAGCCGCCTCCGTGACGTTTTCCAACTTCTCTACTCAACAGCATTTGGCCCCATCGGTAACCACGCTGGGAACGAGGCTGATTCTAACCGGATCGCGGCGAGCATCGCATGAAACACGTCTTTCTCTGGCTCGCCCTGCTCTTCGCCGGGGCTGTCTCCGCGCAGGAGTTGCCGCAGATCCCGATCCCGAAGGAGAACCCGATCACCGCGAAGAAGGTCCTGCTGGGCAAGACCCTCTTCTGGGACGAGCAGCTCTCGAGCAACGATACCGTCGCGTGCGGCACGTGCCACCGACCCGCCTTCGGAGGCGCCGATCCTCGTTTTCGACGGCACCCCGGTCCGGACAAGAGCCTGATCACCAGCGACGACATCCTCGGATCGCCGGGTATGCCGCGGCTCGACGAGAATCGGCAACCGATCGAGGACCCGGTGTTCGGTCGCCGCGCCCAGGTCACGGATCGCCTCGCGCCCTCGAACATCACCGCGCAGTACGCCGACCTCCTCTCCTGGGACGGTCGAGCGAGCTCCGAGTTCCGCGACCCGTTGACTGACGCGATCCTCATCGCGAAGGGCGGCGCACTCGAGAGCCAGGCCATCATGCCGATCCTGGACAGCACCGAGATGGCGCACGCCGGTCGATCGTGGGCAGACGTGGCCACGAAGCTCCGCAACGCGCGGCCCCTGAAGCTCGCGACGAACCTGCCGCCGGACCTCGAGCGCGCAGTTCGGGCTCACCGTACTTACGGGAAGTTCTTCGCAGCGGCGTTCGGCGATTCGGCGATCACCCCCAAGCGGATCGCTTTCGCGATCGCCAGCTACGAGCGCAAGCTCGTCCCGAACCAGACGCCATTCGACAAGTTCATTGCCGGAGATCGCCGGGCGATGACCCGGACACAACGACGCGGTTTCGATGATTTCAAGGCGGCCCGCTGCGACGAGTGCCACAAGGAACCGCTGTTCACGGACAACAGCTTCCGGAACATCGGCATCAGGCCTGCCCGCGAAGATGAAGGCCGCCGCACGCAGACGCGTCGGTTCCGCGATCGCGGGAGCTTCAAGGTGCCGTCGCTCCGCAACGTCGGACTTCGATCGCGCTTCATGCACAACGGTCAGTTCACCGACCTTTCCGACGTCGTCAGCCACTACCGCGGGGCACGACAGGGGGACAACGCCGATCCGCTGCTTCGCAACGGCCTGCCAATCCGCGGGCGTCAGGGGACGATCGTCGAGTTCCTGAAGAACGCGCTGACAGATCCGCGCGTCGCCGCAGAGAAGCCCCCGTTCGACCGACCGACGCTGCGATCCGAGCGCGTAAAGCGCACGAAGTAGTGCAGTCCGCTACGGATCGCCGCGCATAGCCTCGAGCGATAGCTTCTGGCGATCCTCTTCGTCGGAATTCGGAGGGTCGAGCCAGCGCTCGAAGCCATCCCGCACTCGCGGCCAGTCCTCGTCCGTGATCGAGTACCACGCGGTGTCCCGCGATCGACCCTTGACGATGAAGTCGCGCCGGAACACGCCCTCGAACACGAAGCCGAATCGGTTCGCGGCGCGACAGGACGCCGCGTTCAGGTTGTCGCACTTCCATTCGAACCTGCGGTAGCGCCATCCGTCGATGCACTGTCGGGCCATGAGGTAGATCGCTTCGGTGGCCACGCGTGTCCGGGCAATCGTCGGGCCAAGAAGGATGTTGCCGACCACGCTCGCCGGTTGAGAATCGAGCAGGTAACGGAAACGCGCCGCCGCGCCTGCGTCAGAGGACGCGGCGAAGAGATCGCTGGCGTGTCGCATCGCCAGCGGCTCGAGTCGGGCATAGCGGCCAGCGATAAACTCGGCCACCGGCGCGTCTGCGGGCGTGTCGTCGACAGGCACCTCTATCGGAAGACTCGTCTCGGGATCGATCTCGTGCTCAGCCGTCAATTCTGCCGCTGGAGTACATACCAGTGGGCGCCGGACATGCTCGCGTATGGATACACCATCTTCTCATCGTAGTACGCGCCAAAGGCCTTGCGCGAGATCCTCTCGCCCGCCGCAGAGTCCGCAAGCATCCGCTGCGTCTCGAAGATCAGCCACCCCGGTTGCCGCGCCGCTTTGAGGTCCACGTAGCGGATCTTCTTGTCGAGGAACTTGTTGTAGAACCCGATGGTCCGGTCGATGTGCAGTTCCTCGTTCCCGTGAACGCGGATGTCGTCGCTCGGGTCGTTCGCGACGATGTACTGGAGCGCGGCGAGGTAATGACCGCGCCCCGCGGTCAGCAGCCCCTGCAAGCGCCAGCCGTTCTGTGCACCAACGATGACAAGCAAGACGATCGCGGCGACGCGACCGGCTCGACAACATCGCCACGCCTGCGCGGCGAGCCCGGCAACCAACAACATCAGGAACGGCACGCAAACCAGGAAGTACCGCATGAAGATGATCTTCGGTTGCAGCACGAAAACCACGAGCGGCGGTACGACGACGACTAGCGTCACGAAGAACACCCAGCTCGAGTCACCCGCTACCCGCCCCTTGACCCGCAGGACACACCCGGACACGACGAGAGCCACGGCGACGCCGGCCGCGAGGTAGCCCTGCCAGTCCCCCGTCCACGCCCAGCCGACGACGTGAGCCAAGGTGTTGGTCAATGCCCGCGGCACACCGAACTCGGGTCCACCGCCGATGACCATGCCACGAATTCGCAGGAAATAGATCAGCGCGAGAACCACGACGGGAAACGCGTGCAGACGGATGAGCCGGGGGATCGTCGCGCCGGGTGCGCCGGCCCGCCACGCGGCGATGCTCCAAGCTCCGATTCCGATGTAGGCAAACGCGTACGTCGAGTGCGATAGCACGCCGAGCACCGCGCACGCCCAGAGCGCGACCGTGACGCCCCACCCCGGGCGCCGAAACGCACGCTCCAGGGCGATCCACGACAAGAGCGCGAAGCAACAGACCGACGCGTAACCGCGACACTCCGAGGAGTAGTGGACCAGGACGAAGGACAGGGCTCCGAAGCCCGCGGCGATCACCCCTTCGACTGGACTGCGACGCCAGCCGATGAACCCCATCGCCGCCGACGCCACCGTGCCCGTGGTGATCGACAAGAGCCTGTACGGCAACCAGTGGGAAGGCTCGCCAGCGGACTCGACCAGCCGCAGCCACATCGAGTTCAGCACGTGGTTGTTGTCGTGCTTGGTCCGCGGATCCGAGATCAACTCCCAGAATCCGTACCGTGCCCAATCGAGGGTCAGGATCTCGTCGAGCCAGAAATCCGTGAGCGACGCGAACACGCGCAACACCGCGCCGGCAGCGACCAGACCGATAGTCAGGCCGACTGGAAGCAGGAGCAGCGGGCGCGGATTCTCAGGTTCGGCCATGCGAGCGAGTCTCGAACAGCCAAGACGATAACGCCGAGGATCAGAAGCCCAGCGCCTCTTCTCCGGCGATGCGTTGCTTCTCCGCCATGGTGTCCTGGCCCTTCGCGTCGCCGTGGAGACCGGTCTGGGTCAGCTCGTCGATCTGCTCGAGGTTGACCGCGATGCGCGACGACACGCCGCGCTTTTGCATGGTGATCCCGTAGAGCATGTTGCACGCCGCCATCGTCCGCTTGTGGTGCGTGACGATGCAGAACTGGCTCGGCCCAACGAAGTCGTTGAGCACGCGCAGGAACCGCTCGACATTCGTGTCGTCGAGGGCCGCGTCGACCTCATCGAGAATGCAGAACGGAGATGGCTTGACCTTGAACACTCCGAACAAGATCGCTAGCGCCGTCAGCGTGCGCTCGCCACCGGACAGCAGGTTGATCGATTGCAGTTCCTTGCCGGGAGGTCGAGCCATGATCTCGATGCCGCCTTCCAGCGAATCTTCGCCCTCCGTGAGGAACATGTCCGCGCGCCCGCCCTGGAACAGCTTGCGGAAGATCGTCTGGAAGTTCGCGCGCGCCTTGTTGAAGGTCTCCTCGAACATCGTCCGCGACTCTTCTTCCATGCGTCGCAAGGCCTCCACGAGGGAGGTGCGAGCTTCGCTCAAGTCCCGGACCTCCCGCTCCGTCAGCACGATTTCCGACTCTTCCTCTTCGAGATCGTCGACCGCGTCGAGATTCACGGAGCCGAGACGCTCGACCTTGGCCTGCAGCACCTCCATCTCCTGACTGCAAGCCGCGACATCGAAATCCTCGCTCTCCCACAATCGGTGCAACGCGGACTCTTCGACGAGCATCGTCTCGGGGATCGGTGGACCGAGCAGCAACTCGGGCTGCGGGTCGTCCTCGCCCGGAATGGGCCCGACGATGTCTCCGACGGTGAACCCCATGCCCTCGATCTCGCCGAGGCACCGGCGCAACGCGATGCCCACGTCGTCGAACAACCGCTTCTCCAACCACTGGAAAGCGTGCTCGTTCTCGCCCACGCGGAGTCGCACTCCGTTGGTCTGTTCGGCGAGATCGGACTTACTGCTCTGCTGCTCGGCCAGCTCCTCCTTGCTCGCGGTGTATTCCTTTCGTGTCGCCGCCAGCGCGTGTGCCGCGTGGTCACGCTTCTCGTTCAGACGCGACAGTTCGCCTTCGGTGGCCGCCGCCGCCTCCCGACACTCGACAGCCTTCTCCGCATACTCTTCAGCAGCCTGCTCGCTCTCTTCCTCGCGCTCCGCGAGGACCTTCACGGTGGCCGATAGTTCGCGCAGGGTCTGTTCGTGGAGTCGGCACGCGTTGCGCGCCGCCTCGCAGTCCGAACGAATCGCCACCAGCCGGAGTTGGACGGTTTGCTCTTCGCGTGCCACGACTTCGAAGCGACCCTGCGCGTTGGACAGTTCCGCCGCGACTTCTGATTCCCTTCGGGACTCGCGATTCTCTTGTCGACCGACGCAGAACGCACCCAGGAACTTGGTCGTCATCGAAGCACGAGCCGCAGATCGCTGGACGTCGAGCTCGTTGATCATCAAACGCAAGTGATCGATGTCGCGTTCGCCCTGGACGATGCGCGACAGGAGGTCTTCGCGCTGCGCCTCCTTGCCGTGAATCCGGGACCGTATCTCTTGTAGCATCACGCCGAGCGCCCTCACCTCTTCCTTGTGCTCGGCGACGCGAGCCTCGACGACGTCCTTGCCTGCCAGCAGGGCATCGAGGTCCCGACGAACGACCTCTTCCTCTGCGGTGAGAGCCTGCATCGTCGCCTTGCGCACGACGAGACCGCTCGAGCCTTCTTCGCTGCCGCCCTCGATCCGTGGGCCGCAGAGCAACCCGCCGCCGCGGGTCACGAAGCACAAGTCGGGGCGGTTGGGGGGCGCGTTGTCGAGACTGTCGATGACGCACGCACCACGCAACAACCAGTGCACGAGGTGTTTCGCAGACTCGGGGAAACGAATGTACTCCACCAGGCTCGACGTCCCTTCCGGCCAGCCAAAGATCGGACGGTCGGCCTGCAACTGCTCGCCAATCTCTTCTTCGATGAGGAGGATCGCGCGGCCCTTGCCTTTCTCTCGGAGCAACGCGTGCATCGCGTGCGCATCGGACCGCGACCGGACGACGAGCGCCTGCACGTACTGCCCGAGCGCCGCTTCGAGCCCGGCGCTGAACTCGACGTCGGTGTCGAACAGGTCGATCAGGCGACCCCGGAGTCCCTCGGGCTTCTCCTGGAGGAGATACCGCGGACCGTGGTCCAACCCCTCCATGTGAGTCTCCAGGTCCGCGAGGACATGGAGGCGACCAGAGATCGACGAGAGCGCCTGACGCAGCTCGGATTCGCGCCGCACGAGTTCCGCGACCTCGGTGTCCGCTGAGTGCAGCTCAGCGAGGCTCATGCGCTCTTCGATGACGAGTTGCGCGGCTTCCTCGCGGCAACGACCGAGCTCGACCTGGTGCGCGTCGACCCTCGTCTCGATAGCGGTGATCTCCGAATCCTGATCGTCGTGACGCTGCTCGAGACCGGCGCGACGCGCGTCCTGGGCCTTGAGCTGTGCACGGATGTCCTGTGCCGCGTTTTGTGCGCGTGTGCGCTCGTTCATCAACTCGAGAACACGCTGCCGCACGCGCTCCCTGGTCTCGTGCAGTTCGCGGACGACGGCCTGTGCGTCGGCGACCGCTTTCTGCCGGACCTCGACTTCGCCCGCGAACTCGACGAGCTCGGCTTCGAGCTTGTCAACACGGTCCATCGAGGCGGCAAGAGCGGCGGTCTTCTCCTTGTCTTGCTCGATGAGTTCGTCGTGTCGGCAACGACTCTCGGCGGCGTGGGCGCGCTGATCGTCGGCGCGGTGATCGTGGGTCACGGCCTGGTGCTCTGCCGCTTCGCGGCGACTCTGCACCTGTCGAATCTCGTCCTGCAGCGCTTCGTGCTCCCGGCTGCACGCGTCGATCTGCGCATCGAGGCGGTCGCGTCCTGCCTCCAGTTCCGCGCACCGTGCCTCGGCGACGGTGACGGCTTCGGTCAACTCAGTGATCCGATCGTCCTGCTGCCGTCGCTCGATCCGCAGCTTGCGAGCCTCGACCACGGCTGTAGCCGCGCGGAAATCGCGTAGCCGAGCCCGGAGTTCCTTGAAGCGACGCGCCTTGCCCGCCTGGATCTTCAGGCTGCGGATGCGGCGAGCACGCTCCTCGAGCAGGTCCTTCACCCGTTCGAGATTGATCTCGGTGCGGTCCAGCTTGCGCAGCGTCTCGCGCTTCTGGAGCTTGAATCGGCTGATCCCGGCCGCCTCTTCGAAGATCGCTCGGCGGTCCTCGGCGTTCGCGGAGAGCACCGCGTCGATCCGGCCCTGCTCCATCACCGAATACGCCCCGACGCCCAGGCCCGTGTTCATCAGGACGTCGCGCACGTCCTTGAGGCGAACGACAGAACCGTTGAGCAGGTATTCGGACTCCTTGTCCTTGGTCAGACGGCGACCGATCGTGATCTCGGTACGGTCACCGTACACGCCTTCCGCATCCGTCAAAGTAACGGAGACCATCGCCTGGTGACTCCCGTCGCGTCCTTCGGCGCCCTTGAAGATGACGTCTGTCATCTCCTTGCCGCGCAAGCTCTTGGCGCGCTGATCGCCGAGCACCCACTTCAGGGCGTCGACGACGTTGGACTTCCCGCACCCGTTCGGCCCCACGATCCCCGTGAGCCGGGACTCGAACTCGAAGTCGGTCTTGTCCGCGAAGGACTTGAATCCGTGAACTGTCAGGCGTTTCAGTTGCATACCGGGATCGTCTGGTTTCGAACTGTTCTCGTTCGGGTTGCGCTCGGGGTTTGTAGATCTTGTCGCGATGAGATTGACGAATCGGGTGCAGCGAAGGCTGCTAGCCTACACCCTTCCGCCGTGAGCAGAACGACCTCCTGTGCCGCTTCTGCGCCGCCCGCCAAGATGGTCCGGGCCCGAGTCGTAACCCGCAGCACCGGAATGCGAGACGCCACCCGTGAGGGGCACCCCGTGTTGGAGCGATGGCATGGTCTTCGAGAGCACCGTGCGTCGCCGGCGCTGCTCGCCGCCGACCCGTGAGTACTCCTCGGCGGCCCGAGGGAATCCGGTCGCGGCCAGAACCTGCTGCACCGCGTCGGCGAGGCAGGAGGTCGTGAGCAGACTGCCCCGACCGTGCTGCTCGCGCAATCCCATGAGGACCGCCGCTGTCAGGTCGGCCGTGCGCCAGTCCTCGCCGGTCAGACCGTGCACGCTGAAGTCCTCGCCGAGACCGGCGGCGACCGCCATCCCGATCGAGCGCGCGAGCTTCGTCGCGCGCAACCACTCCGTCCGCCCGTCACGTTTCCGAACTTGAAAACCCGTACTTCTCTTCATCGTCCGCGCCCTCCCCGCGCGAATCGCTTTTCTTCGCATTCCTGACCATGGGAAGGAGTTCGTTCATGAACTCCGTCACGTCCTGGAATTCCCTGTACACCGACGCAAAGCGCACATAGGCGACCTGATCGAGTTGCTTCAACTCCTCCATGATCAGGTTGCCGATGACCTTGGTGGGCACTTCCTTGTCGAAGGCCTCCAGGCACTGGCGCTCCACTCGCTCCACCACGGCGTCCAGCTGTTCGCTGGACACGGGCCGCTTCTCGCAGGCCCGCTGCAGTCCGTTGCGGATGTTCTGCTGGTCGAACGCAGCCCCGGTGCCGTCCTTCTTCACGACCCTCAGCGGTGCGGATTCCGCACGTTCGTAGGTCGTGTAGCGGCGTTTACAGCCGAGACACTCTCGCCGGCGCCGGATGGCGAAGCCGTCCGCGCTGGCCCGGGAGTCGATTACCCGGTCGTTGTCCGCTTTACAGTAAGGGCACCGCATGCATCTGACCGACCCGGATTCTGCCCGACCTGACCGTCGAACTGTCCTCCAGGACTTGCGTTGGTGGGGAGGTTAGCGCCCCAAACCCTTGTGTGTCAAACATTCCGAGACGGGTTGCCAGGATCGGAGGCCCACCGACGCCCCGGATCGAAAGATTCCCCCGGATCAGCCCTAACTCCTGGCGAATCCTGTGCCCCTGATTCCACACGATGTCCACATCCGCCTGAACCCCACCGGAGGCATGAAGTTGAGGTGTGGAAAACCCCGGAGGGTCACTTGCCGAGGCAGAACCCCGCGAAAATCCGGCCCAGCAGATCCTCCGGAGAGGAGCGCCCGTGGACCCCGTCGAGGGCCGTGAGGGCGACTCCGAGCTCGAGGGCCACGAGCTCCTCCGGCTGGCCCTGGGTCGCGAGATCCTCGGCGCAGCGGAGGGCCCCTGAGACGACGGCGAGGGCGTCGTGCACCCGGGTGCTCAGCCCATGGTGCCCGCCGCCGGTGGACCGGAGCAGGAACTCGCGTAGCGCGGGGACCCCCTCGCCCGTGACGCTGCTGACCACGAAGGTCGGCACGGCGCTCGAAAGCGGACGCGGATCGGGTCGCAGATCGCGCTTCGTGAACACCCTGGCGACGACGGGGGCAGAGGTCGGCGAGGGGAACCGCGGAGCCACCAGGTCGATGACCTCGATCACGCCAGCCGCACGGTCCACGATGCGGTCGCGGAGTTCGATCGCCCGGCGGTCGGCCGGGCCATCGGACCTCGGGGCGAGCGCCGGGTCGTCCGGCAGGTCCCCGGGGCCGTCGAGCAAGCGGAGCCCAGGCGCGAGGTCGAACACGAGGACGTCTCGGGTGGTGCCGGCCACCGACGCGACCATCGCCGGACTCTGGTCACTCCCGGAGTCCGATACGAGGGCGTTCGCGAGGGAAGATTTCCCGGCGTTCGCGGCGCCGAGGAGGAGGACCTCGCCGTGGACTCCGGTGCGCGGCAGCCCGGCGAGAAGTTGCTGGCACGTCGCGCCCGCGTCCTTCAGCGGGGCGAGCCACAGCTCCGGGGCGACGGCGCCGGTCTCCCCCTCCGTGAAATCGAGACCGGCCTCGAGGAAGGCGAGCCCGTCCTGGATCGCCGACCGCATCCCGTCGACGCTCTCGGCCAAGCCACCGCGGAGGACGTCCAGGGCGAACCGGCTCTCGTCGACATCGGCGGCGTGGATCAAAAACATCACCGCCTCGGCCTCCGAGAGGTCCATGCGTCCGTTCTCGAACGCCCGGCGCGTGAACTCGCCGGGCGTGGCGAGCCGCGCCGTGGGCTCGAACTCCCGGCACACCTCGTCGAGGAGAACGGGGCTCCCAGGCAGGTGCAGTTCCACGACATCTTCCCCGGTGTAGGAGCGCGGCCCCGGCATCGTGAGCACGAGGCACGGGACCTCGTGGCCGAGGATCCGGACCGAGGACTCCGTGGTCGCGCGATCCGACGGACACGGCTCGCACAGGACGCGATCGGCGGTCGCCCGAGCATCGGGACCGGAGAGGCGGACGATGCCTCGCGACGAGGCGCCCGGGGGTGAAGCAGTCGCGTAGATCGTGTCGCCGATCATTCCTGAGCCGAGAGAACCGTGTGCCGCACAGTATGGACGGTGGCGGTTTCTCGGACGAGACCTTCTAGACCATCGTGGGCATGCTCATCCCGGCGTCCGGGTTCACCGGCCCGAGGATCCTCTTCGTGAGCTTCTGCTCGACGATGCCCCACACGCTCGACGTGCACATGTAGATCATGAGCCCCGATGCGTAGTTGTAGAGCATCACGCCCATCATGATCGGCATGAAGCGCATCATGACCATCATCTGGCGCTGCTGGGGATCCTTCGGCAGCGGGGTACCCATCTGGAGGTAGAGCCAGAGCGCGACCATGATGATCGGCAACAGGTTGAAGTAGGCGACGGGCGCCCAGTCGATCCCGGTCGCAAAAAGCTGATCCGGCGTGCTCAGGTCGTCGATCCAGCCGAAGAACGGTTGGTGCCGCAGTTCGTACATCACGCGCAGCGCGGTGAACAACCCAAACCAGATGGGCATCGTGACGAGGATGGGCAGGCATCCCTTCAGGGGCGCGGAGATGAGCTTGTGTTCCTTGTTGAACTTCATCATCTCCATCTGCAGCTGCTTGGGATCGTCCTTGTACTGCGTCTGGATCTTCGTCAGCTCCGGCTTCAGCTTCGCCATCTTCGCGCCGTGGATGCGCATCGTCCGCTGCATGTTGAAGTTGAGCGGCGACAGCAGAACACGGACGAGCAGCGTCAGCATGACGATCGCCACGCCCCAGTTGCCGACGACCGAGTAGAAGGACTTGACC